>DATGHD010000429.1:0-17588 GCA_035308145.1 Roseiarcus sp.
ACGCCGACGAAGCCCCAAACGCCGAGCACGAAGCACCAGTAGAGGAGCCGGCCGAATCCCGACCGTTTATCGCGCCCGCCGCCGCGCCGTCTTCCGCCGCTGCGCGCGCCGCCGCCGCGACGGCTGGACCTTGCGCGACGCGGGTTGTCTTCGGGATCGGCACGCAGATCCTCGAAGCGGCCGCGTCCGCGCCCCGAATCATCGAGCCGCGGTTCAATCCGCTCGCGGTTGCGCCTACGGCCGAGGCCGATCATTGCCAAACCCCGCCCCTTCGACTCGGCATTTCCGCGAGCGCCCGGCTCCGCCAAGGACCCGAGTCGGCCTTGCGCCGTCCAAAGGTTCATCGAAAGTAATGGCGGCGATTTAAGGGCCGGTTAAGTCGTCGACCGTCGCGCCGGCGATGCGATAAAATGCCTATAAGTGCAAGGACGTGGCGGCCTCGCCCTTGCGCCGACGCCGCCCGCTTGCCACAGTCGCCGCCCCGTCGGATGAGGCGTCCGGCTCGGGCCTAGCCCCCGCGAGGATGTAAGAGAAGCTGACATGAAGGCGACGTTGGAGCGGACAGCTCTTCTCAAAGCTCTGGGCCACGTGCATCGCGTCGTTGAGCGGCGCAACACGATTCCGATCCTGTCGAACGTGCTGATCGAAGCGCGCGAGCGCCAATTGACGCTGCGCGCGACCGATCTCGACCTCGAGGCGACGGAATCGGCGCCCGCGGACGTGGCGCAAGCCGGCGCCACCACGGCGCCGGCTCATGTGCTCTACGACATCGTGCGCAAACTTCCCGAAGGCGCGCAGGTCTCGCTCGAGATGACTGGCGAGGCGGGACAACTTCTCTTGCGATCCGGCCGTTCCCGCTTCCACTTGCAATCGCTGCCGGCCTCGGACTTCCCCGATCTTACCGCCGGCGATCTCACCCATCGCTTCGCGCTTCCCGCCGCCGATCTCAAGAAACTGATCGACAATACGCAATTTGCGATCTCGACCGAGGAGACGCGGTACTATCTCAACGGCATCTTCATGCACGCGATCGATGTTGGCGGCGCGACGATGCTCCGAGCGGTGGCGACCGACGGCCATCGCCTCGCGCGCGTGGAATTGCCGGCGCCGAAGGGCGCGGCCGGCATGCCGGGCGTCATCGTGCCGCGGAAGGCGGTCAGCGAGGTCCAGAAACTGATCGAGGATATCGATGCGGAAGTGTCGATCGAATTTTCGACCGCCAAGGCGCGCTTCACTTTCGGCGACACCGTGCTGACCACCAAGTTGATCGACGGCACGTTCCCCGACTATGCCCGCGTCATCCCGGCCAACAACGAGAAACGCCTCGTCGTCGAGAAGGCGCCGTTCCAGGCGGCGGTCGATCGCGTCTCGACCATTTCCTCCGAGCGCGGCCGGGCGATCAAATTGTCGATCGGCGACGGGCGGATGACGCTCTCTGTCAACAATCCCGACTCCGGCTCGGCAAGCGAGGAGATCGAAGTCGACTACGACAGCGCGCCGATCGAAATCGGCTTCAACGCGCGTTACCTCCTCGATATCGCCGAGCAACTCGCCAGCGACACCGCGCTCATGAAGCTCGCCGACCCAGGCTCGCCAACCCTCATCCAGGATCGCGACGGCGCCGCGGCGCTTTATGTGTTGATGCCGCTCAGGGTGTAGGGGCAACCTTCTCCCGCGAGGAGAGAAGGGGACCGCGCTTCGCGACGGACGGTACGGCATGAAGGTGAGGTACGTCCGAGTCGGTGGGCGCATGTGCTCGCCGGCCACAAATGTGCTCCGACGAAGGCGAATTCTCTCGCAAAAAACGCTCGCCGGCAATCAATGGATTACTGGCGCTGAACGCAGCGCCCAACTCTTGCCATTCCCAGACGTGTTGAGCCAGGACAGGCCGGCCCTTCACACCCTTCCCGACCGCAGCGCCCTTAAAGCGAGCGCGATGATCCGCTCGAAGCGCGCCTCCAAGGCCTGCGCCGGCGTTTGCGCGTCGAGGCGCATGGCGATCGGATGAATGAACCGATGCGCGGCGTCGAAGATCAGCGACAGGGCGCGGCGGCGATCGTTCATCGCGAAGGCGCCGGAGCCGATGCCGTCTTCAACCACGCGTTGGATATCGGCCTGAACGCGGGCGCGATGTTTGCGGGCGCTGCCCTTGCCATTTTCCAGAGCGTCGATGAGAAGATCGAACAAGGCCCCATCAGACTCAAGCTTCTGACGGTACGCGCGGTGAATGGCAATCAGCATGCGCTCGAGCTTGTCATAGGCCGGATCGGCGCCGTCGGCCGCCTCGCGCAAGCGCGCTTCCAGCGGGCGCAACCATGAGGCGGTCATTTCCTCGAACAGCTCTTCCTTCGAGCTGAAGTAGCGATAAACATTGGCGTGAGTCATGCCGGCGTCGCGCGCGATGCCGACGATCGTCGTGCGCGCCGCGCCGAATTTGCGGACATGCGCGCCGGCGATTTCGAGAAGGCGCGCCTCGACCGGTTCTGCTGATTGCGATCTTGGCAAGGCGCCGGTTCCAACGGCCTTTTAGTGGACTGGCCATATATCGTCCCACAAATTGAAAGGCCGATCCAGACGAACCGTCACGTTTCGACGAGCCCGCCGAGATCGCCGGAGACGGCGGCGCCGGCGTGGCCATGCGGCAGCGCGAGATAGTCGGCCGAGCGCATCTCGATCAGGCGCGAAGCCGTGCGAGCGAATTCGAAGGCTTCGAAGCCTTCGCCGCCGGGGTAGAGTTCCGCCGGCTCGACGGCGGCCGAGGCGACGACTTTGACGCGCTCATCATAGAGCGTGTCGATCAGATTGATGAAGCGCTTGACCTCGTCGCGTCGCTCCGGATTGAGGATCGGAATATTGTCGACGAAGACGGTGTGGAAGCGCTGCGCGAGGGCGAGAAAATCGGACGAGCCGAGCGGCATTCGGCAGAGGTCGGCGTACGCAAAGCGGGCGACGCCGTCGATCGCCTCGGGAACCTCCAGCGAGCGGCCAAGAAAACTGACCGAAACCGGCTCGCCCCGCGCGTGGCCGGTGAGCGCTTCGAAGGCGCGGTCGAGCGCCGCCTTGGCCGCCGCGTCGGCGGGCGAATAGTAGACCGGCGCCCGCGCCAGCTTCTCGAGCCGATAGTCGGCGCGCGCATTGAGCTCCACAATGTCGAGGCGCTCGCGCATCAGCGCGATGAAGGGCAGGAACAGCGCGCGGTTGAGACCGTCTTTGTAGAGATCGTCCGGGGCGACATTGGAGGTCGCGACGACGATTGCTCCGGCGGCGAACAGGGCGGTGAACAATCGCGAAAGAATCATCGCATCGGCGATGTCGTTAACGCTGAATTCGTCGAAGCACAGGAGCCAGGCTTCCGCGGCGAGGTCGGCGGCGACGGGCGCAATCGGATCGTCGCCAGCCGTCTCGTCGGTCTTGCGTCGTTCGCGCCATCGATGAATGCGCTCATGCGCGTCGGCCATGAAGGCGTGGAAGTGGACGCGCCGCTTCGCCTCGGTCGAGGCGGTCTCATAGAAGAGATCCATCAACAGCGACTTGCCGCGCCCGACAGGACCATAAATGTAGAGCCCGCGCGGCGGCTCGGCGGCATGAAAGCCGATCAGCCGGGCGAGGCCGTTGGCGCGGCGCGGCGGCGCGTAGTTTTCGAGGCGGCGGGCGAGAGCCGCCAACTGATCGATCACTGCGGCCTGCGCAAGGTCAGCCTCGAGCCGCCCGGCGACGACCATAGCGTCATAGCGGGTCCGCGGCGAAACGTTCATGCCGTGCAAGGGCCTGAATTGACGCGATGAATTGTGGCGAAGGTTGCGCGCGGGGGAGGATGTGACATTTTTGTCAGTACGTTCGACATCTCATCACGAAAAGTTGCGCCAAGGCCTGCGATAGTGGATGGTGGGTCCCCGGCGCTTCCCGGACTGGTCTTGGAGGCCAGAATCAGTGGGAAGCATTCTGCCGATGTTTCATAGCATTCGCGCGGCCTTTGCATGTGGTTTTTGCCTGATCGCTTGCATTGGCGCCAACGCGGGGCCGGGGCGACCGCCGGCTCTCCCGAAATTCGACCAATCGCCAATCGTTCCCATCGTGGTCTTCGGTCCCGACGCGCGCTTGACCGCGCAGCAATTCGCCGAGCGAAATCATCTCGACGCCGCCGAAGTCAAGCGCCGCCATGCGGCGTCCGGCGTCATTCACTGCGGCGTCGCCCGCGGCGCCGGTCAATTGACGCTTACCAACGATATCATCACCACTGCGGCCCACGTCTTCTACGACGAGCGCGGCGAATTGCGCGGCGACAGCGCTCATTGCTTTTTCACCGTGACCTTGCCGGACGGCGAGGCGACAGTGGCGATCGACGTCTCTTCGATCATCGCCGGCGCTAAGTCGCCCTATACGGGCCCAGCGGTCCATGATTGGGCGGTGGCGCGCTTGTTGCGGCCGATCAATGGCGCGACGCCCTATGCGCTTGGGCCTGCCGCCAGGACCAGCCAAGACATCGAATTTGTCGCGCGAGGCCACAGCGACTGGGGCGCCGGCAGCGCGATGTCGATGCAGGATTGCCAGCTGCGGGACATGTTGTCGTCGGGATCGGAAGGCACCCGGGAATTCGCCTTCGATTGCGACGCCGGGGTCGGCGCCTCGGGAGGGGCGGTGCTGACGACCGGAGAGGCCCGGCTGCTCGGCGTCTTCGTCGGGTACCGATCAGTGGCGCCGGGCGAGGCGCTGCCCTTCTCGATGCAGCACTATAATTTCGGCGTCACGGTCGACGGCGCTTTCCGCAGGGCGGTGGAGGCTGCTGCTGCGACTCCGGCCGCGGTCTCGGCGCGATAAAGGCGAGGCTTTCAGCTTTTGCGGGTCTCCGCCGCGAAGGCGTCGATCAACGCGTTGAACGTCTGCGGCTGCTCCCATTGCGGCGCGTGCCCGGCGTCAAACACCGTCTGAACGGACTTGCGCCAAAGCGTCGGCATCGCGAGCCCATCGAAATAGGCGCCGTTCACCAATTGCTCTTCGGCGCCGTGCAGCACCGCGAGCGGCCGTTTCAGTTGCGCGACGATCTCGACTTCGTCGCGGTAACCCTTCGGCGCGATGCTGGCGGCAAGCTGAGAACGGGCGCACCCGTCGGTTCGCAAAATATCGTCGACGAAAGAAGGCGCGATGTCGGCATATCCGGGCTTGAAAAAGGATTCCACATAAGCGGCGGCCTGCTCTTTGGTGACCTCGGCCGAAAAACCGACGCCCATCGCCGGGTTTGGCAGAAAGGCCTTGTCCATGGCGGGCGGAAAGGCGAGCGGCGGCGCGCCGAAAATCACAAAGCCGGCTGCTTCCGGGAGATCAGGCGCCGCCTCCAACAGGACGTGGCCGCCGAGGCTCCAGCCGACAAATGTCGCCTCCTCGAGATGAAGTCCCTTGGCGAGGGCGATCAGCGCTTGGGCATAACCGGGAAGGGAATAGAGCGAGGGGTCGGCGGCGTTGTCCGATTGGCCATGGCCCGGCAGGTCAATCCCAACAAGTCGCCGCTTTTGGCCGAGCGGGCTCAACAATTGGCGCGAATAAGCGCGGCTTGAGGCGGAATTGCCGTGGATGAAAACGATTGGGCCGCCCGCGCCCAATGTTTCATGATAGGCGATCGAGCCGACCGGCCCTTCGAAATAGGCTGTTTTCATGCCACGCCCCTTTTTTGTCGCAATAGACTACAGCGATTTTCGCGTGAGGCCATGCGTCCCACCGGCGCGGCGCCCGACCCGCGGGCGCGCGCCGATAGCGCGCGCCGGCGCCGCACAGTAAAATCCGGCGCATGACTCAGAGCTCCCGTCCTGTCGGACCCGGCGATCGCGTTTTTCTCGTTGACGGGTCGTCCTTCATCTTTCGCGCCTATTTCCAATCGATCCGCCAGGATCAGAAATACAATTACCGGTCGGACCGCCTGCCCATCGGGGCGGTCCGGCTGTTCGCCACCAAGCTCTTCCAATTCGTCCGCGAGGGCGCGGCGGGGATCAAGCCGACGCATCTGGCGATCATCTTCGACAAAACGGAGGATTCGTTCCGTCGCGAAATCTATCCATCCTACAAGGCTCACCGGCCTGATCCGCCGGAGGACCTCATCCCGCAATTTCCGCTGATGCGCGCGGTGGTGCGCGCCTTCGGCTTGAGGCCGATCGAGCAGGATCGCTACGAAGCCGACGACCTCATCGCGACTTACGCGCGGCAGGCGAGAGAGCGCGGCGCCGAGACGCTGATCGTCTCGGCCGACAAAGACCTGATGCAACTCATCGGCCCTCGCGTCACGATGTACGACCCCGCCTCAGGCGATCGTGAGGAACGGCGCATCGGGCCAAAGGAAGTGGTCGAATATTTCGGCGCGGGGCCTGACAAGGTCATCGACATCCAGGCCTTGGCCGGCGATTCGACCGACAATGTGCCGGGCGCCGCTGGCATCGGGGTCAAGACCGCGGCGCAACTCATCGCCGAATTTGGCGATCTGGAATCATTGCTCGCGCGAGCGAACGAGATCAAGCAGCCGAAGCGCCGCGAGGTTCTGACCAATCCCGAGAGCGTCGAGAAAATTCGCATCTCCAAAAAGTTGGTCACGCTTGTCGACGATGTGGTCCTTGAAGAGCCGCTCGACGAGCTCGCGCTTAACCCCCCTGACGCCAAGACATTGGTCGCTTTTTTCAAGGCGATGGAGTTCCCGACGATCATTCGGCGCGTCGCGGAAATCTACGGCGTCGACGCCGGCGCGATCGAGCCGGATCCCGATTTTGTCGGCCCCGGCGCCTGGCGCGGCCGCAACGGCGAAGCAAAGGCGCCAGCCCCCGCCTTGCCGCCGCGGCCGGAACCCGCCGCCGAGCTTTCGCCTCCTGGCAAGCCTGCCGGGCCGACAACGCCCGGCGCCGCGTTGCATCCGAAAGCGCTGGCGGAGGCGCGGCTTGCCGAAGCGCGCGAGACCAAGATCGATCGCTCGGCCTATGCGACGGTGAGGACGCTCGATGATCTGCGAGGATGGATCGCCGCCGCGTTTGAGGCCGGCGCGGTTGCTCTCGACACGGAGACCTCATCGCTGGACGCCATGCAAGCCGAACTCGTCGGCCTTTCGCTCTGCGTTGCGCCGGGCAAGGCCTGCTATGCGCCGCTCGCCCATCGCGGAGCCGGCAAAAGCGACCTCTTCGGCGGCGGCGAGATTCTGCCCGACCAAATCAAGGAGAGCGACGCGCTCGCCCTGTTGAAGCCGCTCCTCGAAGCGCCGGGCGTCGTCAAGATCGGCCATAACGTCAAATTCGACTGGCTGATTCTCGCCGAGCGCGGCGTCGAGTTGAAGCCGTTCGACGACACGATGCTGCTCTCCTATGCGCTCGACGCGGCGGCGACGACCGATGGTCATGGCATGGATTGGCTTTCCGAGCGCTTTCTCGGCCATGAGACGATTCGCTTCGCCGACGTCGCCGGCTCGGGCAAGAGTTTCGTCGGCTTTGCCCGCGTCGCGATCGACAAAGCCACGGAATACGCGGCCGAAGACGTCGACGTGACGTTCCGCCTGTGGCGCGCGCTGAAAAGCCGGGTCAATGCCGAGCGCATGACGAATGTCTATGAGACATTGGAGCGGCCGCTGATCGCGCCTTTAGGCCGGATGGAGCGTCGCGGCGTCTCGATCGATCGGGCAATTCTTTCCCAATTGTCGGGCGAATTTGCGCAAGGAATGGCGCGGCTGGAGGCCGAGATCCATAGGCTCGCCGGCGAGCCCTTCAACCTCGGCTCGCCCAAGCAGCTCGGCGATATTCTTTTCGGCAAAATGGGCCTGCCGGGCGCGAAGAAGACCGCGACCGGCGCCTGGTCGACCTCGGCGAGCGTGCTCGATGATCTGGCCGAGGAAGGCCATGAACTGCCGGCCCGCATCCTCGACTGGCGACAGCTCGCCAAGCTCAAGTCGACCTACGCCGATGCGCTGCCGAGCTTCGTCAATCCACGCACGCATCGCGTTCATACAAGCTATGCGCTCGCGGCGACGACGACCGGGCGGCTCTCGTCGTCCGATCCCAATCTGCAGAACATACCGGTGCGCAACGAGGAAGGCCGCAAGATCCGTCGCGCCTTTATCGCCGACAAGGGCTATGCGCTGATTTCGGCCGACTACAGTCAGATCGAGCTGCGATTGCTCGCCCATGTCGCCGACATCCCTCAATTGAAGCAGGCTTTCGCCGATGGGCTCGACATCCACGCGATGACCGCCTCGGAAATGTTTGGCGTGCCGGTCAAGGACATGCCGGGGGAGATACGCCGGCGCGCCAAAGCGATCAACTTTGGCATCATCTACGGCATTTCGGCGTTCGGCCTCGCCAATCAACTCTCGATTCCGCGCGAAGAGGCCGGCGCTTACATTCGGAAGTATTTCGAGCGCTTCCCAGGCATCCGCGACTATATGGATTCGACAAAGAAGCAAGCGAGGACCGATGGCTTCGTCCGTACGATCTTCGGCCGCAAATGCCATTTCCCGCGGATCACCGCGTCCAACCCGTCGGAGCGCGCCTTTAACGAGCGGGCGGCGATCAACGCGCCGCTGCAAGGCTCGGCCGCCGACATCATTCGCCGCGCGATGATCCATATGGATGACGCGCTCGCAAAGGCCAAGCTCAAGGCGATAATGCTGTTGCAGGTCCATGACGAGCTTGTCTTCGAGGCGCCGCTCGACGAAGTCGAGGCGACGACCAAGCTGGTCGCAAAGGTCATGGAGCAAGCGCCGTTGCCGGCGGTTCAGCTCTCGGTGCCGCTGAAGGTCGACGCCCGCGCCGCGGCCAATTGGGACGAGGCGCATTGAAGGGCGTCGCCGGTTCGCCGCGTCTCGGCGTCCTGCGCGTACGCCAACGCGCGGGCGATCGCGCCAAGGGGTGGCTCACGGCCGGGCCGTTTCGCATGCCTTGCGCCCTTGGCCCGGCGGGAATCGTTCATCTAAAACGCGAGGGCGACGGCGCGACGCCGGCAGGTGAATTCCGCCTGCTCTGGGCCTATTACCGGCCGGATCGGCGACGCCCTCAGCGGGGCGGCGTGGCGATGCTGGCGATGCGCAAGGACCAAGGCTGGTCAGAAGACCCGGCGAGCCGCTGCTACAATCGTCCCGTTCGTCTGCCCTTTTCTTCGAACGTCGATCGAATGTGGCGCGACGACAATCTTTACGACCTGACGATCGTGCTCGACTACAATTTTCGACGACGAAAAAAGAGGGCGGGCAGCGCGATCTTCTTCCATCACGCTCGGCCGGGCCTCACCCCGACGGCCGGCTGTGTCGCAATCAGCGCCGGCGATCTGCGAAAGCTGCTGCCGCGGCTTTCCGCCAAGGCGGTGATGCAGATCGGGTAGGGCGCTTCTCAAGTCGAGCGACCAGCGTATTCTTCACGGAGACAGCGCCTCAGCTAAGGAGGACAGCACCGATTGAGCGTTCAGCGCTGATTGTGCCCGCCAAGACCCAACTAAAGAGCTGACGCCGTATCTCGCGCCAGCCTCTCCTTGATTGGGGGACGTTCCCCTCCACCACCCGTACGTCTCAAAAATAGGTCGCGCCGGCAGGTCCCCTCTGTAGATGCCTGCCGGCGCCGAGAAGCTAGAGCTTAGATGTAGCCGCCTGCTCAGAATAGCGCTCAGCCATTTCTGTGAGGAGGGTAAGAGCCTCGTAGGCGGCTCCTGATCTGCCCATTAGCATCGGACGGCCGCCGCACTGAATCAACTGCCGGCGCGCCGCGACTAGCATGTCCTCGTCGCGGAAGACCCTCGGATACACGATCGTCCACCAGCCCCCATCGACCCGACGGTGCGGGCTCTTCTTCACGAACCGCGATAGTGCTGAAAGGATCGGGAAGACGATGCCGTCAGAGACTTTAATGATTCCGTCGTCGCCTCGGACCACCTGTCTGAGCGGTTCCCGGAGTCGCTTGTCATTCCACTGCTCGTGCGTGTGCCACCGCAGATACTCGTGCCAAGCCTGCCCCGCCATGTCGACGAAGTAGCGGTAGCGGGCCGCGTTCGCCGCGTCGGTTTCACGTGAGTCGAATATCTCGATGAAGTCCTGAAGGCAGTATGCGGCGTTTTTGTAGGCACGCATCCGCGCCTCCATAGTCCGCCGGTGCTCGGGAGTGAGTTCCTCAGGCATCATCGCCCAAAGAACCTGAAGCAGGAGTCGGGTGTCGACGTATTTCTCTTCGACGTCGGTCTCTGAGCGTGCGAGTTCCAGGTTAGGATGTACCTTTTTGAAGGATACCGCTAGGTCCTCGAAGTACCCATGCTTGCCGGCGATGGAGATGCCCTCGATCTTCGTGGTCGTGTTCCTCGCCACCGCGATGGTGGTGCGAAGGGAGGAATCGGGCTCGATTGAGAGTTCGCAGCGAATGGCGAAGTCGACGGGCTTCTCGCCACGCGCGGCGCACTCGTCAATGTAACGCTTAATCTCGCCCTGGGACTGGGCGCCGTTGTTCACCGATGCGTGCTTCAGCGTGACGATCTTCTTATTGTCGTCGACGGCGATCCTTGAGGCGCCGATGAGGAACCCAGAGTTAAACTGAGAGAAGCGGTCGGAATCTTCCCGAATGGTCCTAGCGATAGCCTTGTGGACAAGGTTTCGCTTCTTGCCTTCGTGTGCTGGGATGTACGAGCGAAGGTTTCCGTCGGTACCAATTTTGAGGATTTCTTCGGCAGGCAGCACGGCCACATAGGTCGAGGCGCCGTTGGCCTCCTCGTCCTTCGTCGTGACGTCGCGGATTTTGATGTAGGAAAGGCGCACGGTCGCGCCAGAGGCGTCATTCGTCATCTTAGTCTCCTTCGCCCCACCGTCTCGTGACACGACACGACTGCGCCGATCACCGATGGAGGCAAGAGTGACGACTGAACCTGGATCGCGATTCTGTCAATAGGCGATCGCTTGGGCTTAGCCCCACAACGTGAGATTGCACTGCGGCGCCACGGGGTGCGTGGGCCATGCCGTGAAAAGGCGGCGAGAGAAGGGAAGCAGAAACAAGCGTGTCGACGAGCGCTCGTTGTCGCCGGCGGGCGCGGTCATTTCCGACCGAACTAAAGGTCGGGATTCGCGAATGTCTGGAATGACATCTGGGCGGCCCTTGGCGCGCCCTGTATCCCGTGCGAGCCTCGTCGAATGTCGCGCGCGCAACGTCTTCTCGATCTGATCCAGGCGCTGCGCCGTCATCGCCGGCCGGTGACTGGCGCGACGCTGGCGAGCGAGGTCGGGGTCAGCCTGCGCACGCTTTACCGCGACATCGCCTCGCTTCAGGCGCAAGGCGCGGACATCGCCGGCGAGGCGGGCCTCGGCTATGTGCTGAAGCCTGGCTTCACCCTGCCGCCGCTGATGTTCTCAGCCGACGAGATCGAGGCGCTGGCGCTCGGCTCGCAATGGGTCTTGGCGAGCGCCGACAATCGTCTTGCCGGCGCGGCGCGGAATGCGCTCGCCAAGATCGGCGCCGTCCTGCCGCCGGAACTCTCCGACGTTCTCGATTCTTCGACGCTGCTGGTGGTGCGCGGCCAAGACGCGGCGGCGAAAGAGCCGGCCTTGCCGATCCTTCGCGAGGCCATCAGGCTCGAGCGCAAGGTCACGATCGATTACGTCGATGCGGCCGGCGGCGAGACCCGGCGGGTGATCTGGCCCTTTGCGTTGGCCTTTTTCGATTCCTCGCGGGTGGTCGTCTCCTGGTGCGAGACGCGCGTCGCCTTCCGCCACTTCCGCACCGACCGCATCGCCGCCATCGAGACCGGCGCGGGGCGCTATCCGCGCCGCCGCCAGGCGCTCCTGAAAGAATGGCGCGCTGCCGAGCGCATCAAGGCTGCTGACGAAAACTGACGGGCCGGGCGCTTAAGAGACGGACCCGACGGCGTAAAGACCGCCGGTCGCTCGAAAGATGAAGAGGTCCGTCATGCAGCCCCCGAATTTCATCCTTCTCTATGTGGAAAGCCCTTCGGCCAGCGCCGCCTTCTATCAAAAGCTGTTCGGCCGGCCGCCGGTCGAATCGGGCGAGCATTTCGCCATGTTCGCCTTCGACAATGGCTTCAAGCTCGGTCTCTGGATGCGCCAAGACGTCAAGCCAAATCCTGCCTCCCAGCCCGGCGCCGCCGAAATGATATTCGCGATCGAAGCCAAGCAAGCCGTCAACGCGCTATGCGCCGATTGGCGCAAGCTCGGCCTCTCCATCGCCCAGGAGCCGACCGGGATGGACTTCGGCTACACATTTGTGGCGCTCGATCCCGACGGCCACCGTTTGCGCGGTTTTGCCCCGCCGGCGTGACTGCCGGCGCGTCCCTTCTCCCCTTGCGGGGGAACGCAGCCGGCGAAGCCGGCCGGATGGGGGGTAGCGCGAAGCGCGCTGACGCTCTGCGGCAGAGCGCAAATTGTTCGGGCTTCGCCCGATACCCCTCATCCGGCCATGCTGCGCATGGCCACCTTCTCCCGCAAGGGGAGAAGGGAGCGCCGCGTTTCAATCGAAGCTCAATGCGCGACTGCGGCGCTATGCGCCGCGGTCACGCCGCCGACTCGCGCATAAGCGCTCTTCGTACGTTCGGTCGGGCGAAGCGCCAACCGTTCCGCAAGCAAAGCGCGGGCCAAGCTCTTCTCGCCGGCGCGCTCGGCGGCGGCGATCAGCGTCTGCGTGACGATGTCGCGCTGCGCGTGGCTGCCGCCGATCCGGATCACCTTGTGGCGGACGGGCAGGATCAGCTCGATCACGCGAGCGTATTCGCCCTCGGCGAAGGCCAGCGCGGCGTCGACAAGACGGCGGCCGACGGCGGCGGTCACTTCGCGATTGTCGCCCGCGCCGTCGCGTTCGTATTTGTCCAACGAACGACGCAAGCGGCGCACGCCTTCGCCGTCCTTGGCCCGGGAGACGGCCAGCGCCAAATGCAAGTCGTTGAAGGCCAGCACATGATCGTCGACGTGGGTCAGCCACTGCGCGGCGAGAGGCGCCCAGCGCTCGCCAACATCGGCGCCGGCGAGTTCGAGCCGCCACAACACCGCGGAAGCGTCGATGAGATCGAGCATAAAGTCGCCGGGGATTTTCGGAGCGACGAAACGATCGTAGTCGGCGAGGACCTCGTCGAGACGCCCTTCCTCGATCAGGTACAGCGCCAGATGCCAGCCGTTGTGGATCGACAACGTATGGGCCCGGCTCCAAGCCGGCCGCGAGCCTTTGAGGAACGCGATGCCCTCGCGCTGGCGGCTTTCCATCTCCATCACATGCGCCAAGGCGTGCACCGCCCAGGCGTCCTCGGCGTTGCGCGCGATCGCGGCGCGGCCGACCTCCTCGGCGCGGCGCAAGTCGCCCGCTTCTTCGAGGCCGAAGGCGTATTGGCCCAGCACGAAGCCGTAGTTGGGATTGGCGGGATCCCAGAAGGGGAGCACGCGCGCGACCGAATCGCGGATGCTCTCGGAATGGCCAAGGTAGTAGTAGCTGTTGTGAGCAAAGCGCAGAGCCAGCGCGTCGGCCGGATGATCGAGGAGAACGTCCTCCCAAATCTGCGTCGCCCCGAAAATCGCGCCGGCGGCCCAGGCTTTGGCCGCCTCGAGATGGCGCTTCTCGCGTAAAGTCGCGCCGCCGATCGAAGCCTCGGCCGCGCTCAAAGCGGCTCTGACCGGCGCGCTGTCGCCGCGAAAGCCGCCAAGCATATAGAGGAGGGAAATCGCGCTGGCGCCCAGCGTGAAGGAGGGATCGCGATCGAGCGCGCTCTGCAGCCCGCCGACCGGATCGCCTTTCCATCCGTAGAAGTCGTCGATCGCCCGGTCCAATGCCGCGACCGCGTCCAGCGAGCCCGTGACGGGGAGACCTTGGGCGTCCTTAGTCATGAACCTGTCCTTCACGAGCGGACAATGATCATAATGAACCGTCGCCGTCATTGCGAGGAGCGGAGCGACGAAGCAATCTACTCATAGGGCTGCGATCTACCAATGGATTGCTTCGCTTCGCTCGCAATGACGATCGTCGTTTCATCAAGCTTTTAACCCGTCGCCTCCTCGGCTACCGCCGCCAGGGCGTCGCTCATCGCGGCCAGGGTCTTCTCCGCGCCGGCGCCGACGCCGTGACGCGCGGCGAGCCAGCGCGGATCGTTGTACGATAGCCATGTCTTGCCGGCCTCGTCCTGCCAGACGAGCGCTTTCAACGGCAAGTCGATGCCCATGGTCTGCGCGGCTTGCATGAGCCCGGTGCCGGCGCGCGGATTGCCGAAAATCACGACGTCGGTCGGCCGCAAGGCGAGGCCGACCTTGGCGGCGGCGCCCGCATGATCGACCCGCGCGAGCACCGCCATGCCGCGCGCGGTTATGGCGGCGACAAGCCGCTCCATCGTCGCCGTCGGGTCATGCGCGCTGGCGATTGTCATCAATCCTTCGATCATGCTGGCGCGTCCTTGTTGCTAAAGCCCGTGGGTTCGTGGCGCGCGGGCTGCGCTCCAAAAGCGGATGATCTCGACGACCCGCTTCTCGTCATCGACGACATAGATGATCCAGTAGCTCCGACGAGTTTGAAGAGCTTGGCGCGATAAGGCTCGCCTGTCTCGTGAAACCAATTAAAGGCGTTGGGCGTGCGATCAACCGCGTCAGATCGTCCTCAAGCGCTTCAAGGTATTTTTGAGCAATATCCTCGCAGCTTCTCGCTTGAGATAGCGGGCGAATTCACGAAGATCGCGCCGCGCCAGCGCGGAGCGACGAAGCTGATAAGCCATCGGGCGATTTTTAGCGGCGCGAACGGCGGACCGACGCCTTCGCGTCTAGTTCCTCGTCCGTCAGATCGTGCTTGAGAATGCCGTCGAACTCCGCGCGAAGGCTCTCGCGGGTTACGACGTCATAGTCGCCCGCGGCGATCTTCGCACGGCCTTGTTTCAGGCTGGCGATCAATTCCGCGCGTTCCGCCGCGGAGATCGTCGCCGTCTCCTCGACCGTCGAGACCAGAATGCGCTTTGCTTTCATGCTCTCATCATAGCACATCAGACGGTTTCCGCACGTCCGGCCTTCGCTACCAATGAAACGACGCCGTCTCCTCGCGGCGGCCGACCAGAAAAGCGTCGGCGACAAGCTGTAAAGGCGCGCCGTCAACGGCGCTTCGCTGAGCAGCGAGCAATTCGGCGAAATGGCGGTAGATGCCTTCATATTCGGCCATCGGCGCTTCGCGGACAAGCGCGCTATTGACGAAGAGCTTCGAGCCGCCGTGGGTCAGTCGCAAAGCCTCGCCGTCCGTCGTCTCAATATCGATGTTCCAGCTTTGCTCGCCCTCCTGCCGCCAGTCGAACTCGGCGACAAGCTTCGCGGAGGCGCTTTCGGCGGCATTGCTCGAAAAGACCAGCGAAGCGGCGATCGGCGTGTCGCGATTGGCGGGGTAGGAAAGCTTCGCCCTCTTGATGAACATCGCGCCCGGCGCAATCTTGGTCAGGATCGAGAGCGCATTGACGCCCGGGTCGAAGACCCCGAAATTGCCGGCGTCCCAAATCCATTCCTGGCCGGGATGCCAGCGCCTCACATCCTCCTTCCACTCGATGGCGAGCGCGCGCAACCTGCGCCCGATCAGGCGTTTTTTCACTTCATCGACCGCGGCATTGTACTGCGAATGCCAGGTCGCGAAAATCACCCGGCCGCGCGCCTTGGCGTGCTCGACAAGGTCGGCGAGCTCCGCGGTGGTCGGCGTCGGCGGCTTTTCGAGCAGAACGTGCTTTCCCGCATCGAGCGCCTCACGGGCGATCTGATGGCGCACGCTCGGCGGCGTGCAGATGGCGACGACCTCGACGTTGGGCAAAGCCGCGTAAAACTCGGCCGGGGTGCGGAAAGTCGGAACGCCGGGATGCTCAAAGCCGCGCTGGCTGACGATGGCCGCGAGCTCGAAATCCTTGTCCTTGGCGATGACCGGCAGGTGCTGGTCCTGCGAAATCTTGCCAATGCCGATGATCGCGATTTTATGCGGCACGAGGGGCTCCCTGGCTTTTTCGAACGCGCCGCGTTGGGACGCGACGGCGCGGCATATAGCAGAGAAGCGCGAGCGGCGCTCCAAGGGCCGGACCGCGCCGGCCGCATCGGTTATTCTGATCGGCCCCTTCGGAGAATGACGATGATGATCCGACAGACCGCCGCCCTGGCGATGGCGTTCATCCAATCGGCGGGCGTAAACGCCGAGACCGCGCTCGCGCCGGTCGCCCGCTCCGGCGTCTGCGTGACCAACGGCGCGGTCGCGGCCTCGCCCGGCGGGGTGATGCGGATCGATAGCCCAAGTTCGCGCGCCGTTGTCCCCGCCTCGGACGGACGCGTCGCTGAGCTACGATTTCGCTTTCTTGGTCCGACCGTCGGGACCAAGCCGCTGGCCTCCGGCGAGCTTCGCCGGCAGATCGGATTGAAGCTAAAAGCTCAAGACACCTGCAATCTCGTCTATGCGATGTGGCATATCGAGCCGGATCAGAAAGTCGCCGTGTCGGTCAAACGCAACCCGGGGATGAGCACGAATGCGGCCTGCGACGCGCACGGCTATGTCAACTTGCGGCCCGCGGCGGCGGTCGAGCCCGCGCCGATCAGACAAGGAGAATGGCATGTGCTTCGCGCCGAGCTCAGCGGCGCATCGCTCACCGTGACCGCCGACGGCAAAGTCGCCTGGCGCGGCGTATTGCCGAGCCTTGCCGATGAATTCGACGGGCCGGCGGGGCTGCGCACCGACAACGCGCGGTTTGATTTCGCTTTCTCGGCGAGAGCGGGGCGGCAGGCCGCGGCCGTTCCCTGTCGGACTGGCGCAGGAGATTGAGCGCGACGCCCGCCGTCGCGCGCTCAAAATCCCAAAACCTCGGAGTTCACCGACGCTTCCAGCCCGCCGTCGACCGGCACGTTGGCGCCGTTGATCCATCGTGCGGCGTCGGAACACAGGAACAGGATGACCGGCGCAATGTCGGGCGGCGCGCCGGCGCGGCCGACGCGGGCGATGTCGCTGTCGACGCGCGGATCGCCGAAGACCTGGCGGAATTCCTTGAGAATCGGCGTCATCACTGGTCCGGGGCTGACCGCGTTGACGCGAATCCCGCGATCCTTGAAGAGCGGCTGATGCGCGGCGCGCATGGTCCAGAGCAGCAGAAGCTCCTTGGAGAGGGGATAACCCTCGGCGTCGGGGACTTTGTGTTTGGCGAGCAGCGCGGCGATGTCGGGAAAGCCGGGCGGCGCGATCATCGCCTTGGCGCGCTCGAGATTTATGCGCCAGCCATAGCCGGCGATCGAGGCGACATTGACGATCGCGCCGCCCTCGCGGAGGCGCGGCGCGAGCGCCTCGTTGACCGCGCGCAGCCGTAGAAATTGACCGCCAGCGTCTTCGCCGCGCCGACCAGCCCGGAGAGTCCGGCGACGTTGCAGAGCGCATCGAAACGCTTGGGCAGCGTATCGGCGAGTTCGGCGATCGACTGCGGCGAAGAAAGATCGCACTGGACAAAGGCGCTCATCGGCGCCGCCGGCTCTCTGATGTCGACGCCGATGACGTCGGCGCCGAGATGAGCCGCCAGCTCCGCCGTCCGCGCGCCGATGCCGGACGAGACGCCGGTGATGACGATGGTTTTGCCAAAGAGCATGGGGTTTCCTTCCCGGATGGCTTTGACTTGATCGCTGGCCT
>DATGHD010000430.1:0-15716 GCA_035308145.1 Roseiarcus sp.
GCTCCTACGCCCCGGCAATGATGCGCATGTTCGCGCGCAGTCACAAAAGCGCGACGCCGGCCATGTGCATCCTCATTGTCGCGGTCGGCCTCGCCGCCACCTTGTGGGTGCCGCAGCGGATGGTGCTCATCTGGGCGTCGATCGCCTTGATGTCGATCACCGCGCAATACGGCTTTGCGATCACTTTTCTCGAAGATGCGGCGCATGACGAGGCGAGCTACGGGCTGTGGCGCCGCAAGTTCATTCTCGCCGAGGCGCTGGTCGGCGTCGGCTGGGCCTTGATCGTCGTCTTGCTGCTCGGCTCGCATGATCCGAGCGCGCGCACCTACGTTCTCATGGTCCTTTTGATGGTCGCGGCGATGACGGCGATGATCGCCTCGCCGATTCCCTACGCCGTCGCCGGCGGTCTGCTGCCGGTGACGATCGCCATCGTCTATGTGCTTGGCCCGTCGACCCGGATCGACAGCTTGACGCTCAGCTTCGTCTGCGTCGGCGGCCTTCTCTATTTCGTGGTGCTGGCCAATCGGCTTCACACGACCTCGATCGACGGCGAATCTCTTCGCGCGGAAAAGGACGCGCTGATCGCCGAGCTCGAGCAGGCCAAGCTCAATTCCGACGAGGCCCGGCGACGCGCCGAAGAGGCCAATCTCGCCAAATCGCGGTTCCTCGCCACGATGAGCCACGAGCTGCGCACGCCGCTCAACGCCATCCTCGGCTTTTCGGAGGTGATGAAGGCCGAGCTCTTCGGCGCGCATTCCGCCCCTTGCTACAAGGAATATGCGCTCGACATTCACGCGAGCGGTCAGCACCTTTTGGTCCTCATCAACGAAATTCTCGACCTCTCGCGCGTCGAGGCCGGGCGTTATGAATTAAAGGAGGAGCCCGTCTCGCTCGCCCTTGTCGTCGAAGAATCCCGCCATCTGCTTGGCTTGCGCGCCAAGAACCGCGACATCGAAATTGTCGAGCAGCTCGACGCCAACTTGCCGCGCATCTGGGCCGACGAGCGCGCCGTGCGGCAAGTGGCGCTGAACCTCCTGAGCAATGCGATCAAGTTCACCCCGCAGGGCGGCGAGATCACGATCAAGGTCGGCTGGACCGGCGCTGGGGGGCAGTATCTTTCGATACGCGACACCGGGCCGGGCATTCCGGAAGAGGAAATCCCAATCGTTCTTTCCTCTTTTGGACGGGGCAGCCTTGCGCAGAAGAACGCCGAGGAAGGCAGCGGCCTTGGCCTGCCGATCGTCAAAGGCCTGGTCGAATTGCACGGCGGCGAATTTGAACTGCGCTCCAAGGTGCGCGAAGGCACCGAAGCGATCGTCATCTTCCCGCCCGAGCGGGTGATGGACGCTCTTCCGCAGCTCGACCCCAACGAGCCGGCGCCGCGGCCAAGCCCGCCAAAGCGCCGCGCCGCGGCGGCGTAAGGGCCGCTTCTAGCCTTACTCATTTCGGCCGCTCCCGCAGGCGGCATCCACATCTTTTGACGGCCCCGCGCTGGCGGCAGGCCGTGATGTGTGCTTAAATTTTGTGCAGTTTGTCACATAGACGTCAAAAACCAAAAATCGGGGGAGGTCGTCATGGAGATTCCGAACGCTTCGCCATCGCTTTACAACGAGGATCTGGCGCCGGCGAAAGTCCGTAACTGGGGCCCGTTCAGCATCTTCAATGTCTGGACGTCGGACGTTCACAGCCTCTGGGGCTATTATCTCGCCGCCAGCCTGTTCCTCCTCTGCGGCAGCTTCGTCAATTTCATCCTGGCGATCGGCATTGGCTCTCTGGTCATCTATTTCTTAATGAGCCTGGTCGGGACCGCCGGGGTCAGAACCGGCGTGCCCTATCCTGTGCTGGCGCGCGCCTCCTTCGGCGTCTGGGGCGCCAATATTCCAGCTTTGGTGCGCGCCATCGTCGCCTGCTTCTGGTACGGCGCGCAAACCGCGGCGGCGTCAGGCGCGATCGTCGCCCTGCTGACGCGGCTGGACGCCTTCAAGTCCTTCCACGAATCGACGCATTTCCTTGGCCATTCAGGCCTTGAAGTGATCTGCTTCGTGATTGTCTGGGCGCTACAGCTCCTGATCATCCAACGGGGCATGGAGACGGTGCGCCGCTTCCAGGATTGGGCAGGTCCCGCCGTCTGGGTGATGATGCTGATCCTCGCCATCGGCCTTTGCATCAAGGCCGGCGGGATATCCATCTCGAACGCGATTCCGCAGGATGTGCTGCTCGACAAGACCAAGGACGCGGGCGTTCCGGGCGAGCCGGGATCGGTCGCTTCGCTCTTCGCGGTGGCCGCGACCTAGATCACCTACTTTGCGGCCTTGTACCTCAATTTCTGCGACTTCTCGCGCTATGGGCGCGATGAAGCGTCGGTCCGCACCGGCAACATCTGGGGCTTGCCGATCAATCTGATCCTGTTCTCGCTGGTCGCCGGCGTCACGACGATCGCGGCGTATCAGGTCTATGGCGAAGCGCTTCTGCATCCCGACCAGATTTCGGCGAAGTTCGACAATTGGTTCCTGGCGTTGCTCGCCGCTTTGACCTTCGCGGTGGCGACCTTGGGCATCAATGTCGTGGCGAATTTCGTTTCGCCCGCCTTCGATTTCTCGAACGTCTTCCCGAACCTGATCGACTTCAAGAAAGGCGGCTATATCGCCGCCTTGATCGCGCTCGTCCTCTACCCGTTCGCGCCCTGGGAAGGGAGCGCCGCCTCTTTCGTCGGGCTGATCGGCGCGACGATGGGGCCGATCTTCGGCGTGATGATGGTTGATTACTATCTGATCGCCAAAGGCGCGGTGAACGTGCCGGCGCTCTATCAGGAGAACGGCGAATATCGCTACCAGGGCGGCTGGAGCGTCAACGCCATCGCCGCCGCCGCGATCGGCGCGCTCTTCTCCTCGATTCTGCCGAACTTCACCTCGCTATTGCCCTCCTGGTGGGGCGTCTACGGCTGGTTCTTCGGCGTCGCGATCGCCGGCGCGGTCTATTACGCGCTGAGGACCATGATGCCGAGCCCCGTAGCCAAGGCGGCGTGAGGCGCGCTCCGCCGCGCGGAACAGAATAAACGCTAAGGCCGCGGGTCTTACGCCCCGCGGCATTTCCAATATGTTGAGAGACGCGCGATCCGCGAGGCTCGCACTTGCGACCTCGCGCCTATATATGGGGCGCAGCCGCAAATCCCGTCCATTCCACGCAAAATCGATCGCCCAAACGTGCTACGCCCAACCTCGCCTTTCAATTTCGTCACGCCGGCGCCGCCGATCGTCTCGATCTCGAATGTCTCTAAGACCTACGAGTCCGGCTTCAAGGCTCTGAGCAACATCAATCTGGAGATCCGCCGCGGCGAGATTTTCGCGCTTCTCGGCCCCAACGGCGCCGGCAAGACGACGCTGATCAGCATTATTTGCGGCATCGTCAACGCTAGCGAAGGCGCCGTCATCGCGGACGGCCACGACATCATTCGCGACTATCGCGCCGCCCGCTCAAAGATCGGCCTCGTGCCGCAGGAGCTGACCACCGACACGTTCGAGACGGTCTGGAATACGGTGCGGTTCAGCCGCGGCCTCTTTGGACGGCCGGCGAGCCGAGCCCATCTCGAGAAGGTGCTCAAGGACGTTTCCCTCTGGGATCGGCGCGACAGCCGAATCATGACCTTGAGCGGCGGCATGAAACGGCGCGTGATGATCGCCAAGGCCTTAGCCCATGAACCGCTCATCTTGTTCCTTGACGAGCCGACCGCCGGCGTCGACGTCGAGCTCCGCCGGGATATGTGGCGCGTCGTGCGCTCCTTGCGTGATTCCGGCGTCACGATCATTCTGACGACGCACTACATCGAGGAGGCCGAAGAGCTCGCCGACCGCATCGGCGTGATCAACAAGGGCGAGCTCGTCCTCGTCGAGGAAAAAGATGTGCTGATGCGCAAGCTTGGCAAGAAGCAGCTCATCTTGACCTTGCGCGAGCCAGTCGCCTGCCTTCCCGACGGCCTCGACGGTTACGCGTTGGAGCTTTCGGCCGACGGGCGCGAGGCGACCTACACTTACGACACGGCGGGAGAGACCTACGGCATTCGGCCGCTGCTTCACGCCCTCGACGCCGCAGGCCTCGAATACAAAGACTTACAGACCCGGGTGAGCTCGCTCGAGGAAATCTTTGTCGACATTGTGAGGTCGCGATCATGAACGTCCGCGCGATCCAGGCGATCTATCGCTACGAGATGGCGCGGACGCGGCGCACGCTGCTGCAGAGCATTGTCGCGCCGGTCATTTCGACCTCGCTTTATTTCGTGGTCTTCGGCGCCGCGATCGGCTCGCGGATGACCGACATCGGCGGCGTCAGCTATGGCGCGTTCATCGTGCCGGGCCTGATGATGCTCTCCCTCCTGACCCAGAGTATCGCCAACGCTTCGTTCGGCATCTACTTCCCGCGTTTCGTCGGCACGATCTACGAGCTCCTTTCGGCGCCGGTGTCGGCGATCGAGATCGTGATCGGCTATGTCGGCGCCGCGGCGTCGAAGTCGATCATCCTCGGCCTGATCATCCTCGGCACTGCCTGCCTCTTCGTGCCGGTGAGGATCGATCACCCGATATGGATGGCGCTGTTCCTCGTGCTCACGGCCGCGACCTTCAGCCTGTTCGGCTTCATCATCGGCATTTGGGCGGATAATTTCGAGAAGCTGCAACTTGTCCCGCTTCTCATCGTCACGCCGCTGACCTTTCTCGGCGGCAGCTTCTATTCCATCGCGATGCTGCCGCCATTCTGGCGGCAGGCGGCTCTGCTCAATCCGGTAGTTTATCTGATCAGCGGCTTTCGCTGGAGCTTCTATGACAAAGGCGACGTCGCGATCGGCGTCAGCGTCGGCATGACGCTGGTCTTCCTCACGCTCTGTCTCGTCGCCATCATCATAATCTTCAGGACCGGATACCGGCTGAAGAAGTGACGGGTCCCTGCCTCGGGCGCGGGCGCCGCCCACATGATGACGGCGCGTTAACCCCAATCGGCCGGTCGAATTACCAAAAGACAACCTTTGCGTGGTAGCCGATTTCCTTTGCAGCATTTGCGCATTTTGAACGTTTCGCCGGCGCTGCAGACGAGGAGTGCCATGGCCGCCAGGTCGATCAGGCGAAATGACTGCGAGACCGTGGTGATCGGGGCCGGGCCTTACGGCCTCGCCGTCGCGGCCCATCTTAAAGCGCGCGGCGTCAGCGCGCGCCTCATCGGCGATCCGATGTCGTTTTGGCGTCGCAATATGCCGAAAGGCATGAAGCTGCGCTCGCCCTGGGGAGCGACCAGCATTTCCGACCCGGCTGGCGCGCTGTCGCTCGACGCCTATGTCAAAAGTCAAGACCTTGCTCGCGTCGAGCCGACGCCGCTCGAGACCTTCGTCAACTACGGCGCTTGGTTCCAATCGAATGCGGCGCCTGACCTCGACCGGCGAATGGTCGATCGGGTCGACGCGACGAGCGCGGGATTGCGAGTCTCCCTGGCTGATGGCGAAGGCGTTCATTGCGCGCGGATTGTCGTCGCGATGGGCCTGGCGAAACAGCAATTCCGGCCGGCGGCTTTCGCCAATACGCCAAGGGAGCTGGTCAGCCATACAGCGGACCACGACAATTTTGCGAATTTTCGCGGCAAGCGCGTCGGCGTCGTCGGTCGCGGGCAAAGCGCTTGTGAAACCGCTGCTCTGCTCTGCGAGGCCGGCGCCGAGGCCGAGCTTATCTGTCGCGGCCCCGTCCGCTGGCCGGGCGCTGAGGGCCAATCCGCCTCCTGGCGGCGTCTTGCGCGCGCCAGCCTGTCGCCGATCTTGACGGCGCCTTCGGCCGTTGGGCCGTTCCCGTTGAATTGGCTCGTCGAAGCGCCTGATCTGGTGCGCCTGATGCCGACAAGCGCCCGCGCGACATTCAGCGCGAGAAGTTTGCGCGCCGCCGCCGCCGGATGGCTCTTGCCGCGGTTTGGCGACGTGCGCGTCACCACTGGCGTCGACGTTGTCAGCGCGGCGCCGCGCGGCGAAAAAATCGAAGTGAAATTCCAATACGGATCGTCCGAGTTCGACCATGTCGTTCTCGCGACCGGCTATAAGATCGATATCGCCAAGCTCGGCGTCCTGGCGCCGACGCTGCTGTCGGCGATCGCCCGTCAAGATGGGTCGCCGATTCTTTCAGCGGACTTCGAATCGACCGCGCCGGGCGTTTATTTCGTCGGCGCGAGCGCGGTCGCGAGTTTTGGTCCGCTCATGAGATTCATCGCCGGAACCGGCTTTGCGGCCCGCCGCCTAGCGCGCGCCATTGCCGCGGGGCGAACGTCCGCGCGCATGGTGAATTTGAGCCAGGGCGACCCCGTCGCGGCGGAAGAGCGCGGCGTCCGCGCCCAGACCGTCCCTTGAACGCGGTTCAACGCGCAACCGGCGCCGTGATCATAGGCGGCGCGCATGGAAGCCTCGCGGTTGCGCGAAGCCTTGGCCGGCGCGGCGTTCCGGTCTGGTACGTCACTCACGATCATCCGATTGCGAAATACTCGCGCTTCGTCGCGCGTAGTTTCGATTGGCCTGGCCCCGACGATAAAGAGGCCGCGGGCTGGCTTCTCGATTTTGCCGTTCGGCACGGACTTAGCGGTTGGGCGCTGTTCGCCGGGGGCGACGAAGAGGCGCGGCTCCTTGCGCAGCATCGCGCGATCTTGCAATCGGCCTATCGCGTCACCACGCCGCCTTGGGCGGTCGCCCGCTTCGCAATCGACAAGCGTCTCGCCTATCAGCATGCCGATTCGGTCGGCGTCGATCGTCCGCGCAGCTGGCGCCCGAGCACCCCCGATGACGCGGCGGCTCTGTCTTGTGAGTTCCCGGTCATTCTCAAGCCCGCCTATCGCGCCGGACGCAACGCTTTCACGGACGCCAAGGCCTGGCGGGTCGATGATCGCTCCGCCTTATCTGCTCGCTATAGTGAGGCGGCGGCGCTGGTCGGTCCCGACGCGATCATTATCCAGGAGCTCATTCCCGGCGGCGGCGACGTCCAGTTTTCTTACGCGGGGCTATGGGACGAGGGAGCGCCGGTTGCGTCCATGGTCGCGCGTCGCGCGCGTCAGTATCCAGTCGATTTCGGCGTCACCAGCACCTTTGTCGAAACGATCGAACAAGCGGCGATCGAGGAAGCCGCCTGTCGCTTTCTGAGCGCGTTGCGATTCTCGGGCCTCGTCGAGATGGAATTCAAATACGACATTCGCGACCGCCGGTATAAGCTCCTCGACGTCAATCCACGCGCTTGGACCTGGATCGGTCTTGGCGCCGTCGCTGGCGTCGATTTGCCATGGCTTCAGTGGCGGCTCGTCCACGGCGAGCGGGCGGCAATGTTGCGCGGCCGCCCCGGAGTCGCCTGGGCGCATATGTCCCGCGACGTCGTTTCTGTGGCGCAGCAGATCGCCAGCGGCGCTCTTGAACCACGTAAGTACGTCGCCTCCTTGAGGGCGCTCCGGACGTTGGCCGGCTTTGCAATCGATGACCCCATGCCCGGCGCGGTCGACCTTCCGCTTCTGGCCGCGCGCGTCCTCCGGCGCCGATTGAGCAAGCGCGCCTCGCCTAAGCCATCATCAAGCCCAGTCTCGTCAAATCCTTCAGCGCAGCCGACACAAGAGCCGTCGCCGCCTCCGGCGGCTGACCCACGCGGGTCGAGATCTCATGCGCGAGGTCAAGACGCGTCCTCGTTCCGTCGAGAAGCGTGACGAAGCTCAGGGCAAACGCGTCTTCGACTTTGATCGAGGTGTGGCGCAGGGTCGTCAACGCCCTTTCGCCGCGGGAAGCTTGAAAGCGGGCGAGCGGACTCGCCGCCGGGCGTTCGCCAGGAACATGGGCAATCGGCAGCGACGCGTTGCAGATATAGATGATGTTCCTGAAGAAGAGACGCATCACTTGCTCCGCCAGACCCTCATTCTCTGCGGCGGCGTCGAGCGCAACATCAGATGGGAAGGCGGCAATCACGCTCGCCAGAAATTGCGCGAGATCCCGGCTGGTCGTCGTGATGTCCACGCCCGCGGTCAAACGAAAGGAGAAGCTGTCAGGCTCTTGAGGATTTAAGGCGATGGCTTGCACAGCGCCGCTCGCCCGTAATCCGCGCAGGCGCTGCGCCTCGAAGCGCCGATCGCCGTCGCCGCGACAAAAAATCGAGTTGCGGAAGGCGCACATCTCGCGGAAGTCGAAGAGCTGCTCGAATCGGACCCAGTCGCCGGCCGCCTCGGCGCGCTCAGCCGCGTATTTCTCCGAGGGGAAGAAGGCTTGTTCGCACATTTCCGCTCGAGCGTCGCACAAATAGTCGAGGCCCGCCTCGCGAGCCGCCGCAACCACATTGCTGAGTATCTGCGGTTCGTAGAAAGCGCCGAGCTCGTCGTGAAAGAGTACATCGAAGGAGCGATCCAGCACGCGGCGAGCCTCGAGGATCATCGCATGCTCGATCGGCTCGGCTTCCGACCATCGCGCGGCGAGGCCAGTCAGCGAGGCGCGCGCGACTCGCAGTTTTTCGCTTGGACTTTCGACGCCGGCTGTAAACGTGACCAGGATGTCGCGAAGCGCGTGACGTAGGCGAGAACCGGGATTGACGTTGTAGCTGATCATCGCCAATCCGTCGGCGCTCAAAAGCGCGCCGGCGATCCGCATCAACGCGGCGCGGACAGGCGGCGGCGTCCACGCATAGACGCCGTGCGCGATGATATAGTCGAAGCGCCCGATTGAAGCGTCCATGTTCAGGATGTCTTGGACATGAAAGCTTGCATTGGCGAGGCCGCACGCCTGTGCAGCCGTCCGGGCAAGACCGATCGGTCCCTCGGCCAGATCGACGCCGACGAATTCCGCGCGCGGCGCGGCAAGCGCCATGCTGAGCAGGTTGACGCCTTCGCCGCATCCGATCTCGAGGACCCGCGAGGCGGCGAAGGGCGTGACCTTCTTGCCGAAGAGCGCGGCGAGCGCGCCGAGCGCGATCGGGTGCGTATGAATGAAGACCGTGTTTGGATAGCGGACTAGGTCGTAAGGGTTCGTCACGCGCCGCCCTCCTATCGTACTTTCCTCACGCCTCCTTCCCGGCCACCCCAGCCTCGGCGAAAGTCGCCATGCCGAGATGGCAGGCAAGCGCGGCCTTGACAACGCTCGCCGCAAGGGCCGCGCCCGAGCCCTCGCCGAGCCGCATGCCAAGATCGATGATCGGCGCCTTGCCCAGGCGGCGCAGGACTTCGCGATGCGCGCCTTCGGCCGAGACATGGCCGGCCATGCAATGATCAAGGGCGCCGGGGCTGAACGCGTGAAGAATAGCCGCGGCCGCGCAGACCACATAGCCGTCGAGCAGCACCGGCGTTCGCTGCATGCGCGCGGCGAGGATCGCCCCCGCCATCGCCGCGACCTCGCGGCCGCCAAGCCGACGGAGGACTTCGAGCGGGTCGCTAAGAGAATCGCGATGGAAGGCCACCGCATCGGCGACGGCTTTCGCCTTGCGCTTCAAGCCTTCATCGTCGACGCCGGTGCCGCGGCCGACCCAGTCCTCGGCCTTGCCGCCCCAAAGCGCGTGATAGATCGCCGCTGCGATCGTGGTGTTGCCGATGCCCATCTCGCCGAGGCAGAGAAGATCGGCGCCCGACGATAAGGCCTCCATGCCGAAGGCCATGGTCGCGGCGCAGGCTCGCTCGTCGAGCGCCGGCCCTTCAGTTATGTCGCCGGTCGGCATGTCGAGCGCGAGTTCGTAGACTTTGAGGCCGAGATCAAAGGCTTTGCAGATCTGATTGATCGCCGCGCCGCCGGCCGCAAAATTGGCGACCATCGCCTTGGTCACCGAGGGCGGAAAAGGCGAGACGCCTTTGGCGACGACGCCGTGATTGCCGGCAAAGACGGCGACCAAAGGATGATCGATATGCGGCCGCGCCGCGCCTTGCCAGGCGGCGAGCCATTCCACGATCCCCTCGAGCCGGCCCAACGAGCCGGCGGGCTTGGTGAGCTGTCCCTCGCGCTCGCGGACCGCCGCCAACGCTTTCTCGTCGGGGCCTGGCATCGATTTCAAGAGGTTGCGGATGTCGTCGAACGGCTTGGCGGCGGAATTCATCGTGGGACCTGGCGGGCGAGGGAAATGCCGCCTCGTAAAGCAAATTGCGCGGAAGGGAAATCCAGCAAGGATGCGAAAAGAAGGTCCGCCGCCGCCCCAAGGCCCCGCCGGCTGATCGGCGGGTCACGGATGCTTGCCCGCGCCCTTTGTGATCTTATCGACGATTTTCTTGTCAGCGCGCAGCGCGACCCCCACGACCTTGGCGTCCTCCGGCGCGAATTCGGCGAATTTGGCGCGGTTAGCGGCGTCGTGGCCGGTCACGAACATCTCTTCGACATAGGCCGAAGTCTTGACCCCATGAGCCAGGGCGCGCCGATGGATCGACGCGATCGCCTCGGCGTCGGCCGAAAGGATGATGATCGGCTGGATCGAAAGCGCGTTGAACATGTTGCCGGCGCGATCGCGATAAGGCTCGCCGATGATCTCGGGGAATTGGGCGACGACGCCGCTGGTTAGAAACGCCGCGACATTGAGCGCCTGCCAGGGCGCGAGGTCGTCGCGTAGCACGATCGCGAATTTCGTATCGAACATCCTTGGTCTCTGCTAAGCGACGGTCTTCCGTTTGGGCGCCATGGGACATGGATCTAGGCGGCCGGATATTCGAAGGTCTTGAACGTTCGTGCGAAGGCGGCGCTGAGAAAATCATTTCAGCTCCGGCCTTTCCGGGTATCGAGCGGATCGAAGCGCGATTTTTCGGCGCCGCTTTCGAGCCGCATCGCCACGACACCTACGCGATCGGCGTGACGCTCGGCGGCGTTCAGACTTTTCATTACCGCGGGGCGCGGCGGGTCAGCCTTCCCGGCGAGATCATCGTTCTCCACCCCGACGAAACCCATGACGGCGGCGCGGGGAACGATGAGGGCCTTCGCTATCGGATGCTCTATTTGGAGCCGTCGCTGCTGCGGCAAGGCCTCGGCGACGAATATGCCGGCCTCCCCTTTGTCGATCGGCCGGTTCTGACCGATGACGCCTTCAGAAACGCGCTCCTTTCGACGCTCGGCGCTCTCGACGAGAGCCTGGACGAGCTTCTGGCCGATGATCTTGTGGCGGAGATCGCCAGGGCGCTGGCCCGCCACGCGAAGAGGCCGCTGAAGCCGTTACGCAAACCCGCCTGGCGCGCCGCCAATCTGGCGCGCGACTATCTGGAGGCGAACGCGACGCGACCCGTGCGATCAGCGGAGCTGGAGACAATATCCGGCCTCGACCGTTTCGCGCTGTCGCGCCATTTCCGGGCGGCCTTCGCCACCAGCCCGCATCGCTTTCTCCTGATGCGCCGCCTGGCCCACGCCCGCCGCCTGATCGCCAAAGGCGATCCGCTTGCCGAAATCGCCGCCGCCGCCGGCTTTGCCGATCAGAGCCACTTGACGCGGCAGTTCAAGCGCGCGTTCGGCATGACCCCTGGGCGCTGGGCGGCCTTGGTCGCCGCCGGCGCTGCGCGCAGCGACCGACGCGCCGCTTGACGCTGTTCGCTTGAGCGATTTGCGCCAAAGCGAAAATGGGACGAAGAAGACCTCCGGCGCCCGGCGGGCGCCGACCTGGAGAACATCTTGATCGATACGAACCTCTTTCTCGCCTTTGTCGCGGCGGTCGCGATTTTGATGCTGATCCCGGGGCCGAATGTGGCGCTGATTGTCGCCAATAGCGTCGCCTATGGGCCGCGCTACGGCCTCATCACGGTCGCCGGGGCAAGCTCGGCCATGGTCGTCCAGCTCGCCTTGACTGCGCTTGGCATGACGGAGTTGCTCGGCGCGCTTGGCGTCTGGTTCGGTTGGCTGCGCTGGGCTGGCGTCGCCTATCTGATCTACCTTGGCCTGGCGCAATGGTTCGCGCCGGAGAGCGATTTGACCAAGACCCGCGCCGAGCCGAAGTCTCCCCGCGCGATCTTCACGCGCGCCCTTTTTGTGTCGCTGACCAATCCGAAGACCCTATTCTTTTACGGCGCTTTCTTCCCTCAATTCATCAGCGTCGATCGGCCGCTCGGGCCGCAAATCGCGATCCTATCGGCGACGTTCCTCGCCCTGGCCCTGCTGATCGACAGCGGCTGGGCGCTCGTCGCCGGACGCGCTCGCACTCTCCTTGCCTCGCGCGGACGCCTGCGTAATCGTCTCTCCGGCGGCATCTTGATCGGCGCCGGCGCGGCCTTGGCTCTAGCGCGGAACAAATGAGCGAGGCGGACACGCTCCTGCGCCGTTTTGCGCATGGCGTCGTCGTCGCCTTGCGGTTCTATTCCCGCTTGCCTCTGCCAAGCATCGGCGTCGATCGGCCGCCTTTTGCGGCGCCGTCGCCGGAGCTTCTGGCGCGTTACGCCGCGCCGGCCGGCGCGATCATCGGCGCATGCGGGGCGCTGGTCCTTGCTCTCTCGCGCGGCCTCGGCTTGCCGTTGCTGCCCTCCGCCGCGCTGGCGATCGGCGCGTTGGTCCTGATTTGCGGCGCTCTCCATGAGGACGGGCTCGCCGACATCGCCGACGGCTTCGGCGGTGGCGCGACGCGCGAACGCAAGCTCGAAATCTTGCGCGACAGCCGCATTGGCGCCTATGGCGCCGCGGCTCTCGCCCTGTCGCTGATCTTACGCGTCGCCGCCTTGTCCTCGCTCGCCGCGGAAGGAACCGCGATCGGCGCCGCGGCGCTGATCGTTGCCGGCGCAGTCTCACGGTCTTTTGGTCTGATCCCGCTGGCGATTCTCGATCCGGCGCGTTCCGATGGCGCGGGGGCGAGCGTCGGCCGGCTCGATATGGGCGCTTTTCTTCTTGGCGCGTTGGCCGCGTTCTTGATCGCGGTCGTTCTCGGCCTTGCGGTTCTGGGCTTTGGCCGCGCTGTTCTGGCGAGCATCGTCGCAGCGGCGGCGAGCTTCGGCGTCGCCGCCGTAGCCCGCCGTCAGATCGGGGGGCAGACGGGCGACGTCGCCGGCGCCGCGCAACAACTCGCCGAGATCGCCTGCCTCTGCGGGCTTCTCATCGGCGAGAGCGCTGCTTAACTAAAGGGACATGACCGCCCCTTCGACCCCTTGCGCGCAGGTATGCGTGATGGACCCGATTTCGGGCCTCTGCATCGGCTGCGGGCGCACGCGCGAAGAGATCGCGGCGTGGCTCTCGCTCGGCGAGACCGAGCGGAGAGCGATCATGAGGGAACTCGACAGCCGGCTTGTCGCCGCCCGTTCGCGTAAGAGCCGCGGCCGGGCTCTCTCGCGGAGAGGCGGCTGACATGCGCCACCTTGTTCCGATCGGCGTTCTGGTCGGCGCCGGCGTCGCGCTTTTGGTGATTCCGGCCGACCAGCCGATCCTCGGTCTCGACCACAGTAGTTTCACAAGGGCGGCGATCGGCGCGGCGATTGTCGTCTGGTTCGTTCTCCTCGCCGGCGGGCGTCGGGTCAAAGCGAATGATTTCCTACGCGCCATCGGCGGCGCGTTGACCTGGGCGGCGTTGATCGTCGGACTCACCGGCGTCTACGCCTATCGCTATGAATTCGGCGACGTCGCCAACCGCGTGCTCGCTGAATTGTCGCCCGGCGATTACATGGTCGGCCAGGGCGGCGAAGTGATCGTGCCGCGGCGGCTCGGCGGCGAATTCATTGTCGCGGCCAAGGTCAACAATGTGCCGACCTCGTTTCTCTTCGACACCGGCGCTTCGACCGTCGTGCTGCGGGCGGAAGACGCCAAGACGATGGGCGTCAACTTTTCCGGCCTTGATTACGACGTCGGCGTGACCACAGCCAATGGCTCGGCGCTCGCCGCCGATACCGTCCTCGACCAGCTTTCGGTCGGCCCGATCACGCTCCGCAACGTTCACGCGCTTATTGCGCGGCCGGGCGCGCTCAACGAGAATTTGCTCGGCATGAGCTTTCTCGATCGGTTGCAGAGCTATTCTGTTGAGCGCGGCCGCCTGGTGTTGAAGGGGCGGTAGGCGACGTCAACTCCGATCGTCGTGGCGGGCTTGTCGCCTATTTCGCCACGGCGCAGGAATGATCCAGCAGATCCTCGCCATGGGCGAGATCGCCGCTCGCGAGATCGGCGCGGTCGGAAAGAAGCACGAAGCCGGGCCCTGACGCGAAAGTCGCCCCGATCACGACGAGCGTCTCGAGCGGCATGTGCGTCGACGCGCCCTCGACGCCGTCGGCGAGCAATCGAAACGGCGCGACATCGGCAAGGTCGGTCGAATCCAGCCGTCGCGCCCAATATTGGCGGCCTGTCAATTTGAAAGAGAGGCCGCGCCAATCCGCGCCGATCTCGTCGGCGTGAGCGGCGAGCGCCGCGCGCGTATCGGCCGCGACGCAGTCGATATGGATGTGCAATTGATCCTGGCTGCGGGCGATCGATGAATTGATCGCCAGGCCGACCGCATCGCGCGGCAGCTCATGGCCGAGCCGCGCCTCCAGCAGGGGCTTCGCGGCCCAGGCGGCGCGCCAGTAGTTGGGAGCGGCGGGATCGAGAATTTCCGGCGCTTCGATGCCGGTTATGCGCCGCGTCGGTATGGCGAGAAACTGCGCGACGCCGACGAGGTCTTTAAGGATTGCGACCCCATTGTCTTCGCCGCCGGCAAGATCGACCCGCTCGCATGGCGCGGGCGAAGCGTTCTCCTTCTCGTCGGGCGCGCATTTCTCATGCACGATCCGCCACAGCGCCAGGCGGTCGGCGGCGCGCGCGCCAATCACCGCGGCGGCCGTGAAAAGGACGACCAACGTCGCGCTGGCGATTCCCCCTCTCCGACGTATCGGCATAAGCTCCTTGGCCCATGTTCTCAGATATGGATCGAGCGCTTGGCGACGCCGAGCGCCGCCTCCTTGATCGCTTCCGATAGTGTCGGATGCGCATGACAGATGCGCGCCAGGTCCTCCGCCGCGCCGCCGAATTCCATCAGCACGGCGGCTTCATGAATCATCTCGCCGGCCCCGAAGCCCATGATGTGCGCGCCGAGCACGCGATCGGTCGCGGCGTCAGCGAGTATTTTCACAAAGCCGTCGGTGTGCTTCATCGAGCGCGCGCGGCCATTGGCCGAGAAGGGGAACTTGCCGATGTTGTAGGCGATCCCGGCGCTTTTAAGCTCTTCCTCGGTCTTGCCGACGCCGGCGATTTCCGGCGTCGTATAGACGACGCCGGGAATGACGTCGTAGTTCACATGGCCATGCTGGCCGGCGAGAATTTCCGCGACCGCCACGCCTTCGTCCTCGCCTTTGTGAGCGAGCATGGACCCGCGCACCACGTCGCCGATCGCGTAAATGCCTTCGACATTGGTCCGAAAATACTCGTCGATGACGACCTGGCCGCGCTCGACCTTCACGCCGACGGCTTCGAGGCCAAGTCCCTCGGTATAGGGCCGACGGCCGATCGCGATCAGCGCCACATCAGCGTCGACGCTCTTGGCTTCGCCGCCTTGGGCCGGCTCGATCGTCGCCTTGACGCCCGACGCGGCTTTGTCGATCCGCGCCACCTTGTGGCCGAGATGGAAGGAGAAGCCCTGCCGCTCCAAGAGCCGCTGGAATTGCTTGGCGACTTCGCCATCCATGCCCGGCAGGATGCGATCGAGGAATTCGACCACCGTCACTTTGGCGCCAAGCCGCGCCCAGACCGAGCCGAGCTCGAGGCCGATGACGCCGGCGCCGACGATGAGCAGATTGGCCGGCGGCTTTTCGAGGGTGAGGGCGCCGGTCGAGGAGACGATCTGTTT
>DATGHD010000431.1:0-4257 GCA_035308145.1 Roseiarcus sp.
CGATGGTGAGGAAATGCCAGAAACCTCTCTCTCCGCCGCCCGCATCTTGCTGATCATCGGCGGCGGCGTCGCGGCCTACAAGGCGCTGGACCTCATCCGCCGTTTGCGCGAGCGCGGGGCGAGCGTTCGGGTGATCATGACCGCGGCCGCCAAACAATTCGTCGCGCCTTTGTCGGCCGCAGCCCTCAGCGGGCAGAAGGTCTACGACGATCTTTTTTCGCTGACCGATGAAGCCGAGATGGGCCATATCGAATTGTCGCGCGAAGCCGATCTTATCGTCGTCGCGCCGGCGACCGCTGATCTCATCGGCCGCATGGCCGCCGGACTCGCCCATGACATGGCGACCACCGCCTTGCTGGCGACCGACAAGAAGACGCTCATCGCGCCGGCGATGAATTTGCGCATGTGGCTGCATCCGGCGATGCAGCGCAATGTCGCGCAGCTCGAGAAGGACGGCGTACTTTTCGTCGGACCGACGGATGGCGAGATGGCTTGCGGCGAATTCGGCCCGGGCCGGATGGCCGAGCCTTTGGAGATCGTCGCGGCCGTCGAAGCGGCTCTCTCGAGTTCGACCGTTCTCCCTTTGCCGGCCGGCGCGCGGACGGCCGGGCAAGGCGTCGGTTCGCTCGCCGGTCAGCATGTGCTCGTGACTTCGGGGCCGACGCATGAGGCGATCGATCCCGTGCGCTTTCTCGCCAACCGTTCGTCAGGCCGGCAAGGCCACGCGATCGCCGAGGCGGCCCGCGACGCCGGCGCGAGGGTCACGCTTGTCAGCGGTCCGGTCGCAATTGCTGATCCCAAGGGCGTTGCGATGATCCACGTCGAAAGCGCCCGCGACATGCTCGAAGCGGTCGAGAAGGCGCTGCCCGCTGATATTTTTATCGCCGCCGCAGCGGTCGCCGATTGGCGCGTCGCGGAAGTCGGCGCCGATAAGATCAAGAAAGGCGCCGTCGGCGCTCCAAGCCTGAGGTTGGTCGAAAATCCTGATATTCTGGCGACGATCGCCAAGCCGTCGAGCAGACGCCCGCGTCTGGTGGTCGGCTTCGCGGCGGAGACCGAGAATATTTTCGACAATGCGCGCGAAAAGCTCGTCAAGAAAAATTGCGACTTTATCGTCGCCAACGACGTTGGAGAGGGAACCAACGTCTTTGGCGGAAAAGCCAACCTCGTGCATCTGGTTTCCGACGGCGGCGTCGAATCTTGGCCCTCAATGGACAAAGCGGAAGTTGCCGCTCGCTTGATCCGACGGCTGTCGGCGATGAAAGTCGCTCGATCGTGACGGACAAAGCCGCGATTCACGTCAAGATCAGGCGTTTTTTGCACGCCGAGGGCTTGCAATTGCCAGATTATCATAGTGAAGATGCCGCTGGTTTGGACCTCGTCGCCGCCTTGGCGTCCGGCGTCGAACTCGTCCTTCAGCCTGGCGAACGCGCGCTGATCCCGACGGGATTTGCGATCGAGTTGCCGCGAGGCTACGAGGCGCAGATTCGGCCGCGGTCGGGCCTGGCCTTCAAATTCGGCGTAACGGTGCTGAATAGTCCCGGAACGATTGACGCGGATTTCAGAGGAGAGATCGGCGTTATCCTGGTCAACCTCGGGAGCGGGCCATATTCGATCATTCGCGGCGCGCGCATCGCGCAACTCATTGTCTCCGCGGTTGCGCGCGTCGCCTTGGAAGAGAACGATCAGCTGAGTGAGAGCGGACGCGGTTCGGGGGGCTTCGGATCAACCGGGATGGGATCTGAGGAGAGGTCAAGATGAACCTGCTGTCCAGGCGCAGCCTCCTCGCGATTGCCGCGGTCGTCGACGTCGCGCTCCACGCCAGGCCCTTGCCCGTCGCCGCCAAGTCGCTTGCCGCGCGCCATCGTTTGCCGCCGCGTCATTTGGAGACGCTGCTGCAAGGATTGGTGCACGCCAACATCCTCAAGGGCGTGCGCGGACCGCGTGGCGGCTATGAACTCGCGCGCGAGCGGCGCAAGATCACGATTGGGGAGATCGTGCGCACCGCGATCGCGCTCAGCGCCGCCGACCCCGACGAACTCGCGATCTCCTCGAAACTCTTCGAGAAGGTCATCGATCCGGCTGTCAAGAAGGCGGGCGAGAGCTTCCTCGTCAATCTTGACGCGATCACCGTCGACGATCTCTGCAACGACGCCCTCGCCGCGCATGTTCTCGAAGACGAGAAGACAGCCGGCGATTTCGCAATTTGAACGCCGCCCTTTGGGTCGCGAAAGAAGGTAATCATCGGCATCGTCGATTTTTTTCTTGCGCGCGCATCCGTATAAGATCGCCGCGCATATGCGCCGGTAGCGCTCGGGCAGCGTGACAGCCGGACGCGGGGTAGCGCTTGGTTGACCCCTTGCGCCGTCAGTAAGAAATTTCTCATCCACGCTGAATGACTGTGATTTCGTTCAATAGACACTCGACGCGTAGGTGATAGGGTCCGGCTCATCGCCGGCGTCAGAGTCGGAGAGGATTGGAGTTTTCCGCATGGCTGGCGCAGAGACGCCGCGGCAAGGCGAGCGCGCTCCCGGCAGGGGGCGGATTTTTGATTCGATCACCGACACAATCGGCGACACGCCGATCGTCCGGCTCGACCGAATCGCCAAGGAGAAGGGCGTTGGCGCGCATCTCCTCGCGAAATTGGAGTTCTTCAATCCAATCGCCAGCGTGAAGGATCGCATCGGCGTGTCGATGATCGACGCGCTCGAGAGAGAGGGCAAGATCGGACCCGGCCGCGGCGTGCTGGTCGAGCCGACATCAGGCAATACCGGCATTGCGCTTGCCTTCGTCGCCGCCGCGCGCGGCTATAAACTCATTCTCGTGATGCCCGAATCGATGTCGATCGAGCGGCGCAAAATGCTCGCCCTTCTCGGCGCCGAATTGGTGCTGACCCCGGCCCCGCTCGGCATGAAAGGCTCCATCGCCAAGGCGCAGGAAATCGTCGCCGCGACGCCCGGCGCGATCATTCCGCAGCAATTCGAAAATCCGGCCAATCCGGAGATCCACCGGCGCACCACCGCGGAGGAAATCTGGAACGACACGCATGGCGAGATCGACGCCTTCGTTTCTGGCGTCGGCACCGGCGGCACGATCACCGGGGTCGGCGAGGTGCTGAAGCCACGCCGCCCGAGCTTGAAGATTTTCGCGGTCGAGCCGGAAGATTCGCCGGTTCTGTCAGGCGGTCAGCCGGGGCCGCACAAGATTCAGGGGATTGGCGCAGGATTCGTTCCCGCCATTCTCGATCGCAGCGTCATCGACGAGGTGATCACCGTCGGCAACCAGACGTCATTCGATACGGCGCGGCTCGTCGCGCGGCTCGAAGGCGTCCCGGTCGGCATTTCCTCGGGCGCAGCGGTCGCGGCGGGAATTGAAATCGGACGGCGGCCGGAATTTTCCGGCAAGAACATCGTCATCATCGTCCCCTCCTTCGCTGAACGCTACCTCTCGACGGCGCTGTTCGAAGGCCTATGAGGCGCCGCGCGGCCAACAGAGAGGCATGACCCGACATGCCTTTCGTCTCGGCCAACGCAATCCAAATCGCCTATGAAGAGACCGGCGACGCCGGCGCGCCGGTCATCCTGCTCATCATGGGGCTCGGCGCGTCGCTGGTCTTCTGGCCAGACGCTCTTGTGGCCGGGCTCGCGAAACGCGGCTTTCGCGTCGTGCGCCTCGACAATCGCGACTTTGGCCTCTCGACCAAATTTGTTGACGCGCCGCCGGTGGATGTTTCCGGCGCCTACGCGCGCCTGATGAAGGGGGAGAAGGTCGACGCGCCGTACGGGCTACCCGATATGGCTGAAGACGCGGTCGGTCTCCTCGATGCGCTCAAGATCGACAAGGCGCATATCGTCGGCGCCTCGATGGGCGGCATGATCGCGCAGATCATCGCCGCCGACCACAAAGAGCGGGCAAGAAGCCTCGTCTCGATCATGTCGACGAGCGGGGACCCGAAGTTGCCGCCTGGAAAACCTGAGGCCTTGGCCATCCTGACTATCCCACCGCCGCCCGCCGATGATCGCGCGGCCAATATCGAGCACGGCGTCAGGTGCCAAAGGGCGATCGGCAGTTCCGTTCTGCCCTCCTCGGATGCGGAATTGCGCGCCAAGGTCGAAAAGGGGTACGATCGCTCGAATTATTTTGACGGCGCGCCGCGGCAGCTTCTCGCGGTGATGGTCAATGGCAGCCGGGTGGAGCTCCTGAAGCGCATCGCCGTCCCGACTCTGGTGATCCACGGAACGGACGATCCGTTGATCC
>DATGHD010000432.1:0-5308 GCA_035308145.1 Roseiarcus sp.
AGGTGAAAAGGCGCATCCTGTCCGAGCTCAAACACATCTGAGACCGGCGCTGATTCCAGCGCCACGTTCTCATTAATTGCTTGGCGAGTATTTTGCGCGAGAGAAATTTGAACTCAAGGACGCGAAGCGCCGCCTTAAGGCGGCGACCGCTACGCGGTCGTCCTTGACTTCAAATTTCTCTCGCGCTTTCGCTCCGCCATGCAAACAATGAGAAAATCCGCCCTCGGACGAAAGTACGGCGAAAACGCTTCTTCGACAATTTTCGGCTTTATTGCTCGCGCGGGACCGCGGCCGTCTCGCCCGCCCTAAAGACCCCGGCGGAGGCGCGATGCAAGGCAAGATCCGTGACCGTGGCGACGCTTCGCTGCATGGCGCGGCCATAGCTCGGGATCGCCTCGGCGAGGACCCGCTCGGCCGCGTCGCGGTCGCCGCTGCTGGCGGCGGTCGAGAGTTCGCCGAGCCATCGCGTCATCGCCGCGCGATCAACCGAAGGGGTCTGCGCGGCGGTTACGCCCTCGACGCCGATCTCGACGACCGGCTCGTCAGTGGAAAACAGAATCTCATTGAGGCGCTCGCCGCGCCGGGCGCCGGTGAAGACGATTTCGATGTCGACGCCGGGCTCGTAACCGGCGAGGCGGATCATCCGCTCGGCGAGATCGAGAATGCGGGCCGGCTGGCCCATCTTCAGCACATAGACCGAAGCGCGAACGCCGCCGCCGCCCGCCGCAGCGTGAGCGGCCGCCGAAATCACGAGATCGACGGCTTCGCGCACCGTCATGAAATACCGCACCATGTCAGGATGGGTCACGGTGACCGGGCCGCCGCGTTCGATCTGCCCCTTGAATTTCGGCACGACCGAACCGACCGAGCCGAGAACGTTGCCGAAGCGCACCGAAATAAGCCGCGGCGCGCTGAGCCGGGCCCGCTCGCCGTCAACGAGCTGAGCGTACATTTCCGACAGGCGCTTGGTCGCGCCGAGCACGGAAACCGGATCGACCGCCTTGTCGGTCGAAATCAGCACCACTGCGGCGCCGATCACGGCGGCCGCGTCGACGACATTCGCAGAGCCGAGGACATTGGTCTTCACGCCTTCGGCCCAATCAACTTCGAGCTGCGGCAATTGCTTGAGCGCCGCCGCGTGAAAAACCACCTCGGGCTTGAACTCTTCGAACAACGCCGAGATGCGGGCCGCGTCGCGCACGTCCGCGACCGTCGCGCGAAGGCGCGTCGTCGCCGGCAGCGCGGCGAGCTTCTCGTCGATCGCGAACAGCGCCGGCTCGGAATTGTCGACGATCATGAGCTCGGCCGCGCCCAGCGCGACGACGCGGGCGCAAATCTCCGCGCCGATCGAGCCGCCGCCGCCGGTCACCAAGATGCGCCGGTCGCGAATGAATTCGGCGAGCCGCTCGCGATCGCTCGCCACCGCGCGGCGGAACAACAAATCCTCGACGTCGACGGGGGCGATGGCGGAGCGGCCGAACTCGATCGTCTGCAATCGCGACAAAGCGATGCCGAGGCGTCGCGCCGTCGCGACGAGACGCTCCGATTCGGCGCCTGACGCAAATTCGCTCGGCGCGAAAACCAACCGGGAGATCGGGGCGCCCTCTTCGTTCGCTTCGCTGACGACCCGCTCCAATTCGTCATAGCCGCCGAGAACCGGAACGCCGCGGATCGAAGCGCCCTTGTCGGAAGCGCGCGGCGAAAGGACGCCGCGCGCCGCGAAGCGACGGCGCATGCCCTCCTCGATCGAGCGCAGCACGATCTCCGCCTCGGTGCTGCGGCCGAGCACGAGGATCGCCGGCACGCGCTCGCGCCGGCCGACGCGACGCGATTCGGCATAGCGCCAATAGCGATAGGCGAGGCGCGGGCCGCCGAGCAGCACCATCTGCAAAATCCAATAGACAAAGCAGACCTTCTCGCCAAAGACGAAGCCTTCCACGGCGCCGCGCGCGACAAGACCGAGATCGACGATCACCAGCGACACCGCCAAAATGCTGGCGGCGCGGAATATGTTGAAGAGGTCGGGCAGGGAAGCGAAGCGCCACTTCGCCTCATAAAGGCGGGAAAGCCGGTATATGACGCCGGCGTAAACGGTGAAGAGAGGAAAGATCCAGACGAGCGCTTCGACGCGCAACGGCGCGACGATGGGGAAACTCAGGAAAAGCGCGAGACCGATCGCGACCGGCGTCGTCGCAAGGTCATGGATGATGACCGCAAGGCGCTTGGGATTGATAAGCTGCAGCACGCGTCATCCTGGCCCTAAAGGCTCTCCGCCGGGCCCGCTTATAGCCAATTCGCCTTCCGGATGCGAGGCGAGCCGTGAGTTCACGCTAAAGGCGGCGAAGAATGGGCCGATTTCGCGGCAAATTTGCCTCGCGCTCAACGCTCATAAAAGGCGTCTTGCGCTTAAGCGACGCTTTTGCAACGCTGGTTTACTTGAGCGGACCTCGTCGCCGCCAGGCGTCGCGGTCCCCATAAGAAAACGCGGAGGGCGTCATGGTCGGCCTAAACGGCGCGAGCGAGAGACGAATTGGGGGCCCACGGCTCATCGCCATCGTTGGCCCCTTCCAAGGCGGCAAGACGACGCTTCTCGAAGCGATCCTGGCGAGAGGCGGCGGCGCGGCAAGGCAAGGCTCGGTGCGCGATGGAACGAGCATCGGCGATTCGAGCCCGGAGGCGCGCGCTCACGCCATGAGCGTCGAGCCGAACGCCGCCAGCATCGACTATATGGGCGACCGGTTCACCTTTATCGATTGTCCCGGCTCGGTCGAATTCATTCACGACATGCGCAATGTCCTGCCGGTCAGCGATGCGGCAGTCGTGGTTTGCGAAGCCGACGCGCGTAAGGCGCCGGCGCTCCAAGTGGTTATGAGGGAACTCGAGGAGTTGCGCCTGCCGCGCATCCTGTTCCTCAACAAGATCGACATCGCTTTGACCAACGCCCGCGAGACGCTGGAACTGCTCCAGCCGACATCGAGCACGCCGTTGCTGCTGCGCCAAATTCCGATCTGGGAGAACGGCGTCGTCTCCGGCTTCATCGATCTCGCCTTGGAGCGCGCCTTCGTCTACCGCGAGCACGCGCCGTCGATCGTCATCGAAATGCCGGATGGCCATCGCCCGGACGAAAAGGAAGCGCGCTATTCGATGCTGGAGCGGCTCGCCGACTACGACGACGCGCTCATGGAAGAGCTGATCTCCGAAATCGAGCCGCCGCGCGACCGCGTTTTCGACGATCTCGCTAAGGAACTGCGCGGCGGCCATGTCGTGCCTCTGCTGATGGGGTCGGCCGAGCGCGGCCACGGCGTGACGCGACTGCTCAAGGCGTTGCGCCATGAGGCCCCCGGCGTCGCGCAAACGCGCGAACGCCTCGGCGTCGAGCCGCAAGGGCCCGCTCTCGCCCATGTCGCGCGCACGATCCACACCGCCCATGGCGGCAAGCTTTCGCTGGCGCGCGTATTGCGCGGCACCTTCGCCGACGGCGTGACGGTCACGTCTTCGAGCGGCGCCGAAGAGCGGGTCGCCGGCGTCTTGCGGCTGACCGGCGCGGCGAGCGCCAAACTTGCGCGCGCCGAAGAAGGCGACACGGTCGCCTTCGCGCGTCTGGAGAGCATTGCGACGGGCGATAGTTTCACCGACGCCAAGAAGGCGCCGCAGCGGATCGTCGCCGTGCCGGCGCCCGCCCCGACCCAGGTGGTGGCCTTGCAGGTCAGGGATCGCAAAGACGATGTGCGGCTCGCCGCGGCGCTGACGAAACTCGCCGAAGAGGACCCCGCGCTCGTTTACCGTCACGACCAGGAAGCAGGGGAACTCAAGCTCTATGGCCAGGGGGAAATGCACCTTAGAGTGACGATCGAACGCCTGGCGGCAAGGTTCGGGGTCGCCGTCGACGCCAGGAAACCGACGATCGCTTATCGCGAGACGATTCGCGACGCGGTCTCGGCGCGCGGGCGCCACAAGAAGCAGTCCGGCGGCCACGGTCAATTCGGCGACGTTGCGATCGAAGTCAGGCCGCGCGCGCGGGGCGAAGGTTTCGCCTTCGAGGAAAAGGTGCATGGCGGGGCGGTGCCGCGACAATATTTCGCGTCCGTCGAAGCCGGTTCGCGCGACGCCTTGACCCGCGGTCCATTGGGCTTCCAGGTCGTCGACATCGCCGTGACGTTGACCGACGGCTCGTATCATACGGTCGATTCCTCCGACATGGCGTTTCGCGCGGCGGCGAAAATCGCCCTCGGCGAAGCCTTGCCCAAGGCGCGGCCAGTGCTGCTCGAGCCGATCCTGGCGGTGTCGATTTATGTCCCCTCCGACGCCATGGCGCGGGCGAGCGCCTTGGTCAGCGCGCGACGCGGCCAGATTCTTGGCTTTGAGCCACGCGAGGGCTGGCCCGGATGGGACGTGCTCCGCGCTCAAATTCCCGAGGCGGAAATCGGCGATTTGATCGTCGAATTGCGCTCAGCCACAGCCGGCGTCGGCGCCTTCGAGACGAAATTCGATCACCTCGCCGAAATAAGCGGACGCCCGGCCGAACTCGTCATCGCCGCCCGCCAGCGCGCCAACGCTTAGAGACGTTTTTCGCCAATTGAAGGGCGCGCCGCGAGCGGCCGCCAAGGCCTATACAGGACCGCGCGCTTCGCCTATGCACAGGCGATCGCACGTAGACGGCTCAATGAGCGCGGAGACAATCCGTCATGGCTGATGAATTTCCCTTCGCCTCGCAACGTCCCTACCCGACCGACCGGCTGATCACGGTGTTCGGCGGCTCCGGCTTCATCGGCCGGCATGTGGTGCGCGCGCTGGTCAAGCGCGGCTGGCGGGTGCGCGTTGCGGTGCGCCGGCCCGATCTTGCCAATTTTTTGCAGCCGATCGGCACGGTCGGCCAGATCCATGCGGTGCAGACCAATCTTCGCTATCCCGAATCGATCGAGACGGCGCTGATCGGCGCGCAAGCGGCAATCAATGTCGCCGGCGTTAAAAAGCAACGCGGCCCGCAAACCTTCGACGCCGTCCATGTGGCGGGCGCGAGCGCGATCGCCCGCGCGGCGGCGGCGCGCGGCCTAAGCTTGCTTCACATGTCGGGGATCGGGGCCGACGCCGGCTCGTCCTCGTCTTACATCGCCAGCAAAGGCCAGGGCGAGAAGGCGGTGCGCGAGGCGGCGCCGGGCGCGATCGTCTTGCGTCCTTCGGTGGTCTTTGGACCCGAGGATGATTTCCTTAATCGCTTCGGCCTTCTCGCGCGCTTTTCGCCGGCTCTGCCCCTCTTCGGCGGCGGGACAACCAGGCTGCAGCCGGTCTATGTCGGCGATGTCGCCGA
>DATGHD010000433.1:0-13653 GCA_035308145.1 Roseiarcus sp.
ATGTATCGCGAGCAGGGCCGTTATCTCGAGCGTATCTACAAATGGGCGAAACGGATTGGCGTCGCCGAGATTCGCCGTCAAATCGCCGAGAGCGAGGAAAAGCGCAGCGCCTATCTCGAGCGTTTCATGTTCAGCCAGAAATTCGCGCAAGCCGACCCCTGGTCGGAGCGCGTGTCCGGCAAAGACAGGCACGAGTTCCGTCCTCTCGCGACGATCGGTTTTGCCGAGGCTGCCGAGTGACGATGATGAAATGGATCGCCGTCGGGACCATCGCTGACATACCTTTGCGCGGAGCGCGTTGCGTTGCGACGCCTCATGGGCGGATCGCTGTGTTTCGCACGGCGGCCGACGAGATTTTCGCCCTCGACGACCGTTGTCCGCACAAAGGCGGCCCACTCAGCCAGGGCATCGTCCACGGGGCGGCGGTCACATGCCCGCTGCACAATTGGGTCATTTCGTTGGAGACGGGCCGCGCCCTCGGCGCAGACGAAGGCGCTGTCCGCACGATCCCGCTCAAGCGTGAAGGCGACCGACTCTTTTTGGGACTCGAGGCGTCTACCGATCGGGCGGCGTGAGCCGATGCAATCAAGCGCGCCGGCGGCGGTGAGGACGACCTGCCCCTATTGCGGCGTCGGCTGCGGAATACGAGCCAAGATCGGCGCCGACGGCGTCTTAAGCCTTCGCGGCGACCCGGATCATCCCGCCAATTCGGGCCGCCTTTGTTCGAAGGGCGCCGCGCTTATCGAGACCATCGATCTCGACGAGCGCTTGCTGCATCCGGAGATTGGCGGCCGGCGAGCGAGCTGGGACGAGGCGCTCGACCTCGTCGCGTCGACTTTCTCGCAAACGATCGCCGCGCATGGGCCGGATTCGGTCGCTTTCTATGTCTCCGGCCAGCTCCTGACCGAAGACTATTACGTCGCCAACAAGCTGATGAAAGGCTTCATCGGCTCGGCCAATATCGACACCAATTCGCGCCTATGCATGTCGTCCGCCGTGGCCGGGCATCGAAGAGCTTTCGGCGCCGACACCGTGCCAGGAACGTACGAAGATCTCGATCTCGCCGATCTCATCGTGTTGGTCGGCTCGAATCTCGCTTGGTGCCATCCGGTCCTCCACCAGCGCATCGTCGCGGCGAAGGCTCTGCGTCCCGAAATGCGGATCGTGGCGATCGATCCGCGACGAACCGTGACCGCCGACCTTGCCGACCTTCATCTGCCGATCCGCGCCGACGGCGACGTTGCTCTCTTCGCCGGTCTTCTCGCCTCGCTCGTCGACCAAGGCGCGGCGGCGCTGGACTATATCGCGTTACACACGACAGGATTCGAGGATGCGCTAGTGGCGGCGCGCGCGATGAGCCCTAAGGACCTCGCCGCGCAGACTGGCCTTACGGCCGGTCAACTCGCGGCCTTCTACCAGCTCTTTGCGCGGACGGAGAAAACCGTCACCGTCTATAGCCAGGGCGTCAATCAATCTTCGTCCGGCGCCGACAAGGTCAACGCCATCATCAATTGTCATTTGGCGACTGGCCGAATCGGCAAGCCGGGAAGCGGGCCTTTCTCGGTCACCGGTCAGCCCAACGCCATGGGCGGCCGCGAGGTCGGCGGGCTCGCCAATACGCTCGCCGCTCATATGGACATCGAGAATCCGGATCATCGCGACCGCGTCCGGCGATTCTGGCGTTCGCCAACGATCGCTGAGCGGCCCGGCCTCAAGGCGGTGGAGATGTTCCGCGCGCTCGCCGAAAAGCGCATCAAAGCGATCTGGATCATGGCGACCAATCCGGTCGATTCGCTGCCGGAGGCCGGCGCGGTGGAAGAGGCGCTCAAAAACTGCCCATTTGTCGTCGTCTCCGACGTCTCGTCTAAGACCGATACGATGCGTTTCGCCGATGTTGCTTTGCCCGCCGCGGCCTGGGGCGAAAAGGATGGCGCGGTCACTAATTCTGAGCGGCGGATTTCGCGCCAGCGCGCCTTTCTCCCGGTTCCCGGCGAGGCAAGGCCAGACTGGCGAACTATTTGCGATGTCGCTGCGCGCATGGGCTTTGCCGAGGCCTTCTCTTATGCCTCGCCCGCCGCCATCTTCGCCGAGCATGCTGCGCTCTCGGCTTTCGAGAATGGCGGATCGCGCGATTTCGATATCGGTGCCTTCGCCGATCTCGACGACAAGCAGTATGAGGCGATGGCGCCCGTGCAATGGCCGCGGCCGGCGAAAGACGCGCCATTGGAGAGCCGCTTTTTCGGCGCGGGCGGTTATTTCACGCCGGACCGTAAGGCGCGCTTCGTCACGATTGTCCCGACGGCGGAGACTCGCGTAAGCAGAGATTATCCCTTCGTTCTCAATACGGGCCGCGCCCGCGATCATTGGCACACGATGACGCGCACGGGCAAGAGCGCGCGCTTGTCGCAGCATCTTGGCGAGCCTTTCGTCGAGATCCATCCGGCGGATGCGCGTCTGCTCGGCGTCAGCGACGCTGACGTCGTGCGCGTCTCAACCGCTGGTCAGCAGATACTGGTCCGCGCCTTGCTCTCCGAGCGGCAGACTCGCGGCGCGGTCTTTGTTCCGATCCATTGGACCGATCAATACGCGGCCGCCGCGCGGGTTGGGCGGCTCGTGCCCGGCCGCATCGATCCTCATTCCGGTCAGCCGGCCTCCAAACACGCGCCGGTTAGGGTCGAACGCTTCCCCGCGGCGCGCTATGGCTTCGCGGTCCTCCGCGAACGCCCTCCCCCTCTCGACGTTGAATATTGGGCTCTGGCGAAATGCGCCGGCGGCTGGCGCGTCGAACTTGCCGCTGCGGAAGCCGATCGAGACTGGCCCGCTTTCGCCGAGCAGTTGTTCCAGGAGGCGCCGGAGGCAGGAACTCTTGCCTATCATGACTTGAGCGCCGGCCAGCAGCGTTTCGCCTCGTTTATGGACGATCGCCTGGTCGGCGCTTTGTTCCTCGCCGAAGAGCCGGTCGCCGTTTCGCGCAACTGGGCGGTCGACCAACTCAGCGCGTCCTTCGCCAGCCGGAGCGTTCGGCTCTCAGTTATCGCAGGGCGCCCATGTCGCGGCCTTGTCGATCGCGGCGCAACGGTTTGCTCATGTTTCGGGATCGGCGCCAATCAGATCGCCGCCGCGGTCGCGGCGGGCTGCGCCAGCGTTGAAGACATCGGCGAGACGACCCGGGCGGGAACCAGTTGCGGTTCTTGCCGCGCCGAGATCAAAGCGATTATCGAGCGCCAGCGACTTCAAGCGGCCGAGTGAACGTCCCTTGGACGAAATCGGGCCGGGGCGGCGGTCAATTGTCAGGCAAGGTGAAGACGGCGCAGGGAGACGCGATTCCGCGCAGCGCATGCGTGCCGAGCGCAATGAGCGGCGCTTCGCTCTCCGCAGCGAGCGCGCCAGACACGAGGACGGTCTTCTCGAGCGGCCGGCATAAGCCTTCCAATCGACTAACCAGATTGACGGCGGGGCCGATCGCGGTGAAATCCAGGCGATCGGCGGCGCCAATGTTGCCCCATAGTATCTCGCCGAGGTGCAGGGCCGCGCCGAAGGGCAGGGGCGGCAGTCCTTGTTGGCGTCGCTCCTTATCCAAATGCGCCATGCCGACACGGGCGGCGGACACTGCGCGCAGCGCTGCGTTGCAGGCGGGGCGCGGCGCGCCGCGGACGACTGGGAAAATCGCCAACACGCCGTCGCCGATAAATTTCAGCACTTCGCCGCCGAAGGCGTGAACCGCGCCGGCGATGCGATCGAACCAGGCGTCGAGAGCCGAGATGACCGCGGCGGGAGGATTGCTTTCTGATAGCGCCGTGAAGCCGCGCAGATCGGCGTAGAGCAGCGCGGCCTGAATGGTCTCGCCGATGTCGCGTCGCAACGGCGCCGCCAACACGCGCGCCGCGCTGCGCCGCCCGAGATAGGCTTCCAACGCGGCTGTCAAAGTGGCGTGCGCGGCGAGGACGGCAAGCGGCGCCGCGGCGAAGCGCGCGGCTTGGCGCAGCTCGTCGGCCTCGCTCGGCGTGAATGGACGCGGCCCGATCCAACTGAGCGAAGGCGCATCCAGCCTCGGCCCGACAATGTCTTCATGCGCCGAGCCGGCCGCGATTCCGGCGAGCCAGCGCCGGCCGGGATCGCCGAGCGCGTTTTCCCCGAGCGCGGCTCCTCCTGGAGCAAATCCCAAGGCCTCAATGACTTCTCGGCTCTCGGCGCGCCACAGCCAGGTTCGCCGGGCAATGAGCGGATGCGGAACAGCGAGCGTCAGGGCGCCGCCGGCAAGCGGTAAGCCGTCGTCGAGGATGCGCGCCGAGCTCCGCGAGCAGACGATCGGCGCTTGGCGTCTCGCCGCCGGCATCGACGAGCCAAGCGAGCGTCGAAGAGAGTTGCATCGAGCGATCATGGGGTTGACGCGCCGCCCTTGTCACCAAATATCCCCCCGCGAGGCTCGGCGGCGTCTTCCGCGCCGCTCAACTGACGAGGCACCGATGATTGAATCGCTTGTGGTCAGGCGCGAGACCCAGATCGCCGCCCCGCCCGCCACCGTTTTCGCCTTCCTCACCGATCCCGACAAAATTCTGGGCTGGATGGGCGCCGAGGCGTCGACAGAGCTCCATCCGGGCGGCATCTACCTCGTCAAAGGCGTCGGCGGCAAGCGCGTGGCGCATGGCGCGTTCCGGGAGGTCGTGCCGGTCCACCGTCTTGCCTATAGTTTCGGTTGGGAAGGTGATGAAGAAGTGCCGCCCGAATCGAGCTTGGTCGAGATCGATCTGATCGACCGGGATGGCGGCACCTTGCTGCGGATGACTCACAGCGGTCTTCCGAACGCGGCGCAGTGCGCGGGCCACAACCGCGGTTGGGCGCACTATCTAGGCCGGCTGGCCACGGCGGCGGCTGGGCGAAATCCCGGGGTCGATCGCGGCCCGGGCCCGCTCCCGACCTGACTCAAAGCGGACCTGTCGAACCCGCCGGCCGGCGCGCGGCGCGTCCGAAAATGCCTTGGACGCCCAGCCGGTTCCCGTGCGTTAGGGGCCATCGCCATGCAGGCGGATGCGCCGCGGCGGTCGCCTCGCCGTTTCTCGCGCAGGCGAAGCCAATAAAAAATCATGCGTAATTGAGCTTCAGTCCGCCGAGAGACGCGACATGACGGATTGCCGCGCGTGAGGCCTTGCGTCCTTGCCCGGAAAGGATGAGCCCGAGCTTCCTGCGCGGCTCGCCTCCAGCAACGCTGCGCCTAATGCGCGTCAGCGTCGCCGCTTTTTTGGCGGGCTAGCGAAAAAAATCCAAGCGCCGATGAGTTTCAGCCGTCGCGACGGTTTCACAGATGAACCGGCATGGCTGACCAGCAAGCCGCCTCTGAACCAAGAGGAGAGCGCTATGAACGTTGCGCAGAAGATGGTCCTCATCACCGGCGCCAACCGCGGCATCGGCCGGGCGCTTGTCGACGAGGCGCTGAGACGGGGCGCGAAAAGGGTGTACGCGGGAACGCGCAGCGCCCTACACATTGCCGACGAACGCGCGACGCTCATGACGCTGGACGTGACCGACGCTTCGCAAATCCAACGCGCCGCCGCTGCGGTCGGCGCCCTCGATGTCCTTATCAACAACGCCGGCGTCGCCATCTATGACGATCTGAGCAACCTCGAGGTGATCGAACAGCACCTAGCGGTCAACTTCCTTGGTCTGCTCAAAGTGACGCAGGCGTTCCTGCCGCTGCTGCGCCGCTCCAAGGGCGCGATCGTCAACAATCTGTCCTTGGCGGCGCTCGCCCCACTGGCGATCATCCCCAGCTACTCGCTATCGAAGGCGGCCGCGTTGAACGTGACGCAGTCGTTGCGGGCGCTCCTGGCGGGCCAGGGCGTGTCGGTGCATGCCGTCGTTCTCGGCCCCGTCGATACCGATCTAAATCGCGGCTTCGACGTACCAAAGATTGCCCCTCAGTCCGCGGCGCAGGGAATCTTCGATGGGTTGGAGAGAGGCGAGGAGGATATTTTCCCCGATCCGGCATCCAAATCCATCGCTGAGGGGTGGCGCGGCGGCGTGAGCAAGGCGCTCGAGCAGCAGTTCGCAGCCTTCGTACCACGCAGCGCGGCGACTTGAAGATGACGCTGCAGACGCAGCGTCGGAAGCAAATGGGAGAGTAAGCCATGACGACGAAGGACTACACCACCTCCTTTACGGTCGATAAATCGCCAAAGGAGATCTTTGACGCGATCAACAACGTGCGCGGATGGTGGTCAGGAGAAATCGACGGCAGCGCCGACAAGCTTGGCGCGGAATTCACGTACCGCTACCAGGACCTTCACCGCAGCACGCAGAAGATCACCGAATTGGCGTCGGGCAAGAAAGTCGTGTGGCGTGTGCTGGACGCCGAGATCAATTTCGTCAAAGACAAGAAAGAGTGGAACGGGACCGACGTCGTCTTTGAAATCGCCAAGAAGGGGGGCAAGACTGAACTGCGCTTTACGCACGTCGGCTTGGCGCCCACCATCGAGTGCTACGGCAAGTGCGCGGGCGCCTGGGGCTATTACATCAACGAAAGTCTGCGCAGCCTGATTACGAGGGGCAAAGGCGACCCCAACGAGAAAGAAAATTGAACGGAGGCCCCGATCATCGCGAGAAGGTCGGGGCTTCGATGACTGTCGCTTTTAAGACGGCGCCCCTCCGCCATTGCGCGCGAGCGATCCGGGAGCCTCTGCGGGTCCTGGATTGCTTCGCGCCTCGCAAATGGCGAGGCAACGGATTTCTGTCAGAACCGTCCAGCGCCGGTTCGCGCCAGCGCGAAAAAAGTCGTCGAGCGCCGATGAGTTTCAGCCGCCATGCCGGTTCTATAGGTAAGGCCGACGCTGAGCGGCCTGAACGCTTGGAGGACAAAATGCTTCCGTTGGCAAGCAAAAACGTGGTCGTGATTGGCGGCAGCCGGGGCGTCGGACGACGGATTGTGGAGGCGGCCATCCGCAATAGCGCGCGTGTGCTGGCAGTGGCGCGCCAGGAGGAATCCCTCCGGCATTTGGCCGAAGAGGTCCAAGGCGTAAAGGTTCTGGCGCTCGACGCAACCGAGGAAGGCGCGCCCGATAAAGTATTCAACGCCCTCCAACCCGATATCCTGGTTCTATGCGGGGGCGCATTTCCGCCTGCCGCGCCGCTGCACGAGCAGAGCTGGCGGGAGTTCGCCGTCAACTGGGAGACCGACGTCAAAATCGCCTTTCACTTCTGCAAGGCGGCGCTGTCGCGGCCGCTATCTGCGGGCGCGTCGGTCATCCTCATCTCCAGCGGCGCCGCTCTCGCCGGATCTCCGATTTCGGGAGGGTACGCCGGCGCCAAGCGCACGCAGATATTCATCGCAAATTATGGCCAGAAGGAATCGGACCGTCTTGGGCTCGGCTTGCGCTTCGTGACGCTCGCCCCACGCATGATGCCGGACACGGATTTAGGAAAATACGCAGTCGCGGGCTACTCCCGCTATCTCGGTATATCCGCGGCTGACTTCATTCAGAGCATGGCTTCGCCGCCGACTTCGTCCGACGTCGCGGCGGCGGTTATGGAGGCGGCGGCAAACGCGGATCAATTCAAGGGAAAAGTATTCGTCGTCTCGGGCAAGGGCCTCGAAGCCGCGCCCTGACGCCCACATCGTCAAACCCTTGAACGCAGTCGGCGGAGGTATAACATCTATGAAAATGACGGCGGCGAAACCATTACGCGAAGAGCGCGCAACCGAGCGCGCAGACCAGGCGTTTGAGCGGCTTGCCGAGCCGCTCCGCCGGGAGATCAAACTGCATTGCTACCGCATGCTCGGCTCGCTGCACGAAGCCGAGGACCTCGTGCAGGAGACTTACCTGCGCGCCTGGCGCGGCTTCGACAGCTTCGAGAGAGGCACGGCGTTTCGCGCGTGGCTCTACCGGATCGCCACCAACGCTTGCCTGAATGCGCTTGCGAGCCGCAGGCACATGCAGCGTTTTCTGCCTGATCTGAAGGGGCCCGCCGCCGCCAACGTGCAGATGCCGGAGGGCGCTCCGCCAACCGACGTGGCGTGGCTCGAGCCTTACCCCGACGCAGATCTCGAGGGGATCGCCGACGACGCGCCGAATCCGGAGGCGCGCTATACCTCCCGCGAGGCCGTGCAGCTCGCCTTTGTCGCCGCCATCCAACAACTGCCGCCGCGCCAGCGCGCCGCGCTCATGCTTTGCGACGTGCTCGGTTGGGCCGTCGCTGAAGTCGCGACGCTGCTCGGCGGCTCGACGGCCTCGATCAACAGCGCGTTGCAGCGAGCGCGCGAGACCCTCGCCAAGCGATATCCAGACGGCAGACCGCCGGCGGCGCTTCGGCCCGACGCCGCGCAGCAAAAGCTCCTCGGCCGCTATCTGAAGGCCTGGGAGGGCCACGATTTGGACGGCTTCGTAGCCCTCCTCAAAGAAGACGCGACCTTCACGATGCCGCCCTGGCTGCAATGGTATGCGGGGCGCGAGGCGATCGGCTCCTTCTTTGCGCTGGCGTGGAAGACCTGCGGCGGCCTTCGCCTGGTCCCGATAGCAGCCAATGGGCAGCCAGCTTTCGCCGTCTACGAATGCTCGGGCCCTAACGCGCAATGGGCCGCGCACTCGATTCATGTGCTGACGCTCCAAGATGACATTATTTCCACGCTGACCATCTTCACGCCGCCGGTTGGCCCGCAGTTGTTTCCCGCCTTCGGGCTTCCGGTTGTCCTGCCCGACGATGGGAGCGCTAAGGCGCAGTTAGCGCCGCATCACGGCTGAGCGGCGGGCCTTCGACCTACTCATTGGGCGTTCATTTGATCGAGCGCTTGGCGCACTGGCGTCGGCGAGACCTTCACGAATCCGACAAAAGGCCGGTCCATGTCGACGATGACATTCAAGGCAATAGACACCGAAATCGCGCTTATGATCATCGCTCCGACGACAGTCCTGTTTGGCGGAGCAAATACCGCATAGCTGAGATACAGCATGCCGAGCCAAAAGATCACGATCGCGAGAAACGGACGCGGCGTGCGGATGCTTTCCTGAAGGATGAGAAGGCGGCTCGTCCGCCTCAACTCCCCGATGATTTGTAGCGCGCTTGCGCGAGTCATGACTTGCGCGTCGGCTTGCGCCTTCGACCGCAGCTGATCTTGCATGTCATCCAATATCTGCTCTGTTTCGTTAAGATGAGCGTTCGAAGACCCGCCATAAAGCGTTGGCCAGGTCAGCGTCAGCATCTTCGTCGTGTAGTCGCGGAGGGAACCGCGGAGCGCCGCGCCCTCAGAGCCAAGGCGGCTAAGATCCCGATCGAGGAGGGAAAGGCTAGCCGAGAATTGCTCGACCTCGCTGGTCGTCGTATCGAAGTTGGTTTTGGCGCTCGCGACCAGCAAACCGAGCACCAAGGCGCTCAGGATGGCGACAGCGTTCATCACCAACTGGACGGTTCTTTGTGTCGAGTCCGAGCGATTGTCCTCTGGCAGCCTGCGTCCGATGAAGAAACCGAGCGCAGCGGCGCATGCGATGCTGAAAAAGGAAATGAGTCCGATTCCGGTGAACATTGCCGCCCCCTCTTCATATTGTCGCTCAACGATCGAAGGTGAGGCAAGGCGCCCGAATCTGCGACGTCATAGGCACGGGGGGAGGGGGCTATCCCCTGTCGTAGCTCGCGTCAGTTGGGCCGAAGGCCAAGATGCGCGCGAAAGCGGTTCTTGATGTAGACCGCATCGCGCGATGGCATTGATCGCGGCGGGCTATCCGCCGACACTTTGATCACGAACAGTCGGGGTCCGTGGGCCGGGCCTGCTATCGAGGCGGCCAGGGCTTCGACTTCGGCCATTGCGACCAGCGTCGCCGTCGCGGCGAACCCGCAAGCGGCTGCGATTTTGGCCAGATCGACGCCGTGACCGGTGTGGCTGGCCTGCATGCCTGTCTCGCCATAGTGGTGATTGTCCAGCACGACGATGTCGAGATTGCGCGGTTTGGCGACCGCGATTGTGGCGAGGCCGCCAAGGGCCATGAGTTGCTCGCCGTCGCCGGTAATGACCAGAACGCGCTTCGTCGGTTGGGCTTGCGCCAAACCGAGGCCAACCAGCGCTGCGGCGCCCATGGCGCCCCAGAGATAGTAATTGTCATCACGATCGCCCGCGGCATGCGCATCATAGGTCGGAGAGCCGAGCCCCGTGACAAGGAGCATATCGTCACGACTCTTCAAAAGGGTTGCAACGACTTCGCGACGCGGAAGCCGCCCGGCGCCTTTTGCCCGCAACTCGCCCATCTCCATCACCACTTCTTCTTACCGAGCAGACGCTGGCCGATGAGGACCGCGATTTGCTGATCCGCTTCAAAAGCAAGCGCGGCCGCGGCTTCGACGGTCTCGATCAAGTCGTCGGCTTTATCGGCGCGCATGACGCGCACGCCGATCGCCTCGAGAGCGGGTTCAGTCCCGCGTCCCATCGGCATTTGCCAAGGATTGAATTCGGCCCATTCGCCGCGCATCGTCACAAGCATCAGCAGCGGAAAGCGCGCGACAATCGAAAGCGACAACATGTTGATGCAATTGCCGACGCCGCTGGATTGCATGAGCAGAACAGACCGCTGGCCGCCGAGCCAGGCGCCCGCGGCGATGGCGATTCCTTCTTCTTCCGTTGTGAGGACGTTTGAAACAACATCCGGGTCGGCCAAAAGCCGATTGATCAGCTCGGTATGCCCCGCGTCCGGCACGTAAGCCATCTGCCGAACGCCGGCGCGTTTGAGGAGGCGATAGATTTCCACGGGCCAGGACGGTCCAGAGCCACTCTTGGAAAGGGCGTCCCCAAGCTTCGCCTTATCGGCAAGGTCCATGTCTGCCTTTCGCACGCCAATCTCCCGGTCTAAGCGCCGGCCAGAGACCATCTATCGATGCTGCAACCACTCGCCGGCAAGAACGGCTTTACCAGAGCATTTGTCATACCGTTGGGGTATATAGGAGACAATGAAAAATGCTGAACGCGCCGGCGAGCCGCTGACGCCGAGGAGCCCGACAATGGCGTCGCTCGAGGTGGTCGCCAAGTCATTGTCCATGCACGACAAGATTACGCGGCTTCTCCGCCAGCGACATGACTCTAGCTGCGGCGCGCGCGAAGGCGTATCCTGCAAACGACAGGCGCGGCGTCGTGAGGCGCCGTTCCGTGATCGTCAGACTCGCCTGCGACGGATATATTCCGAAAGAGGAGTAATTTTGTACGTGGGAAAGCCTGAACGTTAAGGCGCCGCCAGGAGCTAGAAGCTCAAGCGAACAAGCGAGCGCTGCGGGAGGATCAGGATGAGCAAAAATAGTCTCGAAAAAATCGACGCCCCATTTGACACGCACAATCTTGATCGCCTCATGGCGGAGAGCAATCTTGACGTTCTTCTCGTCACCTCTAAACACAACATTCAGTACCTGCTCGGCGGCTATCAGTATTTCTTCCATAAGGCGAGCGACGCAATAGGCGTCAGCCGATACCTGCCCATACTCATATATCCCGCCGGCTGCCCAGAGAAAGCCGCCTATATTGGCAATGCCATGGAGTCGTCCGAATACGAAAACGGGAGATTTTGGACTCCGACTGTGATCACGAAAACATGGGATACGCTTCAGGCGATAAGCCTCGCAACGGACTATCTGCAAGGGCTCGGTCTCCCGGTCGCGTCGATCGGAGTTGAATTCGCCTTTCTTCCTTCAGATGCATTGCGGGCTCTCGAATCGAGCATGCCAGGGAGCGTGTTGCGAGAAGCGCATTTTCCGCTCGAGAGGCTCCGTGCTTGTAAGAACGAGCGGGAGCTAGAGTTGGTGAAGGAGGCGTCCGAAAGAGTGGTCGACTCCATGCTCGCCGTCTTTCGGCAGACCGCGCCTGGAATGAGCAAGCGGGAACTCTCGGAAAGGCTTCGTCGGGAGGAAGAGAGCAGAGATTTGGAATTCGAGTATTGCCTCATCACGGCGGGGACGACCTTTAATCGCGCGCCGTCGGACTATAAGATCAAAGCGGGAGACATTATTTCGTTGGATTCTGGCGGTCGCTTCCGCGGCTATATTGGCGACCTTTGTCGGATGGGGATTGTCGGCAAGCCGGATGGCGAGCTTGAGGACCTTTTGGCTGAGATCGAAGCGGTGCAGCAAGCGGCTCGCCAGCCAATAAAGGCGGGCGCGGCCGGAAAACAGATTTTCGCGGCCGCGGCCGAGGTTCTTCAGCAATCGCCCAATCGAAAGGATATTGATTTCGTCGCGCATGGCGTCGGTCTGGTCAGTCACGAGGCGCCACGCCTGACAAGTCACTCTCCGCTTCGCTACGACGGCTATGATGCGGACCGCCCGCTTCAGCCAGGGATGGTGTTGTCAATTGAGACGACGATGTTGCATCCGAGGCGCGGCTTTATCAAGCTGGAAGATACGTTGACGGTCACCGCTAACGGCTGGGATGCCTATGGAGACGGCGGGCGCGGCTGGAATGAGGCGGCTGCAGCGGCAAAGGCCGCCTAGCGCGAAGCCCGGCAATGCGCAGACTTGAACGCTAAGCGGCTATCCGAAGTGAACGATTCTCTCAATCGCTCAATCGACTATTCCGCGCCATATGCGTCGGCGCGATCTCCCGTATTTGGCGGCGACGTCATAGCGACCTCGCAGCCGCTTGCTTCAATGGCGGGAATGGAAATGTTTATGGCGGGCGGCAACGCGGTCGACGCCGCAGTCGCGGCCGCGATGACGCTGACGGTTGTCGAGCCAACTGGCTGCGGCATCGGCAGTGACGCGTTTGCGATCATCTGGGATGGCGAACGTCTCCATGGTCTCAATTGCTCTGGCCGCTCTCCTGCTGGCTGGAGCCCGGAATACTTTAAGGGGAAGTCGATCCCTGAGCGCGGATGGGACTCGGTGACCGTTCCTGGCGCTGTGTCCGCATGGGTCGCATTGTTAAAGCGATTTGGGCGTCTGGGGATGGAGCAGGTCGCCGCGCCGGCGGTGAGACATGCGCGACGCGGCTATGCGGTCACGCCGCGAATTGCCGACTTATGGCGACGCGGCGCCGCCTTGCTCGCCGGACAGCCGGGCTTCGCTGAATGTTTCCTGCCGAACGGCCGCGCTCCCGTCGCCGGCGAGATCTTTAGATGCGAAGTTCAGGCGCAGACGCTCGAAACCATCGCTATGTCGGAAGGGGAGGATTTCTACAGAGGCGCCATAGCGAAGCAAATCGTGGATCATGGACGACGCCACGGAGCTGCGATGACGCTAGACGATCTCGCCAGACACGAGCCGGAGTGGGTGCAAACGCTGGCGCAACCTTACGCGGGAGAGATTGTTCACGAACTGCCGCCAAACGGTCAGGGCGTCGCAACGCTGGTCGCGCTTGGCGTCCTCGAGGCGATTGGGAAGAAGGGTTCTTCCGCCGACGATCCGCGGGAGACGCATCTCGCGATCGAGGCGATGAAGTTGGCCTTCGCCGACTTGGAGCATTTTGTCGGCGATCCAGCGACGATGAGAATTGCGCCAGACGCTTTACTTGATCCGGCGTATCTTCGCGGCCGCGCTCAGCTTATTGATTCAAGCAAAGCCAAGGCCTTCAGCCACGGCCAGCCCAAGCCCGGAGGAACGGTTTGCCTCTCCGCCGCGGACGAAAACGGAATGATGATCTCGTTCATCCAGTCGAACTATATGGGATTTGGCTCCGGAGTCGTCATTCCCGGGACT
>DATGHD010000434.1:0-5716 GCA_035308145.1 Roseiarcus sp.
CGAGGATCAGATTTTTCGGATCGATCATTTCCTCGGCAAGGAGCCGGCGCAAAACATTCTGGCCTTTCGCTTCGCCAATGGATTGTTCGAGCCGATCTGGAGCCGCAATTTCATCGACCACGTGCAGATCGACGTGCCCGAGATGCTGGGGTTAGAACGACGCGCCGTCTTCTACGAGCAGACCGGCGCCTATCGCGACATGGTGGTCACGCATCTTTTTCAGATCCTCGGCTTCATGGCGATGGAGCCGCCGACCGCCTTGGAGCCGAAGCCGATCAGCGAAGAAAAGAACAAAGTGTTCCGCAGCATGTTGCCGATCGATCCGAAGGACGTCGTCCGCGGGCAGTATATAGGCTACCGGGAGGAAGAGGGCGTCGATCCGGAGTCGGACACGGAGACCTTCATCGCGCTGAAATGCACCGTCGACAATTGGCGATGGGCGGGCGTGCCGTTCTTCCTGCGGACCGGCAAAAAGATGGCGGAGGGGCAACGGATCATTTCCATCGCTTTTCGCGAGGCGCCGAAGAGCATGTTCCCCGCGGGCTCGGGCGTCGGCGCGCAAGGGCCGGACCATCTGACCTTCGACCTTGCCGACGCCTCGAAAGTCTCGTTGTCCTTCTACGGCAAACGGCCGGGGCCCGGCATGCGGCTCGACAAGCTCTCGATGCAATTCGCTCTTCAGGAGACAGGCCGCATCAGCGACGTGCTCGAAGCGTACGAGCGATTGATCCTCGACGCCATGCGCGGCGACCATACATTGTTCACCACCGCCGAAGGCATCGAGCGGCTATGGGAAGTCTCGACGCCGCTGCTTGAGGCGCCGCCGCCCGTCCGCCTCTACGAGCAGGGCTCGTGGGGGCCAAAATCGGTCCATCAGCTCGTCGCGCCGCACGCTTGGCGCCTGCCTTTCGAGAGGAAGTGGCGCAATCCCAATCCGACGGGACAGTGAGGGGTAAGTACTCAGTGGGTGATTTGCCATTTTCGTCCCATCGCCCGGCGTCAGTAGCGACCTGAGCTCTCGGCCGTCTTCCCCTTGTCGACCAAAGTTACACTAATTCAAGCCGCAGCTCGCGGCCGACGACCCGCGCCGCGCGCATCAACGTCTCGATCGTGGCGCTGCCATTGTCAGGATCGAGCAGTCGGTCAACCTGCGCGCGGCTCGTACGCATCAGCTCGGCCATGCGCGCTTTGGTGATGCGTTGCTTTTTCATTTCGTCGCTGATTTGCGCGGCGATCACGGCCTTGACGGCGGCCGCGGTTGCTTCTTCGCGGATGCCCGCCTCGTCGAGCCAACTCTCGAACGTCGAACCGATGTGAGGATTCCTCTTCGTCATGATACTGTCTCCTTCAATCTCTGTCGGGCGAGGGCGAGATCGTCGTCACGTGTCGCCGTCGTCTTCTTGATGAACGCGTCCAGCGCGATCAGCGTGCTGTCATGAAACCCGAACAGGACGCGAGCCTCCCGCTTGCTCGGCAATGAGGAGCGCACCTCCCATAAGCCGCCGCTGAGAGGCCGACATATCGGCAGTCCGATAGGCCAGCCGAACTGCACCTTGGCGATGTCGCGGCCGATGATTCGCTGGTCTTCGCGGGGCAGCTCGTTCAACCATTCCCGCACCGGCTCACGCCCTGTAACCGATCTCCAGAAAACGAGAGGGATCGGTTTTAGCTTGCCTGTCATCTGCTATATGTATCAAAAAAGATACAATAGGCAAGCCCGCGGCGAGAGCAATAAGCGCCAACTGCTTCGGCGCTACTCCGTCGACTGCGCAATCTGTCCCGCGATCTCCCGCAAACGCGGCAGGAAACGCTCGCGCATCTCATTGCGCGTCGTGCGGTTGCTATGGGCGCTCACATTGATCGCGCCGATCTGCCGGCCGCGCCGATTGACCAGCGCCACCGATATCGAGCGCAGGCCCTTCTCCAATTCTTCGTCGACGATCGAAAAGCCCCGCGCGTGGTCCTCCTTGATGCGCTCGAAGAGAGCGCTGAGGTCCGTAATGGTGCTCGGCGTGAACGCCTCGATGCGCGTGGCGCGGAGGCGCCGCCACAATTCCGGGTCGTCGAGAAAGCCGAGCTGGATGCGGCCCATTGACGTATGGAAAGCGGGAAGCCTCGTCCCAACCGCTATCGCGCTCGTCATGATGCGCCGCGTCTGCACTCTGGCGACATAGACGATCTCCACGCCTTGCAGCACCGAGGCGGAACAGGATTCGGCGATCTCCTCGGTCAGCCCCTTCATCAGCGGCAGGGCGCGGTCGATCCAATTCTGGCTGGCGAGATAGGCGAAGCCGAGTTCGAGCACGCGCGGCGCGAGCGAAAAATCGCGCCCCGACTGCTCGACGTAGCCAAGCTCGGCAAGCGTCCTCAAGACGCGCCGCGCCGCGGCCCGCGACAGGCCGACGGCGCTCGCCGCCTCGGAGAGCGTGAGGCTCGGCCGCTCGGCGCCAAAGGCGCGGATGACCGCGAGACCTTTGGCGAGGGTCGCCATGAATTCTTTGTCCGGCGGCTCCCGTGCCCCCGTCGCTCCTGACTTGGCGACGCCGGGGCTCCTGTTCGTTTGCGCTGCCGAATCCGAGATTTCCTGCATCGTCTGTTCGATATTCGAACATTGCTGTCGGGTCAAGATTCGCCCGGAAAGGCCGCTTTCCCTCGGCGCCGGGCGACTCTAAAAGGCGCGGGCCGTGACATCGCAAAGCGCCAAAGAAACAATCCTGGTCATCAAGCTCGGCTCGCTGGGCGATTTCATTCAGGCGTTCGACGCCTTCAACGACATCAGGGCTTTTCACGCGGCCGCCCGGGTGGCCCTGCTGACAACCCCGCCTTTCGCGCAATTGGCGCGGCGTTCGCCCTGGTTCGACGAGGTCTCGACAGACGGCCGCCTCAAATGGACAGATATCGCCGACTTTGCGCGCATGGCCTGGCGTCTTCGCCGCGGGAGCTTCGCGCGCGTCTATGATCTCCAGCAGAATCACCGAAGCGCCATGATGTTCCGCATCGTCGGAGCTAAGCGCGGGCCGCCTTGGTTCGGCAAGGCGCCTGGCTGCGCCTTTCCGGAGCCCGCCTACGATATCGGCGCCGACAATGTCGGCCGCCTGCGCGCGCATCTCGAAAGCGCGGGCGTGCCAAGCGCCGGGGCCCCCGATCTTGCCTGGCTCGCCGGCGACATTGGCGCCCTCAAGCCGCAGGGCCGCTTCGTTCTCATGGCGCCGGGCTGTTCGCCGCATCGACCGCGTAAGCGATGGCCGTCCTCGAACTATGCCGAGCTCGGCGCAAGGCTCAACAAACGCGGCTATCGGATCGCTGTCGTTGGAACTGCGGCTGACCGCGAGGCGATCGAGGTGATCGTCGCGCGCTTGCCAGAGGCGATCGATCTTGGCGGACGAACCGATCTTTTCCAACTCGCGAGCTTGGCCAGAGAAGCGGCTGCTTTCGTCGGTAACGACACCGGTCCAACCTTCCTCTGCGCCAAGATCGGCGCGCCGACTTTAACTCTGATGTCGGTCGAAACGGACGAGGTGCGCATGGCGCCGCGCGGCCGCTCAGCGCGGTGGATCAAGCGCGACAACCTTGCCGATCTTGGCGTTGACGAGGTCGAAGCGGCGCTGAATTTGCCTTAAAGACCGCCCGCATGTCTTCGCCGATCGCCGCCGTTTAGCGGGGCGGCTTGGCGTAGCCGATCACGAAGCGGGCAAAACGCTGATATTGCGAATCGACGGCAAATTCCCGCGCCAGCGCGACGCAGCCGGCGCGAGCCGCGTCGATCGCGTGACGATCTTTCGCAACGGCCTCGAGCTTCGCCGCCAGATCGCGCGCGTCGCCCGGCGCATAAGAGAGGCCGATCCGCCGCTCTTCGATGAGATCGCGGACCTCCATAGTCAGGCTCGAGACGATGAAAAGACCAAAGTTCACATAGTCGAAGAATTTATTCGGCATGGCGACCATGCTGCCCGCTCTATAGGGCAGAAGGCCAATGTCGGCCTGCCCATAGGCGGCGATGAGTCGCTCCTGGTCGATCTGTCCGAGATAGTCGATGTCGCCGGCCCGGTGGGCGCGCTCCGCATCATCCTGCTTGGGGCCGGCGCCGGCGATGACGATCCTGATCGGCGCGCTTTCCTTGCGGAGCATCGCCGCCGCCGCGAGCAGCGTTTCGACGTCGTAGCCGACGCCGAGAGATCCGGCGTAGATTGCAATGATCGTACCGTCCGGAGGGGCGCGGGGCGCCTGCGGCGTCAGTTGGGAGCCCAAATAGAATATCGCCGGCGCCTTATCCCTGGGCGCCAAGCGTTCGGCGTAGCTACGCGAAACGAAGGAAAGCGCGTGGTACAGGCGCAGTCGCGCATTGCGCGACAAGATCAGCGCGCGATAGGCGAGCGCGCGCCACAAGCTTAAGCCCGTTCCAATGGCGGTGTCAGCCTCCGGCCAGAGATCGTTGATGTCGGCCAGCACGGGGACGCCGCGGAACAACCCGTAGAGCATCGCCATCCAGCCGACGAAGAAGAGCGGCTCGCCGACAACGATGACGTCCGGACGCGGGCCGCGCGCGAGGCTCATGATAACTTTGGCCCCGAACCACGCCTCGTGGGCGATCCGGGCCAAGGAGATGTTGCCCCGATAGGCGATCGAACGGATTTGCCTCAAGAACGGCAAGCTTTGCGCGTTGAACGCCAGCGCGTCGGGCGAGCGGCGTTGCTTGAGATTGTGGATGAAGTCGGAGCAGAAGAACGTCGGCGCCGCGCCGAGCGACAGAAGGCTGCGGCAGAGGATGACGTAGCGGTCATTGACCGCGCCCTCGGAGGGCAGGGCGGCGTAAGGCCGAATGATCGCAACCCGCAAGGCGCGCGCCGTCGCCATGATTCATCCTTAAGGGCGGCGCCCAAGAGTCACGCCCGCTCGAACGCCCGCTTACGGCGCAAAGCCGTGAAAATCCAGCCCACGGGCGTTTTCGCCGAGATTCTGCCCGGCCTTGAGGACCCGCGACCCCGATCCCCAGCGCCGCGCCGGCCACAAAGGCCGACCGAGCCCTCCCCTCTTTCGCCTTGCGGAGACGGTGAAATCGGCCTATCGGCCGGCCGGCGACCATGAAAGGGATCTTAAAACCGACGTGCCGCGGACCACGAGGAAATCACTTGCGGGCTATCGTCTCTGGAAGCGCGCGCTCGACATCGCCGTCTCGGCGCTGGTCCTGACCCTGGCCTCGCCGCTCATTCTGGCGATCGCGCTCTTGGTGCGGGTCAAGCTCGGCGCGCCGGTCCTCTTTATCCAGCAGCGGCCAGGCCTCGACGGCGCGCCGTTTCCCTTGCTGAAGTTCCGATCGATGACCGACGCCAAGGACGCGGCTGGCGCGCTCCAGGAGGACGCTGATCGTCTGCCGCCTTTCGGCGCCTGGCTACGTTCGACCAGCCTGGACGAATTGCCCGAGCTCTGGAACGTCCTCGTCGGCCAGATGAGTCTCGTCGGCCCGCGTCCGCTCTTGCTCGACTACATGCCGCTCTACAACGCCGAGCAGGCGCGGCGGCACGAGGTCAAGCCCGGCGTCACCGGTTGGGCCCAGGTCAACGGCCGCAACGCCATCTCCTGGGAGGAGCGGTTTCGGCTCGACGTTTGGTACGTCGACCACCGATCCTTCGCGCTTGATCTTAAAATCCTAGCGCTCAGCATTTTGAAAATCATCAAACGCGAGGGCATTTCGCACGAGGGCGAAGCGACAATGCCG
>DATGHD010000435.1:0-8221 GCA_035308145.1 Roseiarcus sp.
GCACGTCTACCATGGCGGCGGCGGAATGCCTGGCGCGCACGTCTACCATGGCGGCGGCGGAATGCGTGGCGGGCATGGGGGTGGCCCTCGCAAGCACTGAGCGACGACGTCGCGATCGCGACCGCGATGGATCAGGCTGGCGGAAGTCATTCTTCGCCATCACCCCGCCTCGGCATCGCCCATTCCCTGGCCCGGCGCCGGCGCGCGGGGATCAGCGGGGGTTGGGCGTTCTTCGGCTCGCCGCGCAAGCTTTGTCGTAGCCGTCGGCGACCCTGAGCATCGCCACCCTTGCTTGGTCGCCATTCAGTTCCTTGGCCAGCGCGCGGGCTTCCTCTGCACGTCGACGCGATCGTACGATTTGCGCCGTTTCCGACCCGAGGGCGGTAGGATTAGGTATCTGAAAAATTGTCTGCCCTCAGCGCTTGAAGGTTGGGGACGCCCGCGTCCTTGAACGAGACGTCCTTGAGCCGATCTCGCGCTGCTGCCTTCGCTTCAGCGGAGATGTAAAACTCGGCTGAATTGTCATTTTCATTGAAGCGACGGAAGACACGCACGTGTTGCGGCTTGGATTGGGTATTGAAAAGGTCAAGTAGCGCCTGGCAGTTCGGGTCGTTACCGTCAAGCTTGGCATACTGCCAGTGACTGGGCAGGTCGCGGGTGAGTAACCGACCGTCCGCAATGACAATTCCCTTCTCCGGAATCTCCTCGCACTCATCATCATGCCGCGAGCAACTGGCCTTTTGAAGCCAAGGCGACGGACGGATCGGCGCGAAGCGTTCGGTTGGTCTTTTGAGCGGCGCCGACTGTTGCGCGATCGTATCTCTCGCCTGGTCACTATTGCCCGCGCGAACCCAAACGGGCCCAGTGAATAGCCCCTTCCAGTCCGGGTCCTTAGGGTCGATTGCTTCGAGTTTCCAAATTGGGGGCTTTAGAGGCTCATCGCTCATTCGGCCAACCTCTTTGTCCGCAGCGCGAATGCGGACATGCTGCGGACACAACCCCTGAAACCATTTCTGACTAGACGCTTAAGTTATTGATTTTATTGGTGCCGCAAGAGGGAATCGAACCCCCGACCCCATCATTACGAATGACGTGCTCTACCAGCTGAGCTATTGCGGCGACCTAAGCTCGGACCTCAAAGCAGGGCGAGCGCCGGCTCGTCATAGCCATGCCGCCTCGCCTTGGCAACTTTGCGTCGATCGCGCTGGGGTCGTCCTGGCCGCCCGCCGCGGCGGCGCCGTCGCGTCAGGAGAAAAGCGAGCGAAAACCTCCTTTTCTTTCCGTCGCTTCGTGCGCGCCAGGGTCGTCGGGCGGCCCAGGCGGCGGCAACGGCGCCGGCGGGAGGGAAGCATTGGCGGAAAGGCTTGGATTTGTGCCGCGGCCCGAGGCCTCATCGGACCGCTCCGGCGGCCGTGACTCTTTAGGCGGCGCGACGACGACTGGCGCGGCGGCGATCGGCGCGGCGAGCGCCTCATCGCGCGAGAGCCGCGGCGGGCCCGCCGCCGGCGCTTCTGAAGGCGGCGCCTCGATCGGGGCGCTCAAGCGCTCGTCCGGCACGCGCCAGACAAAGGCGTCGAGCTTGCCGCTCGGCGAAGCCGGCGCCCAAACATCGCTGATCAGACCCTCGGCGACCCACGCCCTATCGCGCGGCGCGCGCGAGGCCCTGGCGAGCCATTCGCGCGCGGCAGCCGGCGAAACGCCTTCGGTCTCTTCGAGATCGGCCATGAACAGGCAGACACGTACGCTTGGCCTACCCGAAGGCGCCTCCGCGCCAAGAAGCGGCGCGATCGCCTCGCGCGCGGCCTCAAAATCCCGCGCGTCCAAAGCCGCGCGCGCCAGCGTCAGCCGGCTCTCGGGATCGTTCGGCAGGACGCGCGCCAAGGCGCGCGCCCGCGCCAGACGGTCTTTCGCGGAATCCCCCGGCCGCATGCGAAGATAGATGGCGGCAAGATCGGGATGCGGCGTTTTCGCATAAGCCGTCTCGATGATTTTCGAGGCGCGCCGATAATCGCCGTGGGCGGCCGTGAGCCGTCCCGCAAGCGCCGCCGCCGGCGCAAGATCGGGCGCGAGGCGCAAAGCTTCCTGGGCGAGCGCCGAAGCGGCCTGCGGCTCGCGAAGCGCCCGCTCCTCCGCGAGCGCGGTTTTGAGGACCGCGCGCCAGCGATTGGCCGTCGGTTTGTCGATGAGCCCGGCCGAAGCATTGGCCTCGACGGTCGCCAGCGCGCCGGCCCAATCGCCTTCAGCCGCGCGATGATCGAGAACCGCCTGGCCGGCCCAGGGCAGCGGCGCACGGCGCTGCGCTCTTACCGCATAATCGAGCGCGGCCTCATGATCGCCGCGCCGGCGCGCCTCGACATGCAGGCCGCGGAGGCCCAGCGCATGGGTATGCTGCTTGTCGAGCATGTCCTTGAACGCCGCTTCCGCGCTCGCGCGATCGCCGGCGAGCTGCGCGGCCTGGGCGCGGAGAAGGAGCGTCAGCGGTTCGCCGCCGATCAAGCGATGCGCTTCCTGAGCGTGGCGCCTCGCCGCGCGAACATCGCCCGAGCCGACCGCGACCATGCCGCGCGACAAGGCCTCCATGCCTTTCTCGCGCCGCCGCGCGCGGCGCGCGAGCGAGACCAAGGAGGGCAGGCGAAAGACAAAGCGGATGATCGCCCAGACGACGCCAAGGGCGATCGCCAGCACAACGACAAAGCCAAGCGCGACCATTGCCGAGGCTTCGACGCGGTAGCCGCCCCAGGTCAGCTCGACTTGGCCCGGATGATCGGCGAGCCAGGTGAGGCCGAGCGCGGCAAGGCAAAGCAAGGCCAGAAAGATCAGCAGCCGAACCATCTCTACTCCGTGACGGCGTCGGACAAGCCGCCCCTTATCGATTGGACGGAACGGCCCTGCCCTTTGGCAAGCGGCGTCCCGCGCCGCGCCGCCTTGCGCCTTCTAAGACTTGTCGCCTTTCGCCAGCGCCGCCATCGCGTCGTTAAGCAAGCCCCGCGCAGCCGTTTCCGCGGCGAGCCGCGCTTGGAGCGCGCTTGCCCAGCTTTGCGAGACCTGTCGCGCCGGCTCCGGCAATTGCGCCCATGAGGTCGCCGCGGCGGCGATATCGCCGCGATTGAGCGCGCCGACGATTCGCGAGACGATCGCCGCCGGATCATCGCCAATCGTCTCCCCGACCGGCGTGATCTTCACGATTTTGCTCATGTTAGCCATGAGACGATCGATCATGCCGCCTTCCGCCTTGGGCGCGGCCGCCTTCAAGACATCCGGCGCGATCTTGTCGAAATCCGCGGCAAGCGCCCGGCCGGTCGGCGCGCCTTTCTCGGCGAAGGCTGCGAGCGCGGCGAGCTTCGCCGGGTCGGCGCCGAGCTTCACGAGCGCCGCCTGCTCTGGCGCGTAAGGCTCACCCGCGACGAGCCGTCCGGCGATGGCTTCCGCCGCCACGGCGATAGCCGCCCATTCGACTTTTGCCGGGCCAGCAACCTCAGGCGCAGCGCGCGCCTCGCTCTTCGGCGCGGCGAGCGCGGCTTCGAGCTTGGCGATCCGGTCGGCGAGCGCCACAGGATCGGCGGCGGATTTATCGAGCGCGGCGACCGCGCTCTCGAGCTTGTCGAGACGCGCGTTGACCGGACCAAGATCGGGGGCGGCAGCGCCCGCGGCAGGCGCGGCCGTCGTGGCCTGTTGCGCAAGGTCGGCGGCCTTGTTGGCCGCCGCCAGCGCCTTGGCCGCATCGGCCTGAGCCGCATCGCTATTGGCTTTCGCGCTCTTAGCCGTCGCGCCGATCGCCGCGCTTGACGATTCGAGCGGCGCAAGCCGCTGGCCGAGCGCGGCGACGCCGCTCGTCAGATCGCGCGTACTCTGCTCCAGGTTGGCGAGCCTCGCCTCAAAGGTTGGATCGACCGCGGGACGCGCGACCCACAAGATCGCCGCCGCGATAATCGCGCCGGCGAGGCCGCCAAGCCCGGCGGCGAAGAGCTGCGGCCCGCGGCGCGGCGCCGGAGGTTCGTAAGAAACAGACGGCTTTTGGGCCGCGTCCTCGCCTGGAATTCGATCCGATCTCGCGGCTTCCGCGGCGGAGCCAGCCGCCTCGCTCGCGCCCTCTTGGCTTGCCGCCTCGCCTTCGATGATCAGCGGCTCGCCCCGTCGATCGCGATTGGGCGCGGCGGCCGCTTCAGGGTCGAGCCTGCGCTCGTCGCCGTCATTGTCCGCCATCCGCCTCGCCCTTCACGCTCGCGCCCCTCCTATAGGCGAGCCGACAGGCGAAGGAAACCGCGGGCGGGGACGGTTACGCCGCGCGCCGTCATTGCGAGCGAAGCGAAGCAATCCACTCCTGGGACGCCGCCCCATGAATGGATTGCTTCGTCGCTTCGCTCCTCGCAATGACGCCGGCGGCCTTCCATCGACATTCGCGCGCAGACGAGTCACGCAGGGCGCGCGACTTGTTTCAGCGCTTCGAGGAGGCCGGCCTCGGTCGGCTTTTCCGCGATCACGACGTTTGGCGCCGGAAGGCCGCGCAAGGGCTCAGCGGCGCTTTCCGAGATGCAAAGGTGCAGGATCGCGCCGAGCTTGTCGCTCAAGCCGGATTTCTGCGCCAGGGCCACGGCGAGCTCGGCGCTGCGCCGCGAATAGTAGAGCGCGACCTCGCCGCTGGCGAAAGCCTGAACCTCCTCCTCGCTCCAGGCCTCGCGAGCCAAAGCCTCGTAGATTTCGCAGACGCTGAGCCGATGGCCGGCGGCGCTAAGCGCCTCTTCGACGCCGGCCATGCGATCGCGCCCGGCAAGGTAGAGAACGTTCGATCTTTGCGGCAGCCGGTCGCAGACGAGCGCCGCCAGCGTCGCCGCGCCCGGCGCGATCGCGCGGGGGGCCGGCAGGCCGATGCGCGCCGCCGCTTCCGCCGTTCTCTCGCCGACGACATAGAGCGGCGTCGAGGCCAAAGCGGCGTAGCGTTCGGGCGAAAGTACGGTGAAGGCGGCGGCGCTGGTCGCGATCAAAGCGCCGAAGGCGCCCGCCGGCGGCAGCGCGCCGGTCGCTCTGATCGAGAGAGCCGGCGCAAAGACCGGCGTAAAGCCGAGCGCGACAAGGCGCGCCGCCGTCGCCGCGGCGTCCTCGCTCGAACGGGTCAGAACAACGCGCATCGCTCAGGGGAAATTTGCAAAAGTCTTGGAAAACGCCGCAACGCCAAATCCTCGACAAGCGGGCTCGAAATCTCCCAATGTTTTCAACGGCGCCTTTTGAGGCATCGCCAAATATTTCCAAAGATTGTCTTGGCGCAATCGGGCGATATCAAGAGGTTACGCGCGAAAAAACTTGGATTCGTATTTTTGGGTCTAAGGGCCGATTGCGGATCAGCCGGCCCTGGATTAGCGGAGAGGCTGCACGCGTCTATCATAGAGTACGTTCCGCTTTCTGGACAGGAAATGTCATGGCTCACATAGGAGACGGGCGAAGGCTGGCGCTGCGTCCAGCGCCACGTCCCGCATTGCCGCACTCTCTCACCCCAGCACATACGGGACTTCGCCCGAGGGCGGATTCTCTCATTGTTTGCATGGCGGAGCGAAAGCGCGAGAGAAATTCAAAGTCAAGGATCGCCGACGGCGACCGCCTCCGGCGGTGGTGCGCTTCGCGCATCGTCCTTGAGTTTGAATTTCTCTCGCGCAAAATGCTCGCCACGCAATCAATGGAGGTCTGGCGCTAGAAGCAGCGCCGGCTTGGCGGCGCGAATGAGCGCCCTCAACGCCTTTTATTCGGGCCTCTGGTGCGGGCAGTTTACCAGCCACAAGGAGGTCACGTTGACCTGCATGGCGCCGTTGCCCTCGGACTTCGTGCCGCATAGTTCGCTCAAGACCGCTCGGCGCTTGCGTTAACGTCAATAGCTCGCATAACGATATGCTGCGAGTGCTACAGCTTCGGCGTCGCAGAGTATGCAGAAGTAGTTTCGAAAATCGGAAAGATCGACGTCATCATTATTAATTCGAATTGGTGCGGCTACACGATGGACGCAAAGCGGTGTGCCGCGGCGACAAGGTCGGGTTGTTCAAATTCGTGACCTTATGGCCGCGCTCAACAAGGCTGACATAAGTGGTTTACCTGAACGAATTCGAAGAGAAGACTTTCAGAGATAAAGGATGGTTATGACCCGTGCGATGACCATTTGCGGTTTTTGATCGTACTTCAATGGTGGACGAGACGAGAGCGACGACATCGACGTCCTCGTTCTGCATCGCACCGTTGCTACTGAATCCGTCAATCTTGCGCTCCGTACCAAAGCCCTTCTCGTCGAATTCTTGCCCAAAGCTCACGTTGTCATGCTTTCGGTGTCCGAGGAACAAGAGCTCAATTTAATTAACAAGAGCGGCGCATCTATTCTCGCGACGCTGCCCGCGGAAGACTTGCGCGAAGGCGTTGCCCGCTTGGCGGCCGACATACCGATTCTCTGAACCGCTTTCGCAGCAGGCGGCACCTAACAAGGAAAGGCATCGAGGCGGCAGCCCGACGTCGCTCTCAAGCCGACATCGCCGAGATAGTGGCCGCAACGGGTGGCTGCAACTGCAAGCGACCTAGAGCCTGACGCGTTTTGACGGAATCGACGACTTTCATTGCGCGGGGCCGTCCAGGGCGGTCGAAGCGGCGCTCGCGGTACGAGAGAACTGGCGGCATGCACTTTCAGCGTCATGGCCGGGCTTGACCCGGCCATCCACGAAGCGCCCGCTGGGCAAATTGCCCAGCGTTGGGCTCGTCGGCACGGCGTGGATGCCCGGCACAAGGCCGGGCATGACGGCTGAGGTTGCAAAGATTCCGATTATTACTTCGCTTGATCCGGCGCAGCCGGATATGCCAATCGCTTGACGACCGCCCCCCATTTCGTCGCCGTCCGGGCGACGCCCCTCCGAATCGGCGGCGCCATAAGGAGCACCCCCACCTTCATGCAAGTCCTCGGCATCGAAACCACCTGCGATGAGACCGCGGTCGCGATTGTCCGCCTCAAGGCGGGCGGCGGCGGGGATATTCTCGCCGACGAGGTGATGAGCCAGATCGCCGCGCATGCGGCCTATGGCGGCGTCGTGCCGGAAATTGCGGCCCGCGCGCATATCGAAGTCGTCGACCGCCTCGCGGGGCGCGCGCTCGCCAAGGCGGGCTTGAAGGTCGGCGATCTTGACGGGATCGCCGCCGCGGCGGGTCCCGGCTTGATCGGCGGGGTCATCGTCGGCCTGATGACCGGCAAGGGCCTCGCGCTCGCTTCCGGCAAGCCCCTTATTGCGGTCAATCACCTCGAAGCGCATGCGCTGACCGCCCGGCTCGCCGGCGGCTTGGCCTTTCCGTTCCTGCTGCTTCTCGCCTCGGGCGGCCATACGCAGATTCTTGGCGTCAAGGGCGTCGGCGACTATGAGCGGCTCGGCGCGACGATGGACGATTCGATCGGCGAAGCCTTCGACAAGACGGCGAAACTCTTGGGCCTGCCCTATCCCGGCGGCCCGGCGATCGAGGCGGCGGCGCGGGAAGGAACGCCCCGCTTTGACCTGCCGCGCCCGCTGATCGGGCGGCCGAACGCCGATTTCTCGCTCTCCGGCCTCAAGACCGCGACGCGTCTGGCGGCAGAAGCCGCCGCCCCTTTGAGCGAGCAAGACGTCGCCGACCTTTCCGCCTCCTTCCAGGCGGCGATCGTCGATGTGATCGAGGATCGCATGCGCGTCGGCCTGCACTTGTTTCGCGAGCGGGTCGGCGCGCCGCAGGCTCTGGTCATCGCCGGCGGCGTCGCCGCGAACGAGGCGATCCGCTCGGCGCTTTCTAGGTTCGCCGCGCAGGCGGGCCTGCGGCTCGTCGCGCCGCCGCCAAAGCTTTGCACGGACAATGGCGCGATGATCGCCTGGGCCGGCATCGAGCGGCTCCGGCTCGGCCTGACGGATGATCTTTCGGTCGCCGCGCGGCCGCGCTGGCCGCTCGATCAGCGGGCGGCGCCGGCGCTGAATAATAAGGCGTGATGGGAGGCGCTGCTTCGACTGAAGGGCCTGAGCCGTGCTCGGCGTCAAGGCCAAGCCCGCTGGCGCGGGCCGCTCGCTTTTCGCTCGCGGGCCTTGACCCCTCCGCGCGGCTCAGGCTTTGGGCTTTCATGGTCTTTGCTGACGAAAGCCGGCCTTGAAGGCCGTCTTTGCGCAGCAAAGACCATGAAAAGCAAAAAGCCGCATCGGACCGGCGTTGTCATCGCGAAGCGGCGGAGCGAAGGAGCGCCGGG
>DATGHD010000436.1:0-13482 GCA_035308145.1 Roseiarcus sp.
CGCCGCCTACGGCCTCAGCCGGTTCACCTACAAATTCGGCCGCTGGGGCAACCAGGACATCTCGTTCTTCTTCCTCTCGCAGCTGATCCTGCCCCCGGTGGTTCTCGCGATGCCTTTTCTCGTTCTCTATAAGGAGCTGGCGTTGCTTGACACGAGGATCGGTCTCGTCCTCGTCTATACGTTGATGGTTCTGCCGATCGTGATCTGGGTTATGCGGGACCAATTCGATACGATCCCGACCGAGATTGAGCAAGCGGCGCTCGTGGACGGTTGTTCGATTTGGGGCGCCTTCCTCCGGGTGGTTGCGCCAATCGCGCTGCCCGGCATGGTGGCGGCCTTCATCCTCTCTATCGTTCTCTGTTGGAACGAGTATTTTTTCGCCTCGTTGCTGACTGGCTTCGACGCGCAGACCTTGCCGGTGATGGTGGCCAGCCAGACCGGATCGCAAGGCATCAACTGGTGGACCATGGCCGCGCTGTCGACGGCGGCCATCGCGCCGCTGGTGCTGATCGGCATATTCCTCGAGCGCTACATTGTCATGGGATTGACGGCGGGTTCGGGGAAATAGTTCCGGTAGCCCACGGGGCGTGGATAGCGTTTTTCGACGAAGATGCGATCGGCCGACGAATCGATGTGGTAGCCCATGAACCTTCTTTTCGCGCATAAGGCGCCGAGGAGTCGAACCTTTCAACGCCGCCGAACCCCGAAGCTCGGCCGAATAAATTTGCGGCGCTTCAGAGCGTCTGAGCGGGCGCCACTATTGTCCGTCGACAGACGGCGGCCGATGATCGACCTCAGGCGCATCGTCCATGGCGCGCCCTCGCGAACAGGGACTAAGCCCAAGTCACCCTAGATAGGCGCGCTGCACTCTCTCGTCATCCAGCAAATCTTCGCCGCGTCCGGTCAATACAATCCGGCCGCTCTCCATGACATAGGCGTAGTCGGCGATATCGAGCGCCATCATCGCATTTTGCTCGACGAGCAGGACGGTCACGCCTTGCTCGTTGACCGTTCTGATGGTTTCGAACACGCTTTCGACCATGACGGGCGAGAGCCCCATGCTGGGCTCGTCCATGAGCAGCACGCGAGGTCGGCCCATCAAGGCGCGGGCGGTCGCCAGCATTTGCTGCTCGCCGCCGGAAAGCGTCCCGGCGACCTGCTTCAGGCGCTCGCGTAAACGCGGGAACAGTGTCAGGACGCGCTCCCTATCGTCGGTGATTGCCTGACGATCGTTCCGCGCGAAGGCGCCCATCGCCAGGTTCTCGGCGATCGACAGGCGGGCAAAAATCCGCCGCCCTTCCGGCACATGCGCCACGCCCATGGCGGCGATCTCATGCGGGCGAACGGCGCTGAGGGCCTGCCCGTCGAGGCGGATCTCTCCCAATCGCGGATGCAGAAGCCCGCTGACCGCACGTAACGTCGTCGTCTTTCCGGCGCCGTTGGCGCCAACCAGCGTTACAATCTGCTTCGCCTCGACCTTGATCGAGACGCCTTTGAGCGCCTCGATATTGTCGTAGAAGACATGAATGTCATCAACTTCGAGCAGAGCCATGCTGTCTCGCTACCCGCCTCGATCCGTCCCCGTTGGCGTTTCGCTGATCCGCGCGACCGCGCGCCGGCGGGCGGCGGCGGGGCTCGCCTTAGGGCTGCCGAGGTAAGCCTCGATCACCTTGGGGTCGTTTTGGATTTTAAGCGGCGGTCCTTCGGCGATCTTCACGCCATGATCCAACACGGTCACCTCGTCCGACATCGCCATGACGAGGCGCATTTGGTGCTCGATGAGGAGGACGGTGACGCCGAAAACGTCCCGCGTTTGGCGAATGAACGCCATCATTTCGGAGGTCTCGCGCGGGTTCATCCCGGCGGTCGGTTCGTCGAGCATGAGCAGCTTTGGGCGGGTGGCGAGCGCTCGGCCGATCTCCAGCCGCCTCTGCTCGCCATAGGCGAGATTGCGAGCGAGCATGTCGCCGCGGCCCTTGAGGCCGATGAAATGCAGAAGCCGCAGCGCCTCATCATGGGCGTGTTGCTCGTCCCGTCTGGTATGTGCGGAATTGAGCAGCGCTCCCCACCAATGCGAATGAAGGTGGAGATGCATGCCGACCAGCAGATTCTCGATCGCCGTGATGTTGCGAAACAGCCTTATGTTTTGGTACGTGCGACTGATTCCGGCGGCAGCGACGCGATCGGGCGTCAGGCCGTCCATGCGCTCGCCGCGAAACCAGATTTTCCCGGCGGCAATCGGCAGGTTCTGCATGATGCAGTTGAAGACGGTCGTCTTCCCCGCGCCATTCGGGCCGATGATGCTGTGGATAGCGCCCTCGCGGATTTGAAGATCAAGATCGCCGACGGCGACGAGGCCGCCGAAGCGCATCGTTAGACCCTCGGCCTTTAGGATCGGCTCCTGCGCCGCGCTCGCCGTCATTGCGCCGCGCCTTGCGGCAGGGAGGACGGCTCGGCGAGAGCAGGGGTTTCCTCTTCGGGCGCGTCTCCGCCGGCGGCGGCGCGAAGCTCGCGACGGCGCGCCGCGGAAGGCCAAAGACCCTCCGGCCTGATGCGCATCATGACAATGAGCGCCGCGCCGTAGAAAAGAAATCGATATTCGCCGAACTCGCGCAGCAGCTCCGGCAGCCCGACCAATGCGACAGCGCCGACCATGACGCCTGGAAGACTGCCCATCCCGCCGACGATGATCAAAGCCAGCACGTTGATCGAGATGAGGAGTTGAAAGCTGCTCGGATAGATCGACGTCAGCATCACGGCGAAGATCGAGCCGGCGAGACCGGCGAAGGCCGCGCCGAGCCCGTACGCCAGCAGCTTCACCTTGACCAGGTTGATGCCGAGCGCCTGCGCCACGTCCTCATCGTCCCTGACCGCCATCCAGGCCCGACCAAGCCGCGAATTCTCCAGCCGCCAGGCGAAGAAGGCGGCTATCGCCGAGGCGGCGAGCGTCAAATAGAAGAGATCGACGGGATCGGCGAGTTCAAAGCCGCCGATCTTGGGCTTAGGGATTTGCAAGATGCCTTGCGCGCCGCCGAGCAGCGGCGCCGCCATGTCCGATTGCACGATCACTCGCACAATCTCGCCAAGGCCCATCGTGGCGACCGCTAAATAATCGCCGCGCACGCCGAGCACTGGAATGCCGAACAGCACGCCGACGACGATCGAGGCGAGGACCGCAATCGGCATGGCGGCCCAGTAGGAAAGGCTTGGCAGCGCCGTATAGCTCGCCAGAGCATTCGGGCTGTCGGCGGTCAGGATCGCCGTCGCATAGGCGCCGACGGCGAAGAAGGCGACGAAGCCGAGGTCGAGAAGCCCGGCGAGCCCGACCTCAAGATTGAGGCCCATTCCCATGAGAATATAGAGCCCGACAAGCATCATCACCTGTCCGATATATGAACCGGCGACGACCGGGAGGAGGATGAGCACGAGGACGAAGAGCGCGATCCGCCCGGCTCGGGCATAGACTTGTTGCTTCGGCGAAAGCTTCGCGATGCGCTTGCGAATTCGCTCGCGGAGTACGTTCGTCCAGAGGAGCGCCCCGCCGGCGGCGAGGACAAAGATCGCCGCCGCGCCCTGGGGCGAGAGGCCTTCCCAGGTGTAAATCGCCTCGCGCAGCGCCCCGATGGTCTCGCCGTACTGCATCATGATCTGGATGAGTTCCTGGAACACGCCGAAGACGATCACGAAGCCGAGGCCGACGAAGACGGGCTTGCGAAGATTCGCGGGGGCCAGCGCCAGCGCCGCGCCAAGCAAGGCCAGCAAAGCCCCGCCGATGACGAGGATCGCCTCGCCGAGCGGCGGGGCGAAGCCAAACGTCAGCGTCTTGAGCAGGGCCGGGGACAGCGCGATGAATATCTGGCGAAGGGGCAGCGCTCGGATCGCCAGCGCCAACAGCGCGAGGAGCCCGCCCGCCACGCCTCCCGCGAGCAGGCTCGGGAGGATGAGCTGCCGGAATTCGGAAGACCGTCCTCGCGCGGCGATCGTCGCGCCAGCGCCGAGGCCGAGGGCGATGAGGACGGCCTCGCCGAGCGAGACGAAGCCGACGATGATCCAGCGGGCGTTGAGCTGCGGCAAGAGGCCGACGGTGGCGATATAGACGGCGACAATGCCGAACACGAGGCCAACGCCGAGCGCTTGCCGCAGCGGCAAGCGCTCCAGTCGAGAGAGGCGCGCGGGGCCCATCGCCAGCGTCATGCGCGCTTCTTCGCCATGCGCTCGCCCATGATCCCGTAGGGCCTGAAGATCAAGACCATGATGAGGAGGGTGAAGGCGATGAGGTCGCGGAGCTGATAGGGCGCCCGAATGCCGATGCCGTCGAGAAAAAGGGCTGGACCGATCGATTCGACAACGCCCAAGAACAGTCCGCCCAACATAGCGCCCGGCACGCTGCCGATGCCGCCGAGCACCGCCGCGCCGAAGGCCTTGATGCCGGGCGTGAAGCCCATGAAGAAGTAGACCTGCTTGAACACGAAGGCGTAGCAGACGCCGGCGACGCCCGCCATGGCGCCGCCGAGCGCGAAAGTGAAGGCGACAACTCTGTCGACGTCGATCCCCATGAGCGCCGCCGCATCGGCGTCCTCGGAGACCGCGCGCATTGCCGTGCCCATGCGGGTGCGCTGGACGATGAGGTAGAGGATCGCCATCGACACAATCGCAGTGGCGACCACCAGCGCCTGGACGAGCGGAATGCTGAAGCTGAAGATCGCGATCGTCTCCCTCTGCCATTTGGGATCGGGATAGGCTCGGATCCCAGAGCCGAACGCGCCGCGGAAAGTCTGTTCGAGGAAGAACGACACGCCAATCGCGCAGATCAACGGCGCCAAACCCCGCACATGGCGGAATGGGCGATAGGCCAGCCGCTCGGTGAGCAATGCGATAATTGTCGAGGCGGCGACCGCGAGCGCCAGGATGGCCAGCATCGCCAGCGCCGGGCTCTGGTCGAGAAATCCCGTCTCGGCGAAGCGGGAGGCCAGAAAATACCCGGAGAACGCTCCGGTCATCATGATGTCGCCATGCGCGAAATTGATCAGGCGCAAGACGCCATAGACCATCGTGTAGCCGAGCGCGATTAAAGCGTAGACGCTGCCGATGGTGAGGCCGAAGGCCAGGAAATCAAACCATTGGGCGGCGCCGTATCGACCCTTGATCAGAGTCCCGACGGTGCCGCCCACGACGATGATGACGACGCCGACGCGCAGCGCCCATAAAACCACGTCGACGAAGGTGAAGCGGGAAAGAGAACTCAGTTTCGGAAGGAAGGTTCGGCCCGCCGTGACTTCACTCATCCGCTTCACCAAGGCTCATTGCGAACGACGCCCGCAGCTCCTCTTGTTGGCTCTGGGCGCCGCCGCCCGCGACCTATCACGGCCAAATCTTCTTGGGGTTCTCGCCAATCTTGAACGTTTTCGGATCGCCATTCGCGAACTCGTAAACGGCGGGCTTGAATTTTGCGCATTGGCCGTGCTCGTCGCAAGCGATCGGCCCGCTGACGCCGTCGAACTTGATCGTCAACACGGCGTCGCGCAGCGCCTTTCGGCCGATATAAGTTGCGCCGCTCGAGTCGGTCTTCGCCACCTTCTCGATTGCCTTGAAGGCGAGCTCGGCGGCGTCATAAGCATTGGCGTGATAGCCGGAGATGGGCGCTTCGCCGTAGTCCGCCTTGTATTCCTCAACGAATTTTGGGTAGCCGGACCCCATCGCCTCCGGCGAGACGTCGGGATAGGTGATCCGATAGCCGATGACGGCGTCGCGCGCCGCTTCGATGAGATCGGGCGCCATTTGCCCCGAGCTGCCGATCAGCGGGACTTTCTCGAGACCCGGTATGTCCTTCTCCTGTCGCAGGAGCTGCGCGCCCGCGGCCACGAAAACCGGCGCGTAAATCACGTCCGGCTTCTCGGTTGCGATGCGCGTCAAGACCGGATGCATGTCGACGTCGGTCGGCTGCACCGCCTCCTGGGACAGCACTGTGCCGCCGAGCTTCTTGAAGTTGTCGCCCATGACCGCGGTGAGCTGCTGGGCATAGGCGCTGCCGTCGTGAATGGTGACGATCTTCTGGGCCTTCAGGACGTCGTGGACATACTTTGCGTCCGAGGCGCCTTGATCGATGTCGCTGTACACGGTCCGCATATAGCCGTCATATTCGGGTTTGCGGTCGGGCGCGGTCAGCTTCGGCGCCGTGGTCGCCGTGGCGATATCGACAATGCCCGCCTTCCACAGAATTGGCGCGCCGGGCGTCGCCGCGCTTGAACAGGCCGGCCCCAATACGATCGCGATGTTGGGACTGGAGGCGAGCTTGGTCGCAGCAGTCTGGCCGCCCTCCGCGTTGCACAGGTCATCCTCGACTTCGAGCTTGATCGGGTGGCCAACGAGGGCGCCGCCCTGGTCCTTGATGGCGATTTCGACTCCGCGTTTTTCGTCGATGCCGAGCGCCGAGTCGGCGCCGGACATCACCCAATACGCTCCGATTTGGATCGGCGCGCCCTTTGGGATCACGAGGACGCCGATGTCGTCGGTGACCGGGCCCTTGGTCTCGGCGGCGCTGGCCGGGGGCGCTCCGGAAAGGGCCGCCGCCGCCAGCGCGGCGCAGACCGAGGCCATCACGTAGTCTCGATGTTTCATAACTCATCCTCCCTCTTCAACTGAGAGCTCGTCATGTGGTCTGCTCTCTTTCGACTCTACCCTCGCGACGTTTCGCCTGGGCCGCAGCGCTCGCTATCGCGGCGGCCACTCGTTCACGATCACCTCATAGTGCTGGACGGTCGGGCCCGGTCCAATCATGTATTTGAAATCGTCGGGCAGATGATGAACCTGTTCATAGTCATCGCCGGCGAAGCGTTTGACGGCCTCGACCGAGTCCCAATAGGAAAGAACTTCGAACTCGGCGACGTCGTTGCGAACCTCGCGCAACATTTGCACGCCCCGGTTGCCGGGAATTCTCGCGATCGCGCGAACCCCCTCCTCGTAGAGGTATTTGGTGTACTCTTCGGCCGCAGCCGCACGCGTCTGGCCGCGCCAGATTCGGGCGACCAGTCCAGTCGCCTCGGAGCGCCTTTGAGGCGCGGCGGCGTTGCTTGGCTCGGCTGAGCGGGACATGGCTCGACCTTTTGAGCTCGCCACTGTCGCCACGTCGAAGCGCCGTGATCAGGGCGAAGATCCACTCGATTTAGGATAACTTATCAAGATAGCAGAGGCGGTTACAATCTCGAAATTTCGGGGTCGGGCGAGAGTGAGGATGCAGCGCCGGCCAATCTTACCGATAGGGCGCGGCGACAACGAGACAGCAGTTTCCAGGGCTCACGCGGCCCGGTTGCCGCCGCCCGAAGAGGATTCCATCCGCCCCATAGCGCAACAGAGCTGGTTGGCGCCCCGGATCGCCGAGGAAGTGGATTCGTCCGGCCGGCTCGCCGGCGCGCACCGCCGCGCCGTTGCGGTGGAAGGGCTCGAAAACGCCGTCATCTGTCGCGAGCACATAGGCGTCCGCGCCGGGAATCCCATAAATTGTCGGCTCGGCGCGCCGCGCTACGGCCGCCTCAGGCGGCAGCACGCCAAGATGAGCGAGGACGTTCCGGACGCCGCGGCGGCAGAGTTGGAGCGCGTCGATCGAGACCGCGCCCGCGCCAGCCATCTCCGTGCCAACCACCGTGAGCCCCGCCCCGGCCGCCGCGGCGGTGGCGGTGCGAGGATCGCCGCGATTGTCAATGAGGACGATCATCGGCGCGTCAAAAGCTGCGGCGGCCGCAACGTTCTTTGCATGCTGAAGCGGATCGGCGACGGGCTCGACGATCGCGCTCGGGATCAGGTCGAGCGATGAGCCGCCGGAATGGAGATCGAGAAAGGCGTCGCCCAAGGGGAACAGGATGTCGTTCACCAGAGCGGAAATCTGCAGCGTGGTTGTGCCGTTGGGATCGCCGGGGAAGGTGCGGTTCAAATTGAGGCCATCGATCGGCGAAGTGCGGCGGGCGGCCCGCACGGCCGGCAGATTGATCGCCGGAGCAAAGATCAGTCGTCCCGAGACCGCGCCCGGATCGAGATCGCGAATCATCTCACCGAGGACGATCGGCCCTTCGTACTCGTCGCCATGATTGCCGCCCTCGAGGATCACCGTCGGCCCGTCGCCATTTTTGATTACGGCGAGGGGGATCCGGATCACCCCCCAGGCGTCATCGTGCGCCGACAGCGGGAGCAGGAAGAAGCCGATCTGCTTTCCGTTCTTCTCGAAATCTATCGTGCAGTGCGCTCCCTGCCGGCGCTTCGTCGTCGCGTTCTCGTTTGCGCGAGCGCGTTGATCGGAACTCATAGCGTTCTATCCTTTTTAAGAGTTTGGAGACGGCGCGTGATCCGGCGCCTCGAAGACTTAGATCGCCTCCGGGACAACCCCGCCGAGGCGGCTCGAGACGAGGCAGGCGTCGACCAGCGCCATGGTCTTGATCGAATCGTGCACGTCGGTGTCGAGCGTGGCGTCCTCGCCCGCCGCGAAGCGCTGCAGGTTCGACATGACCGCGCCGAAGGCGTCCGGCATGCGCTCGCCGACCAAGGGAATCTCGGTCCACTCGCCGCCCTCGATGATCATCTCAAGCTTTTCGGGAATGGGCTTAAGATAGTCGATGAGATAGCCGAGTTCGAGATGCGCGCAACCGCGAACGCCCTCCACGCGCAATGTCGCCGCGACATGTTTGGGTCCGAAATTGTACGTATGATTGAGAGAGAGACAGCAGCGCGCGGCGCGCCCGAAGTCGAGGATAATGCTGCTGCGGGCGTCTTTCAGATCCGGGTAGCGCGGATGCGGCGTCGACTTGGCGTAGACGCTCAGCGGCTCGCCGAGAATGGAGCGTATCCAGTCGAGATAATGGATCGAGTGAAGCGGAATCTCGACCGCCTGAAGCCTGGGGATGAACGCCCACAATTCCCAGGGCATATAGACCGCCAACCGAACTTCAAGCTCGACCACCTCGCCGAAGAGCCCTCTGCGTATCGCGTCACGGATCGCCAACATCGAGGGCGTGAAGCGGAGCTGAAAATTCGTTGCTGCGACAATCTTGCGGGCGTCCAGAGCGGCGACGATGGCGCGAGCCCCGGCGAGACCGGGGCCGAGCGGCTTCTGGATCAGGGCGACGCTCCCACGCGGCAAGCGCTCGACGGTCGCAAGAATCGCGTCCGGCGGCAGGGCAAGGTCGAATACAGCCTCAGAACCGGCGGCTTTTATCGCTGCCTCCAGGCTCTCGTGCACAGTCGGCACGCTGAATTCCGCCGCCAGAGCGCGCGCTTTGCCGTGATCGAGATCGAATATCCCTGCGACCGGCAGGCCGATCTTACGGTAAGCCGGCAAATGAGCGTCGCGAACAATTCCGCCGGCGCCGATGATCGTGATTGGCCGCGGCCTGGTCGGCCGCGGCCAAGTCTGCTGAAGCTCAACCATCATCTCTCCGGCCTTTATTCTTTACCCTCGGACGCCGCGGCCGCGAGGCTTGGCAAAATCTGATTCTATCACCAACGACGAGCGTGGCGGAGTCGCCGGCCGCAACGGGGAGGATTTGAGTGCGGAGGATTCGCGACGCCAGCGGCCCTTATCGCCGGCCGATCGTTGACGCGCGCGATCATCTTTGGGACCTTTCGCTGGGTCGCCATCCTGGCTCAAACGCGCCGCCGCGAGCGGCGAGCCAAGCGTGCTGACGCGCGACCATCAAGCCAAGCAACGTGGCAGAACGTTGTCCCCTCGGTACGCGTTGAGGCGAACTGGGACGAGCCGCCGCGCTCAGGTTTCGCGAGGCGCGAAAGTGCAGGAGGCCTCGAACCTTTCGCCGGGGGCGAGGATCGCCAGGCCATCGGCGGCGGGGCCCTTGGCAAGATTATGCGCGTCGACAACATGGCTGACCGGTTCGAAGCAGAAGAAGTCCGCATCGCGCGAAGGCGAGTAGACGATATAGGCGCCAAGTTCGCGTCCCGCCTGAACGTCAAGCGCAAGCCGCCGTTCCGGCCAGGCGATCGTGGCGCGGCCGCTCCATCCATCGAAGGCGTTGTTGATCCATTGCGTCGGTAGACCGCGCAGTGAGGAAAAGTCCCATTCCGGCCGCTCGGCGATCGGCTTTCGCCCGGTCGGCAAATGCCGTTCGTCCTCGAGCCATACTCCGCTGGCCTCGGCGGCGAGAAGGGTCTCGGGAGTCCGCGGCAGCCATGGGTGAAAGCCGAGGCCATAGGGCAGGGGAATCGCCGCGCGATTGACGACGACGAGCGTCATCGCGAGGGCGCCGCCGGAGAGCGCATAGGTCATCTCGGCGTCGTAGCGGAACGGCCCCGGGCCCATGCTCTTCAGCGACAAAGCCACGCGCGTGAGGTTACGCTCGCTTACCGTCCACGCGGATAAGAATCCATTGCCGTGGATCGGGAAGGGCTCGCCTGGAATATTCGCTTCCAGCGCATGAAACGCGCCGCCGAAATGGAATCCGCCCCCTGAGATTCGGTTCGACCAGGGAACGAGCACGATGTTGGCGAGCGCAAAGGGTTCGATCGCGCCCGGCGGAGCGCCGCGAAATAGCGGCTCGCGGCGGCCGCGCGCTGTGAAGTCATATCGCAAGAGCCCCGCGCCGAGTCGCGGCAGAACCTCAACTTCGGCGACGCCGTCCGAAAGTGTGAGCACAAGCGGCAAACCTCACCAGCCGCCGTCGATGGCGAAGTTCTGGCCAGTGATCATGTCGGAGGCGGGCGAGACCAGGAAGAGCACGAGTTCGGCGACGTCTCGCGGCTGGATGCGGACCTTCAGGCATTGGTTCTCGAGAATCCAGTCGTTGTACTGTTGCAGCCGATCGCCGAAGACCCGCTTCTCCGCCTCCGATACGACTGCGCCCGGCGATATGGCGTTGACGCGCACGCCAAAAGCCCCCATCTCGCGCGCCAGCGATTTGGTCAGGCCGAGCAACGCCCCTTTGGAGGCCACGTAGGGCACATAGCCCTCCCAGCGGCCGTTCAATGTCACGGAACAGAAATTGATCACCTTGCCATAGCCTTTTGCCTTCATCCCCGGCGCGACGGCGCGGGCGAGGGCGAAGGCCGCCGAGGAATTGACACGCAGCTGCTCTTCGTATTCGGCGAGGGAGAAGGCCTGGAACGGGCGGTTGATGATCAGCGCCGCGTTGTTGATCAGGATGTCGACGCCGCCGCGCGCTTCGGCAAGCCGCTTGGCGGCCGCCTCCGCGCCTTGAAGATCGCCGAGGTCCTGTCCGACATATTCAGCCTCTGCGCCCGTTGACGCCGCGACCTCGGCCGCAAAGGCCGCGCCGTCCGTCGCCTCCGGGCGATCAAGCAACAGGAGAGCCCCGCCGGCGCGGCTGAGCGTATCTGCTTGGGCGCGTCCCAACGTGCCGAACGCGCCGGTCAGGAGGACGGTTTTTCCGGAAAGAACGCCCATGTCGCTCCTCAAAGATAGTTCTGCACGTCGTCGATCGAGGTTTCGGCGACTTTCTTATCGAATACGATCTCGCCGCGCGCCATGGCGACGATCCGATCGCAGGATTCGAACACATGGTGCAGATTATGGCTGATCAGGATGCCGGCGACCCCTTGAGGCGGCAGCCCGCGCACGAAGCCAAGCACTTTCGCCGTCTCCTTGACGGAGAGGTGATTGGTCGGTTCGTCGAGAATTAGAACGCGCGACTTGAAGTGCATGGCTCTGGCGATCGCGACGCCCTGGCGCTGGCCGCCGGATAGTTCGGCGAGCAAGGCGTCCGGCGAACGCAGATGGAGGTCGACGTCGGCGATCGCCTTCATCGACTCGCGGCGCATGCGGGCGTGATCGATGAGGCCGATGCCGCCGACCCCGATACGCAGCGGCTCGCGGCCAACGAACAGATTGCGGGCGATCGACATCGTCGGGACCATCGACGCGTCTTGGTAGATCGTTTCGATGCCAAGGCGCATCGCCGCCTTCGGCGAGGCGATTTCGACCGGCTTGCCCTCGATCCGAATCTCGCCGCGATCGGGGCGATGCACGCCGGAGAGGATCTTGATCAGCGTCGACTTGCCAGCGCCATTGTCGCCGACCAAGCCCACCACCTCGCGAGTTTGGACGTCGAAATCCACGCCCTTCAGCGCATGAACGCCGGCGTACCATTTGTGCATATCGCGCACGGCGATGAGAGGCGCCGCGGGCACGTCAGGCCTCCACTTTCATCCGGCGCGCGGTGCGGCGCAGCCAGGTGTTGGAGACGACCGCTAAGATAGTCAGGCCGCCCACGGCGAATTTGAACCAATTGGCGTCGACCTGGCTCATGACGAGCCCATTGTCGATGACCCGGATCAGCAGCGCCCCGACGATGGCGCCGAGCACGGTTCCGACGCCGCCGCTCAACGCCGTTCCGCCGATCACCGCCGCGGCGACCGCCTGCAGCTCGAGCCCGTCGCCGATCGAAGGAAGCGGTGAATGGAGGCGGAACACCTGGATGATCCCGCCGAAGCCAGCGAGCATCGAGCAGAGAATGAAGCAGAACAATTTGACGCGCCGCGCCGGCACGCCCATCGCGCCGGCCGCCTCGAGGTGACCGCCGGTCGCGCGAATCCAGTTGCCGAGATTGGAATTGCCCATCATCGCGGAAGCAGCGAGCGCAACGCCGAGGAACCAGACGAAGGAGCCGCGAAACAAACCGCCGGGCCCGACAAATTGGGTGAAGACCGCGGTGTTGAGGTCGTCGGGCAGCAAAGGCGGAAAGCCGCCCGAGATCACGACAGTCAGCGACCGGACGATGAACAGCATGCCGAGAGTCGTGATGAAACTCGGGATCGCGAAGGTCAGCGTAATGAAGCCGTTGATGAAGCCGATCGCCGCGGCGATCAGCAAGCCAAGCAGGATCGCGGCGAAAGTCGGCACGCCGGCGATGATCAGAAGGGACGTCGCCATCGGCGTCAACGCAAAGGTCGAGCCGACGGACAGATCAAATTCGCCGCAGATCATCAGGATCGTGACGCCGATCGAGACGAGGCCGACCTCAGGCAGCAATCCGAGTATGCCGCGGAGATTGTCCGCCGAGAGAAAAGCGCCGCCCGAACGCGCGTCGAAGAGCGCGGCGAGCAGGATGAGCAGCGCGAGGCCCGCAAGCTCCGGTTTTTCGAGATAGATACGGAAGAGATTCTTCACGACGCGCCGCGCTATGTGCCCATTGCAAGAGGCGGCGGGGCCAACGCCCCGCCGGTATTCGTCAAGTCGGTCGGTTCAGCGAACGCCCTGCTTGGCCAGCGCCATCAGCTGATCGGCTTGGTCAGGCGTGAACACGGCTTCGCCGGAGTCGATGTCAGCCGGGGCCAACCCGATCTTTTTCTCGAGGTACACCTGCATCACCGGCAAGAAGCCTTGCTCATACGGCTGCTGATCGATTTCGACCTGGATATAGCCCGCTTTCATCTGTTCGATGACCTGCGCCGCAAGATCGAAACCGCCCAACAGGATCTTGCCCGGCGGAATGTTGCGGTCTTTGAGCATGCGCGCAACGTTCGAAT
>DATGHD010000437.1:0-5826 GCA_035308145.1 Roseiarcus sp.
CGAGACGCGCGCCCTTTAAGCTTCAGAGCTTGTAGGCGATGAACGCGAGCAAGGCGACGATGAGCCATAGAGCGATGATGCCCAGGACCCCGCCTTCCCGAATCTCCTTCTCGTCCACGCGAATATCGGCCTCGGCCGCCGCCTCGCTCTTTTCGATCAGGCGGCCGAGCCGCTCGAGACGCTCCGGCGCGTCGGCCACCACTTGCGCGAACAATTTCGCAACCCGACCCAGATCCTCAATTCTGCCGCGCGGCCCGAGCTTCTCGGCGATCCAGGCGCCGACGACAGGTTCAGCGGTCGCCCACATATTGAGACGCGGGTCGAGCCTTCGGGCGACGCCTTCGACCACGACCATGGTCTTTTGCAGCATCACGAGTTCGAGCCGCGTCGACATGTCGAACAAGGCGGTGACTTCGAAGAGCAGCGAAAGGAGCTTGGCCATCGAAATCTGATCGGCGGTGCGCGAGTGGATCGGCTCGCCGATCGCCCGGATCGCCAGCGCGAAATCCTCGACGCGATGAACGCGCGGCACATAGCCGGCCTCGAAATGCACCTCGGCGACGCGGTGATAGTTCCGCGTGATGAAGCCGTAGAGGATCTCCGCGAGGAAGCGCCGCTCCTTCAATCCGAGCCGCCCCATGATGCCGAAGTCGACCGCGGCGATGCGGCCCTCTGGGTCGATGAAGAGATTGCCCTGGTGCATGTCGGCGTGAAAGAAGCCGTCGCGCAAGGCATGTCGCAAGAATGACTGGATCAGAATGCGGGCGACGCGCGGCGGATCGAAGCCTTTCTCGACCAGAAGCGCCGGATCGTGGAGCGGCGCGCCATCGATCCATTCGAGCGTCAGGACTTCGCGCGTGGTGCGGATCCAGTCGACTTTTGGAATGCGGAACTCTTCGTCGGCGTCGACGTTCTCGCCGAATTCCGAGGCCGCGGCCGCTTCGAGGCGGAAATCCATCTCGATGCGCACTGAGCGCGCCAGGGTGTCGACCACTTGGGCAAGCTTCAGACGCCGCGTGTGAGGGACAAGGCCTTCAATCAGCCGCGCCGCAAAGAACATGTCGGAGAGATCGCGCGCAAAGTTCCGCTCGACGCCTGGCCGAAGCACCTTGACGGCGACCTCCCGCGTTTGCCCGCCTTCGACGACGCGCGCACGGTGCACCTGGGCGATCGAGGCGGCGGCGACCGGCTCGCCGAACTCGGCGTAGAGCGTCTCGAGCTTGGCGCCGAACGACGTCTCGATCGTTTCGATCGCGACGCTGCGCGGGAACGGCGCCATCCGGTCCTGCAGCAACTCCAGTTCGCTGACGACTTTCGGCCCGAAAATATCGCCGCGGGTGGAGAGAAATTGGCCGAGCTTCACATAGGAGGGTCCGAGCCGAGCGATCGCCGTAGCTAGGCCCCCCTGCCCGCGCCGGCGGGCGAAGAGATTGCCAAGCGCGAGCAGCGCGCGGGCCAGCGGCGGCAACAGCAGCGGGTCGACGTCGACAAATACGCCTTCGCGCGCCATGACCAGGCCGGCGCGGGCAAGTCGAAGGAAATGGCCTAACGCAAAAAGGAACGACAAACTAAAGCTTCCAGCCCGAATGGATGGCGACGATCCCGCCGCTGAGCCTGGTGAAGGCGGCTCGCGCGAAGCCCGCCTCGGCGATCATTGCGCAAAAGTGTTCGGCGCCGGGGAAGCGGCGTATCGATTCGACGAGATAGCGGTACGGTTCGCCGTCGCCGGCGACCGCCTTTCCGAGCGCCGGGATCGCCGTGAAGGAATAAGCGTCATAGAGGCGATCGAGAACCGGCGTCTCGACGCGGGAGAACTCGAGGCACAGGAATCGTCCGCCGTGCTTGAGCACGCGGAAGGCTTCGTGGAGCGCTGCCTCAACGCGCGGCACGTTGCGAATGCCGAAGGCGATCGTGTAGCCGTCGAAAACACTGTCGCCGAAGGGCAGCGCCTCGGCGTTGCCCTCGATGAAGACGACGCGCTCGCCGTTCCTGCGCTTGGCTGCGCGCTCGCGCCCGACGCGCAGCATGTCGGCGTTGACATCGAGCGCGGCGATGCGCGCGCGAGCGCCCCCGGCGGCCGCGACGCGGAAGGCGACGTCGCCGGTGCCGCCGGCGACGTCGAGGTGATGATAGGGACGATGCTTGGGCGGCCGCAGCTTGGCGACCAAAAGGTCCTTCCAGACGCGATGCAAGCCGAACGACATAAGGTCATTCATCACGTCGTAGCGATCGGCGACCTTGCGAAAAACGTCGTCGACAAGGCCCTGTTTTTCTCCAACAGGCACCTGACGATAGCCGAAATGCGTCTCTTCGCCGCCCCGCGACATCGATGAACTCCAAAGGTCGCGGGACCATAGCGCGCGAGGGGTGACGAAGCCAGAACCGGTCTCTTAAGCCGACGCCGCGTCGGAGCGGCCAGGCGCGTCGCCGCTCACATGGCTGCGACCCGCGTCGCCTTGCCGAGCGGCGGCGCGAATTTCAGCGTCCCCTCGCGCAGCATGAAATTGAGATGCGCGAGCAGTTCATTGAAGGCGAAGCCCATCTGATGGGGATCGAGATCGCGTGAAAAGATGACGCCGAGCAGTTCCGCCGGCGCGCGCGGGCCGGCGCGGCAGGCGTCGAGCAGCGCCCGGCAGCGCGCGTCATGATGCGCGATGAGTTGGTCGATCCGCTCCTTGAGGCCGAAGAACGGCAAACCGTGACCAGGCAAGACCAGCGCGTCATCCGCAATGTCGCGACTGAGAGCGGCGAGCGAACGCAGGTACAGGCCGAGCGGATCGCCATTGGGATCGACGGGCGACACGCTGACGTTGGGCGATATTTTCGCCAGGACCTGATCGGCGACGAGCAACAGTCGCGAAGGCCCATCGTACAGCATGATTTGCTCTGGCGCGTGGCCGTCGCCGCTGAGGACCGCAAAGTCCCGCCCGCCGATCCTCAAGCGTTCGCCAGCGACGAGGCGCTGAAAAGTCGAGGGCAGCGGCGTAATCATTTTGAGATAGCCGTGGCCAAGCGTCGAGAGGAGCTTGTTCGTTTCGTCGTCCAGGCCGTTCCGGCGATAGAAATCCGTGTAGACCTTGGCCTCCAGCCGGCCGGGATCGAGCGACAGAGACAAGCAGTCGAGATAGGCGGTCTGGCTCGCCAAAAGCGGAACGCCGAAGCGCTCGGTGAGCCAACCGGCAAGACCGATATGGTCGGGATGGGCGTGAGTGACGACGAGGCGGGTCAGGCGTCGCCCGCTCAAAGGACCGGCAAGAAGCGCGTCCCAGGCGTCGCGCGCGGGTTGGCTGGCGATGCCGGCGTCGATGACCGCCCAGCCGTCGCCATCATCGAGAAAATAGAGATTGATGTGGTCGAGCCTGAAGGGCAGGGGCAGCCGCGCCCAAAGCACCCCCGACGCAATCTCGATCGCCTCGCCGGGCGAGGGCGGCGCGGCGTAAGGGTGCGTCAGCCCGCTCGACCCCCGCGCCGTCTCGGATTTCCGCCCCGTCGCAACGCTCACGCCGCGAGCTGCCGCAGCACGTAGTGCAGAATGCCGCCGTTCTTGAAATATTCGAGCTCGTCGAGCGTATCGATACGGCAGATCAGCGGGACTCGCGCGATCTTGCCATCGGCGGAGGCGATTTCCGCTTCCAGGGTCTGACGCGGCTTAAGATCGGCGGCCAGGCCGCGAATCGTCACCGTCTCATCCCCCTTGAGGCCGAGCGTTTTCCAAGAGGCGCCCTCCTCGAAGACAAGCGGCAGGACGCCCATGCCGACAAGGTTCGAGCGGTGGATGCGCTCGAAGCTTTCCGCGATAACGGCGCGCACGCCGAGCAGCTTCGTGCCCTTGGCCGCCCAATCGCGAGACGAGCCGGTTCCGTACTCGCGCCCGGCGAAGATGACCAGCGGCGCGCCTTCCTTCTCATAACGCATCGCCGCATCATAGATCGCCATGCGCTCGCCGGACGGCTGATGGATCGTGTACCCTCCTTCCACGACTTCGCCGGAAGCGTCCCTAACCATCTGGTTCTTGATGCGAATATTGGCGAAACTGCCGCGCATCATCACCTCGTGGTTGCCGCGCCGAGTGCCGTATTGGTTGAAGTCGATCGGCCGGACTTGATGCTCGATGAGATACTGCCCGGCCGGGCTCTTTTCGCGAATGGAGCCCGCCGGCGAAATGTGATCGGTGGTGATGGAATCGAGGAACAATCCGAGGATGCGCGCTCCGACGATATCCTTCACCGGCGCGGGCTGTTTGGTCATGCCCTCGAAGTATGGCGGGTTCTGCACATAGGTCGAGCCCATGTCCCACGCGTAGGTCAGGCCGGCCGGAACCTTGACCTTGCGCCAATTGGAATCGCCATCGAAAACGCTGGCGTATTTCGTCTTGAACATCTTCGCGTTGATCGTGTTCTCGATGAAATCGGCAACTTCCTGCGAGGTCGGCCAGATGTCCGAAAGCATGACCGCCGCGCCGGCCCGGTCATAGCCGACCGGATCTTTGGTCAGGTCGACCGTGAGGGAGCCGGCGAGCGCATAGGCCACAACGAGCGGCGGCGACGCCAGATAATTGGCGCGCGTGTCCGGATTGACGCGGCCCTCGAAATTCCGATTGCCGGAAAGTACGGCGGCGACCACGAGGTCGCGCTCGGCGATGGTCTTGGAAATCGCCTCGGGCAACGGCCCGGAGTTGCCGATGCATGTCGTGCAGCCGAAGCCGACCAGGTTGAAGCCAAGCTTGTCCAAGGATTTCTGCAAGCCGGATTCGTCGAGATATTCGGCGACGACCTGGCTGCCGGGCGCAAGCGAGGTCTTGACCCAGGGCTTGCTCGTCAAGCCCCGCGCCGCCGCGTTCCGCGCCAAAAGACCGGCGGCGATCATCACGCTCGGATTGGAGGTGTTGGTGCAGGAGGTGATCGCGGCGATGACGACGTCGCCATGCCCGAGGTCGAAACTCTCGCCTTCGACCTTGTAGCGCCGCCCGACGTCGCCCGTCTTCTTGAATTCGCTGGCGAGCGCGTCGGCGAAGCCTTCCTTCGCGCCGGCGAGCGGAACGCGATCCTGCGGCCGCTTCGGGCCGGCGAGCGAGGGCGCGACATCGCCGAGATCGAGCGCGAGCATGTCGCTGAAGATCGGGTCCGGCGTCGCCCGGAGGCGATACATGCCCTGCGCCTTGGCGTAAGCCTCGACAAGCGCAACGCGCTGGCTCTTGCGCCCCGACGTCTCGAGATAGCGGATCGTTTGCACGTCAACGGGGAAGAAACCGCAGGTCGCGCCGTATTCCGGCGCCATATTGCCGATGGTTGCACGATCCTCGACGGTCATCGCGTTGAGGCCGGGCCCATAGAACTCGACGAATTTGCCGACGACGCCTTTCTTGCGCAGCATCTGGGTGACGGTGAGCACCAGATCGGTGGCGGTGACGCCTTCGCGCAATTTTCCGGTGAGCCGGAAGCCGACGATTTCCGGAATCAGCATCGAGATGGGCTGCCCCAGCATCGCCGCTTCCGCTTCGATGCCGCCGACACCCCAGCCCAGCACCGCCAGGCCGTTGATCATGGTGGTGTGGCTGTCGGTGCCCACGACTGTGTCCGGGAAGGCCATCTCGACGGTCTTTTTTCCGTCCTTGGCTTTGCGCGTCCACACCGTTTGGGCGAGATATTCCAGATTGACCTGATGGCAGATGCCGGTGCCGGGCGGCACGACGCGGAAATTCGCGAAGGCCTGTTGGCCCCAGCGCAGGAACGCATAGCGCTCCTTGTTGCGCTCATATTCGATCTCGACAGATTCGCGCCCGTTCTTTTCCTTGCGCGTCCATACCGTCTGGGCGAGGTATTCCAG
>DATGHD010000438.1:0-7923 GCA_035308145.1 Roseiarcus sp.
TGGCGGCAAAGTCGGCGAGCGCGGCGAAATAAGCAAAGCCGATATCGGCGGCTGCCTTGGGCGCGCTTCCGACGCGCCAGCGATCGCGCCGGCGCGCGCGAGCCGACGAAGGCCTTCGCGAAGCGCCCGACGTCCAGACCGATGCGTCGGTAAATTGCGTTCCCGGATGTTTCATAAGGACACAGCCGCGCCGCGCGGCGCGCCATAAGCGCGGCGGCGCGTCGCATCGCCGCAATCCGCGTACCGCAGCGATCTGTCCGAGGATCGGGCGCGCGATGCCGCGAAACGCGCTCTTTTGGCGTCGCGGTCCATCTCAAGCCGCAGAATTTCAGCCCTTTTTCCTCGTCGCGCTGTCCCGAATCGGGAGGCATGCGGTTTGCCGGCTCCGAGACGGCGGAACTTGGAGTGCTGGACCGATCCGATGCGACTGAGGCCGAGATCTGACGCGCCGAATGGCGATCCCATCGCTCTCATCGGCAATTTGCCGATCGACGCGGTCGATATCGAAGAAACCGCGCGCGCCTTCGTTAACTATTGTCGCAGCGATGAGCGCCGCCGCGCGGCGCGGCCGATCTATTCGACCTCGGTCAATGGCCAAGTCATCTCGCTCTGCGCATTCGATCAAGAGGTCGCGCGGTTGTTTGAGGCCGCCGATTCGATCAACGCCGACGGCCAGCCGATCGTGACGTTGTCGCGTTTGCTGTGCCGCCATCCGCTCCCGGCGCGGGTGGCGACCAGCGATCTTTTCCCCGCGGTCGCGCGTCTTGCGGCCGAAAACGACGTCAGCTTCTACATGCTGGGCGGCGCCGAAGCCGTCAACCGCGCGGCCGTCGAGCGAACGCTCGCCGCCTATCCTGGCTTACGCATCGTTGGCCGCCGCAACGGCTATTTCACGCGCGAGGAGGAGCCGGCGATCGTCGCTAAGATCGCGAGCCTCGCGCCGGACATTCTCTGGGTCGCCTTGGGCGCGCCGCTCGAGCAGCAATTCTGCGTGCGCAATCTTAGGGCGCTGCGCGGCGTCGGCGTGGTGAAGACCTCAGGCGGCCTCTTCGACTTTGTCGCTCTCGCCAAGCCGCGCGCTCCACAATGGATGCAGCGGCTGGGCTTCGAATGGCTCTTTCGCTTAGGGCTAGAACCGCGGCGGCTCTTCTTGCGTTATCTGATCACCAATCCGCACGCTTTGTACGTTCTTGCGAGAAGCATGCGATGAACGCCGGCTTCACCCGTCGTGGCGCGCTGGCGCTCATCGGCGCCGCCGCTTTGGCTTCGCCGGCCAAGGCGCAATCGAGCGTCGCCGCAGCGCGGGTCCAGCGCCTTGCCCGAGGCTTCAATCTGCCGGATCAGGCGCCGCTCAATCCCGACAAGCGGCCGGATCGCTTAACGCTGAGATGGCTTCGCGAGCGCGGCATGACGCATGTGCGCCTGCCTTTCGACGGCGAGGCCGCGATGAGCCGCTTTTCCGGCAAGACGACGATCGATGCGGCGCTCGGCGATCTCGATCGCGCGCTCGACCTGGTTCTCGGCCTCGATTTCGCCGCGACCGTCGATATGCATCCCGGCGCAGGCTTCGCCGCGCTCGCGCGCGCCGACGCCGGCGCGGCGATCGATTCGCTGCGGCAAGCCTGGCGCGTGCTCGCCGAACGGATCGGTAAGCGCCCGCCCAATCGGGTTTTCGCCGAGCCGCTCAACGAGCCGCCGCTCGCCGATGCGACCTGGCGCGCTGCGGCCGAAAGCCTCGTCGCCGAGCTTCGCGGCGCGTTGCCGGATACGACCTTCATCGTCGGCCCGGCGCCGTTTCAGAGAGTTGAAGCCTTGGCGGCCTGGCGTCCCTTCGTTGACGTTAACGTGGCTTACGCCTTCCACTATTATGATCCGATGGTCTTCACCCATCAGGGTCTGACCTGGGACGCGTCGGACCCGATTGCGCGGCTCGCGGACGTCCCTTTCCCGTCAGAGCTCGACGACCCGCGGATGCGCCGCGTTATCGACGCCTTGCGCGCGCGCGGCGACCGCCCGCTCGTCGATGAGGTCGAGCGCGCCTATGCGGCGCCCTGGACCAAGGCCACGATCGAGAGGCAATTTGCGCCCCTCGCCGCCTGGAGCAAAGCTCACGCCGCCGCAGTCGTCCTCAACGAGTTTGGGGTCCTCCGTTTCAAGGCGCCAAGATCGTCGCGGCTGGAATGGCTGCGCGACGTCCGTGAGGTCGCGGAAGCGAGCGGCTTTGGCTGGGCGCATTGGGACTATCGCGAAGGCTTCGGCCTTTTGAACGAATCCGGTCAGCCGGACGCGGCGCTTATCGATGCGCTGTTGCCCCCTGAGAAGCACGCCTCATTCGTCGGGAGCGATCCTTAGAATGATGGCGCGCATGATCGCGTTTCTGAAGACCCAGCGGGCCATGACCGGCGCGGTGTTCGCGCTTGCGATCAAGGCCAGCGGCGCCCTGCTGATGATCAGCGTGTTCACGCTCGCCGCGCGCTCGATGTCGACCACCGCTTTCGGCGAGCTCGCCATGTGGTTCAACGCGCTCTCCTGCCTCGCGGTCATCGCGGTCTTTGGCCAGGAGACGCTGATTGTGCGGTCCTGGGGCGAGTACAGCGAGCAAGGCGACTTCGGCTTGATGAAGGGCGCCTACCGTTTCGGCTGGACGATCGCGACGCTCTGCGCGGCAATCGCCTGCGCGGTCCTCGCCTTCGCCAATCGATTGCTGCCGGCGCCGCTTTCGGCGCTCGCGCTCTTAAGCGCATGCGCCTTTCTCGCGGCCCAAACGCTGCTGCACTATTCATCGCACTCCTGCAGGACCATCTGCGGTTTTCGGATCTCCGAGCCGCATCGCGAGCTCACGTGGCGCATCGTTCTCCTCGCGGCCGTCGCGTCTCATTTGCACGGCGATCTGAGGCTCGCCGCCTTCTTCTTCGCCGCGGCCGCTGGAATGGCCCTCTCGATCGCCTTTCAGTCAATCGCCGTGAAGCAGGGATTTCCCGTTGGGACCGCCGCCGAACGCTCCACATACAAAAAGCGCGAATGGCTCGGCAGAGGCGCGGCTATGGGCGTCTCGGCGAGCGTCGAGGCGCTGAGCCAATATGCCGAAGTGATCATTCTCGGCTTTCTGGCGACCCCCTCGGCCGCCGCCGGCTATTTCATCGCCGCGCGTATCGCGAATATATTCTCGATGCTCTCGACGGGACTCAATACTTACACGGTGACGACGGCGAGCAATCTCCATTTCGGCGGGCAGACGGAGCGCCTGCAGCATGTCATGCGCTCGGTCATGACCGTCGCTTTCGCGCTGGTGACGCCGCTCTTCATCATTCTCATTCTGATCGGCGGTCCGATTCTCTCCGTCTTTGGCCCTTCGTACCTTGCCGCTCATTCCGCGCTGGTCATCTTGACTACGGCGAGTTTCATCATCACTCTGTCGGGCCCATCCTCCGGACTGCTGCTGATCACTGGCGACGAGAATCTCTGGTCGCGGGTCGCCGCATTGTCGCTGGTGCTCAGAATCTTGATCATGAGCCGGCTCGCGCCCGAATATGGCGCGGCGGGCGCGGCGTTGAGTTGGGCGATCGTCAACATTCCCGTCGCCATCGCCGCGGCCGTTCTTTGCCGCCAACGCTGCGGCGTCGATCCGTCTGCGTTCGCGCTCTTGTCCTATTGGCGTAAACGACCCGCGCTCAGCGAGCCGGAGGCGTCGCGCTTCTAATCCGAAGCGGCCGTCGCTAGGCCGCGAGCCTCGCCTTATCGATCGGATCTGCGGCGAACTGCGCATAGCGGACGGGATCGACCTTGTTGAGGACGACGCTGACGGCCTGCGACTCGAGCCGGCTGATCGCGGTTGCGACAAGCTCCGCTTCGGTCTTGTCCCATTCGACGATCATCAGAATCGCGCCGGCGAGCGGCGCCAGAAACTCGGGCGCTTTTGATTTCTGAGCCGACGGCGCGTCGATCACGACAACGTCGAACTGGCGTCGGCAGCGGCGAATAATCGCGCGCAGCGGTGCGCCAGTCGCTTCGATACTCTCGCTGGCGCCTTCAGAGCCGGCGTCGCCGAACGCCAGAAGATCGGCTTCTCCCGATCCGCGCCATTGCACCGCATTTTGAAGCGAGAGCCGGCCGGCCAGGACTTCTGCGAGGCCGCGGCGTCGTCTGGCGCCGGTCTCGGCCGCGACGCCAGTCTGAACGAGCAACGTTTCCATTCCCTGGCTCGCCAATTGCGCGGCAAGATTTCCGGCGATCGTCGATTTGCCCTCGCCTTCCCGCGCCGAGGTGACGAGGACGACGCCGCTTCTGATCGCGCGCTTCATCGAGGCCGTCGCGCAAAGCTCCGAGAAGGCGCGCGCGGTCTCCTCGCTCGCCTTGCGCCCGTCGATCGGCGGCGGGGAGGAGAACATGGGGATGAGGCCTGCGACTTCGACGCCGACGAGCCGCTGCGTCTGCGCCGGCGTCACCAGGGAGCGGCGCATTGCTTCTCGCGCGAAGGCCCCGCCGAGGGCGGCCAACAATCCGACCAAGCCGGAGGCGGCGAGAATGACCGACCAGCCCGGCGCGGAGACGCGCAGCGGCGGCGTCGCCTGCGAAACGACCCTGACGTCAAACGACGCCAATCCCGTATTTTCGATCAGGCCTCGCTGCCGAGCCAGCAGTTGCTCGTAGACGTCGCGGTCAGTCTTGGCGTCGCGCTCCAATTGCTGGAGCTTGACCAAGTCCTGATCTCCGGCGCCGCTATCGGCTTGCGCCTTGCGCAGATCGTCATTCAGCGCCTCCTCCTGCTGGCGCGCCTCGAGATAGTCGGTCTTGGCCGAAGCGGTCAGCCGTTCCACTTCGGCAAGCATCTGCCGCTTCGCATCCGCGATCTGCGCTTTGAGCTCCGCGACGGCGGGATGACGGGCGCCGAGCACGATCTCCTGTTGCGCGGCCTGCCGCGTCAGGCGGGCATAGTCCTGTCGAAGCGCGCTCAAGACGGTGGATTCGGGAGCGGCGGGGAGATCCATCGCGCCGTCGCCTTGCGCCTTGCGCAATTGATCGAGCCGGGCCCGCGTCTCGGCGGTGCGGGCCTTGGCGTTGACGAGTTGCTGATTGATCTCGGCGACGCGCCGATCCTGAAGCAATTCGCCGTTGGGTCCGGCGTCGGTGATCTTGAGCTCGGCTTTCAAGGCCGCGGCGGCGGTCTCTTCGTCTTCGACCCGCTTTCTAAGGTCCGTCAATTTCCCGCCGATGAAATCGACCGCTTTCTGATTGGAGCCGGCGCGCAATTGCACCTGATTGTCGACGATCATTTTCGCCGCGGCATTGGCCAATCGCGCGCTTTCTTGCGCGTCCTTGCTCTTCATCGTGACATCGATCACGTATGTCGCGCCGCGCCGCGACACCGCCAGCTTGTCCTTAAGCTTCTCGACCGCGGCGACCCGCTGGTTCTCCACGGTATCGAACCCGCCATTGAATTCGGAGTCCTTGCTCAAGCCTTCCTGATCGACGAGCGCGGCGAGGAACCCGTCCGATTTAGCGACTTGGACGAGGCTTTCCACGGCGATCGCGTCCGGGCCGATGTTGGAGACGACCGCCTCGGTCGGCGTCACTTTCGTATCGCGCGGATCGACCAGGACGAGGGCCGTGGCGGCGTATTGATTGAAGGCGAGGCGGATGAGGACCGCAAGGACGATGGCGACGACGAGCGTCGTCAGCGCGATAAAAATGGCGTTGCGCCGGAGGAACAGCCAGACCGCCATTGGAGAGAGGAGATCGGAGGCGCCCGGGTCGGCGCCGTCGTCCCAAAGATCGAGCGGACCGGAGCGACGGCGGGCGTCCCGCGCACGGCGCATCGACGTTTTGTTGGACAGAGCCATCACAGCGCGGTCATCAGTTCCCGGCGCAGCCCAATTCGCAGCCTGTCAAGCACAAGATACACGAAGCGTTAAGCAATGGTTACTAATGCTCGGGTTCTTAAAGGGCGCGCAAAAGCGCAAGCGCCTTAATCAACGTAAATGCCGAGACCCTGATGCAACGACCAGCGCCCGCGCACCAAAGCCTCGCGCCGCGCGTTGTCGACCTCGCCGCCTCGGCCGCTCTGGCCTTTGTCCTGACGGCGTTGCCGGTGCTCATCCATCTGATCAACCCCTCGGCGGCGATCGCGTTTTCGCTCGTCTCGGCTTGCGCGGCCGCGCTCTATTTCGAGCGCGCGACGCCGATGATCATTTTAACTTCCTACATGTTCCAGACGATGTTCGTGGCGATGGCGTCGTCCTACGCCGCGCAATTCTCCGACCTTGATTCGATGAAGGCGTATGATTTCGTCACCACCGTCGGAATCTGGCTGACGATGGCGGCGCGAATCCTCGCCGGACGCATCGTGGTTTCGCCTTTTGTCTGGCGGATGCTGTTTGCGACAACCGCCATCCTTGCGCTCGCCGGGCTCTACTTCGTGGCTGGGCTCGCCATGAACGCCCGCGGCGCGACAATCTATATGCGCAATATCGGACTGCCGGTGCTGTTGTTCCAAATCGGCGTTGTGGTTGCATCCCGGCATCGCCTGGCGATGCGCGAAACGGCGACGTTTCTTCTCGGCCTGCTGACCCTTTGCGGCTATTTCGAACTCGTGGCCCCGGAGTACTGGCTCGATTTCACCAATGGCTGGAACTATTGGGACCTCGGGTCGCTTTCGGCCCGCGACAGCGGCCAATTCGAGACCGCCGCCCGTCAAACTGGCCTTGTCGCCACCGGCGTTCTCGATTTTCTCAAATCGGACATCTTCAACACGAACCTCCTCGCCGGCCTCGACCTGCGGCTGGTGCGTCTGCAAGGGCCGAATTTCCACCCCATCAGCTTCGGCTATTCGCTGGCGCTTATGATTGCTTTCGCAGCCGTGCAGGGTCAGCGGGCTCTCCCGCTCGCCGCGGCGCCATTGTTGCTCTTTGTTGGCGCAAAGGGAGCGGCGACCTTGCTGGCGTTCACGTGGATCTTTTGTCTTGTGGCCCGTTTCAGAACGGGGGCGCTGCCGCTGGTTGGACTCGCGGCGGTCATGGCGCTCTACGCTCTGTTCGTTTTTCGCACAGGGCTAGAGAGCGGCGACTTCCATGTTCTCGGATTGATCGGCGGATTTAACGGATTCTTAACCAATCCCATCGGTCACACGCTGGGCCAGGGAGGCAATCTTTCGACGAACTTCGCCGCCCTCGATTGGAGCCGATTCCAGAGCGCCGGCGCCGCCGACACCGCGGTTGAGAGCGCGGTCGGCGTCATGATCTACCAGATGGGGATTGCAGCGTTCGGCGTTTTGGCCATCTATCTTTGGCTTGCGCGAACCGCGTGGCGGCTGTTCGAGATTTTGCGCGCTCCGGCGCTCGCTCTCGCCGCCTCCTCAATCGTCGTTATTCTTGTCAACGGGCTTTTCCAAGAAGAGGCGTTGTTCGCGCCTTTGGCGCTTGGCCTTGCGCTCTTTCTCGCCGGCCTGACGCTTGGCGCCGTCGATCGGCGAATATGCGCCGAGCAGCGCTCGGCGGTCACGCGCATCGGCGACCTCCGCGACGCCGGGGCCGCCGCGTGAGCGCGGCCGCCCTGCCTCGGGTGATGCTGGTGCAGACCCAGGCGGAAAACGCCGGCGCGCAGCAGATTTCGCGATTGCTCGCCGCCGATTTGTCGGCGCGCGGATTCGACGTGCATCAGGTTTTCTTCTTTCGCCGCACCGCATCGTTCGACGACAGCCCCAATGTCGAGTTCTGCGCCGACCAGCGACCGTCGCGGCCGATCGCCTTCCTTAGCTTCCTCGCCCGCCTTTACCGTACAATGCGTCGGACCCGACCCGACGTGGTGATCGCCTTCCAGCATTACGGCAACGTGATCGCGGCGCCCATCGCCCGCATCGCCGGCGCCAAGCGCGTGATCGCCAATCAAGTGTCGGCGGACGTGATGATTCCGCGCGTCCTGCTGGCG
>DATGHD010000439.1:0-19096 GCA_035308145.1 Roseiarcus sp.
CTCGACGCGATCTTCGGTATTGCCGAGCGGCGCGGCGTCGGCCTCGATATCCATCTTCACGATCCCGGCCCGCTCGGCTGCTTCGAATTGCGCCAGATCGCTGCGCGGGCGGCGGCGCTCGGCCTCATGGGTCGCGTCGCCGTCAGCCATGCTTTCGCGCTCGGCGGGGTGGACGACGCGGAATTTTCCCGCACGGCGGAAGCGCTAGCCCGCGCCGATGTGGCGATCATGACCAACGGGCCGGGCCCGGTTCCGGTGCCGCCGGTCAAGCGCCTCATCGAGGCCGGCGTCAGGGTCTTCGCCGGCTCCGACAATATCCGCGACGCCTGGTCGCCCTACGGCAATGGCGACATGCTCGAGCGGGCGATGATGATCGGCTATCGCCAGGGCTTTCTCGCCGACGAAGACCTGAAACTGGCGTTCGATTTAACGACAAGCGCGGCCGCGCGCGAGCTCGGCCTCGCCGATTACGGCTTAAGGGTCGGCGCCGCGGCTGATCTTGTGGCGATCCCGGCGGCGTCGGTCGCGGAGGCGGTCGCCGCGCATCCGCCGCGCGCGCTGGTGATGAAGAGGGGGAGGGTGGTGGCGAGGGACTTGGCGTCGTCATCGCGCTGGCCGGGCGGCTCGTCTTTGACGAGATCGTAGCACTTTGCTTCATGCTCGCCGTCGCGCGCAAATGGGGCGAAACCCGATGATCGCATTCGGCAATCCGGCCGCGCATTTTTCTTTCGAGCGTCAAGGCGCGCGTCGCCGCGATCCGCATCTAACCGAAGACGCTGCTATATGACGCCCATACCACCACGCCGGTTACGATCGAGCGAAGGCGATGAGCGGCGCCAAATCATGTTCATCGGCCGCATGCAATGCATCGATGTACGCGCGCCTTACGTCGCCGGCTGGCTGAAGATTGGCGCGGCCCCAGGTGAATCGAATTGCGGTGTTGAGTGATAAGCAAGTCGGACGCCAGCCGAGACCAGCGGCCGTTGCCGTTCGGAAACGGATGCACGAAAACCAGACGGTGATGAAAGCGCACAGCCAGCTCGTCGGGCGCGTAGGCGTTGTGCTCGACCCAATACCGGGCGTCGTCGATGATCCGCCTAAGCTCGGGTTGAATGCGATAGGGCGCTATACCGAGATTACGTTCGGTCGTACGGTAATCTCCCGCCCATCGCCAAACCCGATTGAACATACGGCGATGGAGACCTCTGAGGAAAGCTTCGTCGAGGACTCTTCGCTTGCGGGTAAACGCCCAACGATCGGCCTCGGCGATGTTCTGTTGTTCGAGTTCGTTGAGTTCGCTGCGCAACGTGACATGCGTCGGGATAAGCGCATCGAGGTCCGTAGGGGTCAGAGGCGTGGCGTCATCATCGGCATGGAAGAAGTCCGTCATTTTTCGTCCCAAAGACGTGCAGGACGACGCAACAGTTCCTCAATCCGCTGGCGGAGCATGTCCTTGCCGACTTGCTTGCTGGTAACCGCCTGGTCTTCGAGGCGCATGGTGTGCTCGATATCGGCGAGTTGGCGCGCGGCCACGGTTTCCGCCCGCTCGCGGACGCTATCCGCGAGCGGCCGTTCCGGCACCAGCGCGTAGACTAGACGGCAACCGAGAGCTTTCGCTGCCCGTTGAAGCGTGTGCAGCGTCACGCTGCCGCTCGCTTCCGATTGTTCAAGCTCGACAATTCTCGGCTGGGACACGCCGAGCCGTCGGGCGTATTGAGCCGTGGTCATGCCGAGCGCGTCCCTGACCGCCCGAAGCCAGCCCTTTGGGGGGCGCGGGCTCTTGGCAAGAGGGCGCAGCGCCGTGAAGCGCTTGTCGAGATGGCGGATAGCGTCTTTCATGCGATAAGGTATAACTTATAATAAATGAAGAAGTCAATAAGACATATCTTATTGACTATTGACATAAAAATAAGTTATATCTGATCGTTATTGCATATCAGCGCCATACTCAGCCCGCGCCAAAATCGGACAAGTTCGTCGAGGCCAGCCGATGGCGATTTTCAAATTCGACGTGGCGCACCATGACGACCTACGCTCACAAGAAAATCATCAAAGAAATTGAAACCCTAGATCGAGAACCGAAAGACGCTGTCGCTTTTGACTCGTGGACTCGCGCCGCGCATCATCTCGACTATCTGCAAGCAAATGCAAAGAGTGATGAGCTGATCATTTTATGCTTCAGGCCCTCACAGCTTTATCCATACCATTGCCGTCCGAGCAATGTTCTCACGTCGGAAGCGCCGGAGGCGCTGCTACATTGGAGCTCCAACCCCTTCACGAGCATTGCGGGCTATGCCAGCTCGTTGTCGATGACCTCCAAAGAATTGAGTCGGCGCTAAACTTCTAGCCCTCGCCAGCGCGGGGCGGCTTCGGCGATCGAGGTCGGCGATCTCAGTCGGGCAGGCATTGGACCGTACTGCTCGGTCTGCCCCACCTGACGCGTTCGGCGATGGCCGTCGATGGACGACGTCGGGACGCGCGGCTGGTTTTCCCAGGCTGCCCCGCCTTTCTCAAGCTCCGCGACTTTGGCGAGCGTGGCAAGCGTTTTTTTCGTACAGTAACCCGTACGGTCGGCAGGCGGATATGACGACAAACAACAGCGATTGAGAAAATCCGAAGAAGTATCGAATTCCGGGTGCGAGAATCGGGGGTGTATCTTTTGATTAGACGCTCACCGAGAACACGATTAAAATGCCTCAAATCCCAGGATTATTTTCGTACCAAATCTCGAGTGCGCGTGGTAATCATCGTTCGTCCGAGCCAACTCGGACAACATAGCACCTACTTGATACCCAGACCCGCCGGCAATTCGTTCTGAAGGTGACTCATGAAACTGGTAAGGATGTATCTTCCCCAAGACATCGGCGAGCTGGTAGATTTTTTAAGGTCGATGGTGCTGTCGGCTCCAAAATTTCTAGATAAGACTGGATATTTTCCGTACCAAAATCTGGATTATGTTTTCAAACAATTGAACGAGGGGTTCAATTGCAACCGGCCTGCGCTCGGGGATGAACGTTACCATGAATTGATGCGAATGTCGGATCAGATACGGGTGCTCTTCGAAGCCGACCCAGAAGACAAGACAGGCGACACGTTAAAGGGTTGCAAGATCATCCATCAGATGGAGGACATCTTGAAGCAGGCCCGGCGAAAATCCTGAGGAGTATCGGCGCATTCCAAGACGATTAGCGCGTCACACAAATCTGCGAATTCTTCTACGCCGACCATAACCGGCGCGCGTGAAGGTCATCCGTGAAACCGGCAAAGATGCATGTCCCACAAGACATCGATGAACTTTTGGAATTGCTAAGTTCCATGCTCCTGTGAGCTTCAAAATTCTTGGATAAGACGGGTTATTTGCCGTTCCTAAATTTGAACTACGTTTTCCGCGAATTGCACGAGGGGCTCAGCTTCAATCGGGGGACGTTCGGAGACGAACGCTACCACGAACTGATGCGGATGTCGGATGAGATGCGGGGTTTTTCGAGGCCGACCCGGAAGACAAGACGGGCGAAACCTTGCACGGGTGCAAGATCATCCATCAGATGAAGGACATTCTGAAACAGGTTCGGCAGAAATCCTGATGCGAATTTCAACAATACCATGACAGCTTGCAGAGCTCACCGACTAGCGATTCGATCAGTACATACTTTTTAATTATGCGCTGCCCCTCATCCGGCGCTTCGCGCCCCTTTCTCCCAGCAGGCGGGGAAAAGGGACGTCGTGGATCAATCCATCCTCACCCCGCCCGTCACATTGATCCCTTGCCCGGTCATGAACCGCGCCGCGTCCGAGGCCAGGAACACCACCACATCCGCCACATCCTCCGGCTCTTCGATGCGGCCGAGCGGCGTCAGCGACACATATTCCGCGCGCACCGTTTCCGGCGTCATGCCGCGGAGCTCGCCTTCCCAGACGATTTCGCGCTCCTGCATCGAGGTGCGCACGAAACCGGGGCAGACGGCGTTCACGCGGATTCCATGCGGCGCCATTTCGCGGGCCAGACTTTGAGTCCAGCCGAGCACGGCGAATTTGCTCGCCGAATAATGGGCGAGCAAAGGCGCGCCGACCTTGCCGGCCAGCGAAGCGGTGTTGACGATGACGCCGGCGCGCTTCTCTTTAAGGAAATACCGGCAGGCGATCTGGTTGCTTAAGAAGACGCCGCGCGCGTTGACGGCGAAGTTGAAGTCCCATTCCTCGTCGGTGATATCGACGGCGCGGCGCATCGTCGAGACGCCGGCGTTGGCCGCCAGAATATCGAGCCCGCCCATATGCGCGATCGCCGCAGCGAAAGCCTTCTCGGTCGAGGCGCGATCGCGGACGTCGATCGCGAAGGCGGCCGCGCCGTCGCCAATGTCGTTGGCGAGGGCCTGAGCGGCGGCGAGATCGGCGTCGGCAATCGCGACGCGGACGCCGCTTCGGGCGAAGGCGCGGGCGATCGCGGCCCCGATCCCGCGCGCGCCGCCGGTCACGATGGCTCGGCGCCCTTGAAGATCGAAGATTTCGCTCATGATGGCTCTCCCGGCTGTTCAAGGTCCCATAGGCTTTCGACAGATACAAACAGATTCGAACGCTCGACTTAGGAGTTCTGCTCAACTACGATCACTATCGGACCATGATCGTTTCTTTATGAGCCGAGGCGCTGCGCCGTTCTTTCCTGACGCCGGGACCGCCCAAGGGCGAGCGCCCGCCGGCGCCCGTCACGTCCGGATTCTCGAGCTTGTCGACCGCAATGGCTTTGTGTCCGTCGCCGACATAGCGGAAAGCTTCTCGGTCTCGGACATGACCATCCGGCGCGATCTCGGCTCGCTCGAAAGCAAAGGCATGATCGTCCGGACCCATGGCGGCGCCGTCGGCGTCGGCCGGCGCGAGGTCTTCGACGCGGCCGAGCCCGCCTTTTCCAGCCGGCGCCGGCAAAACGCCGCCGCCAAGGCGGCGATCGCGCGCGCCGCCGCCGGGCTGATTGGTCCGCGCGAGTCGATCGGCATCGACGTCGGCACGTCGACGCTTGCGCTTGCCGAGGAGATCGCCAGCCGGCGGGACGTGACCGTGTTCACCAGCAATCTTTACGCAGCGGCGGTTTTGGGCCGCAGACATTGCCCGGTACATGTTCTCGGCGGCCTGGTGCGCGGCCCCGAGCTTTCGGTGGTCGGCACGAACCCGCGCGAGCAGATCCGCCAGTTTTATGTCGCCAAGCTTTTTCTCGGCGTCTCCGGACTGACCGAGGACGGATTCTTCGACTATTCGCCCGAAGACACCGAGATCAAACGCGCCTTTATTGAGCAAGCGGAGCAGGTGATCGTCCTCTGCGATTCGTCGAAATTCGGCCATCGGTCGGTCTCGAAAGTCTGCGGCCTCGATGGCGTTGCGACGCTGGTGACCGATCGCGCGCCGCCGCCTCATTTGGCGGAAGCGCTGGCGCGGGCCAAAGTTCAAATGATTGTTTGCGATTCCGAGAAGGACTTGGCCGTCTGAACGGGTTCATTAGATGATCAGCGTACGCTTCTTACCCTCACCCCAACCCTCTCCCGCAGGCGCAGGCCTGTCCGGCAAAAATCGTTGCAATGTTGTGCATCGCTGCAACCTATGCGCGTCATGCCCGGCCTTGTGCCGGGCATCCACGCCTATCCGCCGGCTCAAACTTCGCAAGTTTCTTGCAGCGGCGCGGCGTGGATGGCCGGGATAAGCCCGGCCATGACACGCGATGGTTGCACCGAGAAGAAGCATTCGCGTTTTCCGTTTGCGCTTCCGTTTCCCCGGACAGCCCTCCCGTTTGCGGGAGAAGGTGGCCCGAAGGGCCGGATGAGGGTGACCCCGCGTCAAATGAATCGTACTTAGCCGCCGCTCTTTCCGAGAGGATTTCCCATGCCCTTTGAATTTTTTGGCGCGCGACGAAAGATCGTGATCGCCATGGCCCATATTGGCGCGCTTCCCGGAACGCCGTTGTTTGACGCCGCCGGCGGCATGAACAAGCTCATCGACGACGTCTCCCGCGACATCGAGAATCTGCAAGGCGGCGGCGTCCACGCGATCATGTTCGGCAACGAGAACGATCGGCCGTACCGCTTCCAAGCGCCGATCGAGGGCGCCGCCGCCATGACCGCGCTCATCGCCGCGCTAAAGCCGATGCTCAAAGTGCCGTTCGGCGTCAACTATCTCTGGGATCCTGTCGCGAGCGTCGCCATCGCCTGCGCTGTCGGCGCCCAATTCGCGCGCGAGATTTTCACCGGCCTTTTCGCCTCCGACATGGGCCTCTGGCGGCCGAACGCCGCTGAAGCGCTGACGCTTCGCCGCAATCTCGGCAGGCCGGACCTGAAGCTTCTCTTCAACATCAACGCCGAATTCGCCTCGTCCCTCGATACGCGGCCGATCGAGCTTCGCGCCAAGAGCGCCGTCTTCTCTTCGCTCGCCGACGCGATCCTCGTTTCCGGGCCGATCACCGGCCAGGCGGTCGACGCCACCGACTTAAAGCGCGTCCGCGCCGCCGTGCCCGGCACGCCGCTTCTCGCCAATACGGGCGTCAGGATCGACAATGTTCGCGAGATTTTCGCCGTCGCCGACGGCTGCGTGATCGGCACGCATTTCAAAGTGGATGGCGACACTTGGAACAAGGTCGACGGCGAGAGGGTCAAGCGCTTCATGGACTTCGTCGACAAGCTTTAGAGCAAAGCGAGGCGGAGCGTGGCGCAAGAATATGTCATCGGCCTCGACATCGGCACGACCTCGACGATCGGCGTTCTGGCCGCGCTTCCGAACAAGGTTATTGCCGTTGCTTCGCGCAAGACGACGCTCTCCTCGCCGCATCCCGGTTGGGCGGAGGAAGACCCGGCTGAGTGGTGGGACAATTCCTGCTCGATTCTTCGCGAGCTCCTCGCGGCGCTGCCGGATAAGCCAGGGTCGCTGCGCGGCCTCTGCGTCACCGGGATGGCGCCGGCGCTGGTGCTGCTCGATGAAGCCGGAAACCTCCTGCGGCCGAGCATCCAGCAAAGCGATGGCCGCGCCGCGGCGGAAGTCGAAGAACTGGCGCGCGAAGTCGACGAGGCGACGTTCCTTAAGCGCGCCGGCAATGGGATCAACCAGCAACTGATCGCGACGAAGCTCCGCTGGCTTCAGCGCCACGAGCCGTCCGTCTTTTCCAAGATCAGAACCGTTTTCGGCTCCTATGACTATGTCAACTGGCGGCTGGCCGGCGTGCGCGGCGTCGAGCAGAATTGGGCGCTCGAGGCGGGGATCGTCGATCTTGCCGATCATCAGATCAACGACGATCTTGTCGCTTTGACGCGCCTGCCTCGCGCCGCCTTTCCGGCCAAGCATGCCGCCCATTCTCTTTTAGGCGCGGTGAAGGCCCCTGCCGCCGCGGCGACCGGTCTGCCGGCGGGCCTGCCGGTTTTCGGCGGCGCCGCGGACCATATCGCCTCGGCGCTGGCGGCGGGTCTCGTCGAACCGGGCGACGTTCTTTTGAAGTTCGGCGGGGCTGGCGACATCGTGGTCGCTTCGGACGCCGCCCGGCCGGATCGCCGGCTCTTTCTCGACTATCATCTTGTTCCCGGCCTTTACGCGCCGAATGGCTGCATGGCGGCGTCGGGCTCGGCGCTCAACTGGCTCGCCGAACTGTTGCGCCTCGATGGCTCTGCCGAAAATCCGCACGCCGCTTTCGACAAGCTCGCCGCGCCCATTCCCGCCGGCGCCGACGGCGTGCTCTGCCTGCCGTATTTTCTCGGCGAGAAGACGCCGATCCAGGACCCGTTCGCGCGCGGGACATTTACGGGCTTAAGCCTCGGCCATACGCCGGGCCATCTCTGGCGCGCGTTGCTCGAGGCGGTCGCCTATGGCTTTCGCCACCATGTCGAGGTGCTCGAAGAAATCGGCTTTGCCCCGCGTCGTTTCCTCGCCTCCGACGGCGGCGCGCGCAGCCGCATATGGATGCAAATCGTCGCCGACGCCCTTAAAGCGCCGATCGCCGTCGTAGAAAATCCGCTTGGTTCGGCCATGGGCGCCGCGCTGGTCGCGGCCGTCGCCTCGGGCGGCGGCGTCGACTGGGCGGACGTCAAGCGGCTCGCTGGCTTAGGCCAGCCGATCAACCCCGATCCGCGCAACGCCGCCGTCTATGACCGAGGCTATGGCGATTACCGCGCTCTCTACGAAACGCTCAGGCCATACTTTCGGGCGCGAGCCGTGTAGGCCCAGTCGGACGCCTCAAGCGCAGACGTCGGCCCGGAGTCTTTATCTGCCGTTCGCCCACTGTTCGTACGTGCATTGCCCGTAGACGAGTTGGTAGGCGTTCGGAGCGTCGGCGCGCCTTCTGGCGTCTTCCAGGTCGCGGATGAGCGCGGCGCGAACGTCTCTGACGACATCGCGGATCTGACGGTTGACCGCTTCTTGCCTCTGCCCCGCTTCCACATCCGACGCCGCGCGAAGCGGCGCTGTCTTGGTCGGCACGAACACGGCGTTGAGCCGTTGGATCAAGATGTCGCGATAAGAGTAAAAGATGCGAAGCGGTTCGTAGATATGGGCCTGCAGCTCGTGACGAAGCGTCGTTTTGTAGGCGCAGGAAGCGTCGCTGAAATTGGAGGAAATCTCGACCAGGAAATCCTCGAGCCGAAAGAAAATGTTGATCGATTGGGCGAAGAACGGAAACCGTCCGTCGGCGCCCGTAGGTCCGTTGTCCCAGTTAAGAGTGAGCCGGGCGTTGGGCTTCGCGGTCGTATGACCGGCCCGACTCGCGCCGGGCGGACCAGGGTTGGCGCGCGAATGGTCAACAGTCGTCGGGATTCGATCCTGCGAAAATGACACGTAAAAGGGCGGCTTTGGCTCGGCCATGTTGTACCCCTGGCGATTCTGGCGGCTAACGTCGAAGGCTTTCGTCGGCGGTTGGACCATGCCGGCGCGGCCGCACGCTGCCGCTTACGGGACGGGGACCGGACAAGGTTTTGCGGGGCTCAAGCCTTAAGATTGGCCTTTAGCCGGCCTCGGCGGCGGCGATTTCGCGCGCTCCGGAGCTTCCGAGCCCGTCGACAACGACGAGGGAGCCTCCGCCGTTCTGAAAGTCCGATACGGGCGCCAGTCCACGGCGAGGTCCGCGGTTGTCCCGTTTTCTCATAATGATTTCAATTGGTTTGGCGGGAATGGTCGGAGTGAGAGGATTCGAACCTCCGACCCCCTCGTCCCGAACGAGGTGCGCTACCAGGCTGCGCTACACTCCGACTTTGCGTCGCAGGCGACGCGAAACGCCTTATAGACAGCGCCCCAAGGCCGCGCAAGCTGCGGCCAAGGAGGCTTAGCCCGATCCAGACCGTAAAGCGAAATTGTGTCTTCGAGGTCGCAGTCGCAGCAATTTGTTCCGGCGTTATGAACCTATCCGGCTCAAAAGCTACACATAGGGCGCCGAATTTGCCATAATGCCTGCGTCCAAAAGTGGCGGAACCTTGGGGAAGGTTCGACGTTTTTCGATCGATCTTGGGGCTGAAATTTCTTCATGAGGCGTCCAAGCAACGTTCGTTTAACGCGTTCGGAATTATGGTAAGCAAAATCTAAACGGGGCAAACGGAAGGCCATGAAATCGCTAGCGGTTTGCGTTGCGCTTATTTTGGGCGCGGTTCTCGGCGGATGTCAGAGCATCGCGCCGCCCATGACATTGGGCGCGATCCCAGATCCGAAACTCAACGCACACGATAAAGAGATGATGGCGCTCGCGCCGTCGCTCGAGTCGCAGATTCCCTATCAACGCTACCTCGTCCAAAACACGACCGGCGAGCCGCCGGGGACGATCGTCGTCGATACGCCGAGCAAGAAGCTTTATTTCACCTTGAAGGACGGCACGGCGATCCAATATCCGGTGGCGACCGGCGCTGAGGCCTATGCCTGGAGCGGCGTTGCGCAGGTTGGCCGCATGGTCGAATGGCCGACCTGGATGCCGACGGCGTCGATCATGGAGCGTTGGCCTGAGTTCCAGGTCTATCGGCAGCACGGCCCGCTCGCCGGCGCCTATGACAACCCGCTGAGCGCCCGCGCGCTTTATGTTTATCAGGGCAACCGAGACATGCTCTATCGCATCCACGGCACCAACGAGCCGGACGAAATCGGCCGCGCAGTGTCGTCTGGCTGCATCCGCATGCGCGACCTCGACGTGATCGATCTTTACAACCGCGTGCACATTGGCACGCGCATCGTCGTCAAATAGGTCGCGGGCGCGTTTCAGTCTCAGGCTCTTTGCGACCATGCACGAGGCGCCGCGCGTCGGCGCGCTTGGCGGGTTCGCGCGCAAGCCTTAGCTTCCGCGACATCGGTCAAAGATCCAAACCAGAGCCCAAGGAGCCGACGTCATGGTTGACTCGATCAAGCCTCTATTCAAGGTCAGCGGCAGCAGCACCGGCGGTCGCAACGGCCATACCGGGACGCCCGACGGGCTCGTCAACGTCAATCTTTCCGTGCCCAAGGAGATGGGCGGCCCGGGCAAGCCAGGCACGGCGACGCCCGAGCACCTCTTCGCCGCCGGTTACGCCGCATGTTTCGGCGGCGCGGTCGACTTTGTCGCGCGAAGCCACAAGAAGGACGCCTCGAAGGCGGTAACGACCTGCGCCGTTTCGATCGGTCCGCGCGACCTCGGCGGCTTTGGCTTAGCCGTCAAGCTTCATGTCGTCGATCGCAGCCTGCCGACCGCGGAACTGCAAGCCCTGGCCAACGAGGCGCATGAAAAGATTTGCCCCTATTCGCACGCGACGCGCGGCAACGTCGCTGTCGAACTGACCGTCGAAGGTTCTTGAGGTCAGGCTCACGCCCGTTGGCTTTAAGCCGCGCGTTCCGAATTCCCCGCTTTGAGCAAGGGCGCGCCGCGATCGATGGCGGCGGCGAGGTCCGGCGTTGTGGCGCGCACGTTGACCTGCAATTCAGCCGCCACTGCGGCGAGGCCGACGTCGTGATAAAGACGCCGGAGCAGTCGGCTTGTGCCGGCGGGTTTTTCGATCGCGGCGGCAGGGTGAGGCGTTTGGGGCGATTCCGACGCGCTCGTGGGAGCGCTGGAGTGGTCGACGCTGCTCATAACGCTGAACTCCTGGACGAACGGCTTAGCGCGCTCGCCGGCAAACGACGCTCGGACGATTCAAACTGGCGGATCGAGGTTAAGGGTCGCTTAACCGCAAGGGGGCGGCAGGCCGGTCCATTCCTTGAGCCGAAATTGTCCGTCCTGTGGCGAGCCAAACGCCGGCCAACAGCACCAGCCCGCTCAAAGCCTGTTGCAGCGTGATGCGTTCGCTTAAGAACAAGTAGCCGAGGATCGTCGCCCAAAGCGGCAACAAGTAGTAGACAAGCGCGGCTCGGGTCGGGCCCGCGGCGGTGAGAAGCCGCATATAGACCGCCATTGGCGCGGCTGTTGCGACAACGCCGATGCCGAGGCACCAGAGCGCGAGCGGCAACGGCGTCATCGCATCGCTGGGCGCAGGATCAAAGGCAAGCGCCATGCCAATCGAGGGCAGGGCGGAGAAGGCCTGCTGGCCGAAGGCCAGCCGCAAAGGATCGCCGCCGCCGATCAACCGTACGCCGAGCGCGGCAAGCGCATAACTCACCGTCACGCCGACCATGTACATTGCGCCAGCCGCATCGCCGGCGCCATCGCCGACGAGAGCAGGTCCGAGGAGACCGGCGACGCCGGCAAGGCCGATGGCGCGCCTTGTGGTCAAGCGCTCCTCCTTGAACAGGAAGTGCGCGGCGAGCGCGACGAGAAGCGGACCTGACGCCTGGATCATCGAGGCGAGGCCGGCCGTCGTCGTGCGGAGGCCGAGCGCCGTCAGCACATTCGGGATCCAGCCTTGTATTGCGCCGAGTGCGATCCAGTGGCCCCATTCCGGTCCGCGCGGCCAGGGTTTGCCGCCGGTAAGGGCGATGAAGCCGCCGATCGCCAAAGCCGCGAGACTGGCGCGCATGGCAGACAGCGAGAAGGGCGCGAGCACCGGGTTGAGCGCCTTGACGAAGACGAAGCCGCTCGCCCAGAGCAGCGAAGCGACGAGGAGGTGGACAATGACAAAAGCGAGAGAGGGGCGGGCGTTCATGCCCCGCCCTCGCCGATCCATCCGGCGACGGCGATTGCGGTCAAGTCTTCGCCCGTCGCCGCAATGATTTGAACGCCGCGCGGCATGCCGTCGGGCCCAAGCCCGATCGGCGCGACGGCGGCGGGCAGGCCGGGCCCGCTCGCCAGAGACGACCAGATCAGGAAATCGAGGTACGGGCGCTCGACGCCGTCGACGATCAGCTTGCGCTGGTGCACGTCGGGCGTGAAATCGTGGCGGATCGCGCCGACCGGCGCCGGGGGACAGAGTACGACGTCGTAGCGCTCGAAGAAGCGCGCCCATTGGCCTTGCAGCTTGCGGCGGCGGAGCTCGAGATCGCGATAGTCGCCCGGCGTGATGCGCACGCCGCGCGCCTGAAGCGCGCGGTGCGAGAGATCGCCGCGCTTATAGCGCGAGGCGGTCGCTGCAATCTTGTCGCGGACCGACGCCGGAAGGCCATAGCCGACGACGGCGTGATTATAGAGGGCGAAGACTTCGAAGGCCTCCGCGAAGGAGAGGGCTGGGCGGGCGCGCTCGTCGATGATCGCGCCCATGGCGGCGAGACGGCGCGCCGCCTCGTTGACGGCCACGCACACGCTCGAGTCGGTTGGCGCAAAACCGTCGTTCGCCCAGAGCGCGAGGCGCAGATGCTTGGCGTTTGCGGCGCGCGGCGGGGCGAGCGGCGCCATACGCTCGCCGTGGCGCGGGCCGGCGACGATCTCCAGCATCAACTTGAGATCGTCAGCCGAGCGCGCGATCGGCCCAGCCGCCAGGCAATCGGCGTCGCGGTCGAGCCGTTTGCTCGGCGGCGGCGGCATGTTGCCATAGGTGGTCACGAGGCCCCAGGTGGGTTTGAGCCCGTAAAGGCCGCAAGCATGCGCCGGCCAGCGGATCGAGCCGCCGAGGTCGGAAGCAAGCGCCAGCGCCGCCATGCCGGACGCGACAGACGCGGCCGCGCCGCCTGACGAGCCCCCGGGCGAAAAGGCTGCGTCGCGCGGATGATTGGTCACGCCGTGGATCGGATTGAAGGTCTGGAAGTCCGACGCGAAGACCGGCACGTTGGTCTTGCCGAGGATCACAGCTCCGGCGGCGCGCAGGCGCCCGACGCTTGGCGCATCCTTTTCCGGCCGGCGATCCTTGAAGGCCGGCGCGCCGGCGCTGGCGATAAATCCTCTGACATCGAAGACGTCCTTGATTCCGATCGGCAATCCTTCGAGCGGACCAGCCTCGCCGGAGGCGAGCCGCGCGTCCGAATTCTTCGCTGACGCGCGCGCGGCCTCTTCGTCCAGCGCGCAAAACGCGTTGATCCCGGGATTAACCGCGCCGATGCGGGCGAGCGTCGCCTCGACGAGTTCAACGCTCGAAATCTCACCGTTGCGCAGCTTTTCGAGAAGGACGACAGCGGGTTGGAGGAGCAAGTCGGTCATGAGGGCCCAAGGGGCGCAAGCTCGCCCGCGTCTCAAGAAAAAGCAACTGAGCGTTTAGGGCGTCATTCCCGCGCAAGCGGGAATCCAGAGAACAGCAGCGTCTCAGGACTGACTCAGCCTGGATTCCCGCTTGCGCCGGAATGACAGCCGACGCGGATTCGACCTCAGGCGCGGCGCTTGCTAAGTGCGGCGCGCTTCATTTCGAGTAAATCCCATGCCCATCGCCGCCGTTCTCTTCGACAAGGACGGAACCTTGATCGATTTCCACCGGACGTGGGGGCCCGCGACCTATGAAATGATGCGCGCTCTCGCCAAGGGCGATGAGGCTGCGTTGCTCCGGCAGGCCGAGGCGCTGCATTTCTCTCTCGAGACGCGGCGCTTTTTGATGACGTCGCCGCTGATCGCCGGCTCGTCGGCGAGCTACGGCGCTCTCTGGGGCGAAGCGTTGGGACGCAACGACTTTGAAGCGTTGAAGCGCGAGATCGACGCGCTGGCCGCGGTCGAATCGCTTAAAGCGTTGACTCCGATCGGCCGTCCTCGCGAGGTGCTCGGCGCGCTTAAATCGCGCGGCTTGCGGCTTGGCTTGGCGACTAATGACGCCGCAGCGAGCGCGCGTCGGCACCTCGACGCCTTGGAGCTCGCGGATATGTTCGACTTCGTCGCCGGCTACGATTCAGGTCACGGCGGCAAGCCCGAGCCGGGCATGATTCTCGCCTTCGCTCACGAGATGGGGGTTGCGCCGTCCGCTGTCGCGATGGTCGGCGACACGACGCATGATTTGAAAGCCGCGCGGGCGGCTGGCGCGATCGCCGTCGCAGTTCTAACAGGCCCGGCGCCCATGGAGGAGTTGGCCGGCGACGCCGATCACGTGCTCGCCGATATCGGCGAGTTGCCGGGGCTCGTTGACGGCCTCGCCGCGGCGGCGCTCGCCGGCGCAACCGAGGGCGGCCTAATCAATGACCCAGCCCGAACCCATTTTAGAGTACGTCGAAAGTCGGTTTGACCGTATCGCTCCGCTCCGCGCAATAGCGAGTGGGCTGTTCAGTTAAACGTATAATGCTAACCGCTCGTCCGCGACCGCACGAGATCGCGCGCTTCGATCAGAAGCTGTTCAAGCGAGGACAGCTTGTTCGCTGGCAGCCTGCCTATTGTCTCAGCGACGAAGGAACGCTGACAGGCGATCGCCTTTTCGGCGGCGTCGCGACCAGCCGCGGTCAGGAAGATCGCGTGCTGACGCTTGTCGGCGGCCATTGGCCGCCGCTCGACCAGGCCGGCGGCGACCAGCCGGTCGATGAGGCCGGAGATATTGCCCTTAGTGACATAGAGTCGTTCGGCCAAGTCTTGCTGACTGACCCCCTCCTTTTCCGTCAATGTCGTCAGCACGTCGCATTGCGGCACTGAGAGGCCGATGCGACGTAGGCGGTCAGCGACCGCGACCCTCATGCGGGTCTCGAGCCTGATCAGCCGGAACCACACGCGGACCGCCTCGGTGTCGGTTCTGTCTTGACCCATTCGCCCCCTCTGTGGCGCGCCGCAGCGCCGCACTGACATGCTAACGATCCAAAGCCCGGCGAGCAATTTGGCATACGTCAGCGATTACGCCATATTGTGCTGAAATGACCTCAGAACCCGCGCCAGGACGCTGAGACGAGTTGAAAGGGAGGGAAAAATGCTCGGCTTGATGCAGGATTGGCCGCTGCTGCTGCACAAGATCATCGACTTCGCGGCGATCCAGCACCCGAAGCAAGAGGTGGTGTCGCGCACCATCGAAGGTCCGATGCATCGGACAACCTACCGCGAAATTCGCGCTCGCGCCTTGAAGGGGGCCCAGCGCCTGGCCCGCGACGGGATCAGGCTTGGCGACCGCGTCGCGACCCTCGCCTGGAACGGCTATCGCCATCTCGAGACGTGGTACGCGATCACCGGAATCGGCGCGATCTACCACACCGTTAATCCGCGCCTGTTTCCCGAGCAGATCGCCTGGATCATCAATCACGCGGAAGACCGCATCATCTTCGTTGACCTGACCTTCGTGCCGATCCTCGAAGCGCTCGCCGATAGGCTGCCGAGCGTCGAGCGATACATCGTCCTGACTGGCGCGGCGCATATGCCGCCGACCAAGCTAAAGAACGCGGTTCCTTACGAAGAATGGCTCGCCGAAGCCGACGGCGATTTTCGCTGGACTGAGTTCGACGAGCGGACCGCGGCGGGCCTTTGCTACACGTCGGGCACGACGGGCAATCCCAAGGGCGTGCTCTATTCGCATCGATCGAATGTCCTCCACTCGATGGCCGCCACCGGAGGCGACGGACTGCAAGTGTTGTCGGGCGACACGGTTCTGCCCGTCGTGCCGATGTTCCACGCCAATTCGTGGTCGCTCGCTTTCTCGTGTCCGATGAAGGGCGCAAAAATCGTAATGCCGGGCGCCAAGCTCGACGGGGCCTCGGTCTATGAATTGCTCGAAAACGAGCGCGTCACATTCACCGCCGCGGTGCCGACCGTGTGGTTGATGCTTCTGCACCATATGCAGAAAAACAATTTGAAATTATCGACGCTCAAGATGGTGGGAATCGGCGGTTCGGCCTGCCCGCCGGCGATGATCCGCGCCTTCGAGGAGGACTACGGCGTCGAAGTTCGCCACGCCTGGGGCATGACCGAGATGAGCCCGGTCGGCTCGACCGGCGCGATGAAGCCGGCCGTGGCCAAGCTCTCGCACGAAGAGGTTCTCGCCCTTAAGGCCAAGCAGGGCTGGGCGCCTTTCGGCGTTGAGATGAAAATCACCGACGACGAGGACAAGGAGCTGCCTTGGGACGGCGTCAAATTCGGCCATCTGAAAGTCGCTGGCTTCGCGGTCGCCAAGGCCTACTTCAAAGGCGATGGCGGTCAAATCCTGGACGAAAACGGCTTTTTCGACACGGGCGACGTCGCCACCATAGATCCCAACGGCTATATGCAGATCACCGATCGCTCCAAGGACATGATCAAATCAGGCGGCGAATGGATTTCCTCGATCGACATCGAGAATATCGCCGTTGGACATCCCGAAGTCGCCGAGGCCGCGGTCATCGGCATACGTCATCCGAAATGGGACGAGCGGCCGCTGCTCATCATCGTCCCCAAGGAGGGCAAGAGGCCTGAGCGCGATTCCGTGCTCGGCTATCTCAACGGCCGCATCGCCAAATGGTGGATGCCGGACGATGTGCAGATGGTCAACGAGATCCCGCACACCGCGACCGGCAAGATCAACAAGATGAAGCTTCGCGAGAGTTTTGCGGACTACCGGTTGCCGACCGCGTGAGCGAGGTACGGTCGCGCCGGCAAAGTCTGCGGGACGAGTTTGGCGCAGCGCGATGAACGCGCCGGGCGCTTAGAGCTGAGCGGCAGGCGCTCAATAGCTTTGACGATCGAGGAGAAGCGGCTTGTCCGGAACAGGCAGCAAGGTCGTCCGCCGCGAGAATGACGGCGACGTCGCGCTCATTCTCATCGACAATCCGCCGGTCAATGCAACCTCGCAAGCCGTGCGCGAAGGCCTGGCCAAGGCCGTGGCCGCGGCCAACGCCGACCGAAAGGTCGCGGCGATCGTCATCGCTTGCGAGGGGCGCAGTTTTGTCGCCGGGGCCGACATCCGGGAATTCGGCAAGCCGCCGCTAAAACCCTCTTTGCCCGACGTGTTGAACGATATCGAAGCCTGCCGAAAGCCGGTTGTCGCGGCCGTGCATGGCGTCGCGCTCGGCGGCGGCTTCGAACTGGCGCTCGCTTGTCATGCGCGCGTCCTCGACCCCGAGGCGAATGTCGGCCTGCCCGAAGTCAAGCTCGGCCTCATTCCGGGCGCCGGCGGGACGCAGCGCCTGCCGCGGCTGGTCGGCATCGAGAAGGCGATCGACATCGCAGCCTCCGGCCGGCAGGTCAAAGCCAAGGAGGCGCTGGGCCTCGGCGTCGCCGACATCATCGCTGACGGCGATCTGCGAAAAGCGACGGTCGCCTATGCGCGGGGCCTTGTCGGCAAGCCTATTCGCCGCGCCAGCGACGGCGCGCCGCCGCCTTTCGATCGCCAGGCGGCCGAGGCGGCGATCGCCGCGATCGACAAGAAAGCGCGCGGCCAGGTTTCGCCGCGCGTCGCCGGCGAGACCGTGCTGCTCGCCGCGGAATTGCCTTTCGCGGAAGGCCTGGCGCGGGAGCGCGCGGCTTTCACTCGGCTTTTGCAGTCCGATCAGTCCAAGGCGATGCGCTACGCCTTCTCCGCGGAACGCGAGGCGCCGCGCGCGCCGCAGATCGAGGGCGTCGGCCTACGCAAGGTGGAGCGGGTGGGCGTGGTTGGCGCCGGCACGATGGGCGCAGGCATCAGCGTCGCCTTTGTCGATGCGGGCTTTCCGGTCGTCGTCGTCGAGATGAGCGACGCCGCAGTCGCCGCCGGCGCGAAACGGATCGCCGCCCCGTGGGACCGACATCTCGCCGCAGGGCGAATCACGCTGGCCGAGCGGGCCGCCAAGGACAAGCTCGTTTCGATCGGCGCGGATTTCGCGGCGCTCGCCGATTGCGAACTGATCGTCGAAGCGGCCTTTGAGGATATGGACGTCAAACGGGATATCTTCCGACGGCTCGGCGCGATCGCGAAACCGCGCGCGATCCTCGCCACCAATACGTCGTACCTGGACGTTGGAATCATCGGCGAGGCCAGCGGCCGGCCGAGCGACGTCATCGGCATGCACTTCTTTTCGCCGGCCAATGTGATGCGCATGCTGGAGGTCGTCGAGGCGCCGAAGAGCGCGAAGGACGCGGTCGCGACTGCCGTCGGGATCGCCAAGAAGCTCGGCAAGGTTGCGGTCGTCTGCGGCGTCTGCGACGGATTCATCGGCAACCGCATCCTCGCCCACTGGCGCCCCGTCGTCGACATGATGGTCGAGGACGGCGCGGCGCCCCAAGAGATCGATGCGGCGCTGGAGGATTTCGGCTTCGCCATGGGGCCTTTCGCAGTCGGCGACCTCGCCGGCCTCGATATCGGCTGGGCGCGACGGAAGCGTCTCGCGCCAACCAGGGATCCGAGCTTGCGCTACGCCGGAACGATCGCCGACCGGCTTTGCGAACTCGGCCGCTTCGGCCAGAAGACCGGCGCCGGTTGGTACGTCTATCCCGGCGGCAAGAGAACGGTCGATCCCGAGGTGACGGCGCTAATCGCGAGCGTCGCCGCCGAAAAAGGCCGCGGCGGTCGCGATTTCTTCGCCGAGACGATCCAGCGCATGGTCCGCGCGGCAATCGTCAACGAGGCGGCGAAGGTTCTGACCGATGGGATCGCCCGCCGTCCGCTCGATATCGACGTGGTGTTGCTGCACGGCTACGGCTATCCGATCTGGCGCGGTGGCCCGATGTTCGAAGCCGATATGATCGGCCTCGATCGCATTCTCGCCGATATCGAGGAGACGCACCGCTACGCCGGGCGAGGCTACGAGCCGGCCCCGCTGATCGTCGCGCTTGCGCGGGACAAGCGACGCTTCGCCGATCTTGCGCCAGGCGAAGCCGCGCGGCATTGAAGGAGCGACGACGGCTGGCGCCGCGACGAGGAGCCGACAAGATGACCGACGTGTTTCTCTGCGAAGGCGCGCGCACGCCGGTCGGCCGCTACGGCGGCGC
>DATGHD010000440.1:0-2550 GCA_035308145.1 Roseiarcus sp.
GACCTGAGCCGGCGTCAGCGCGTCGGCGCCCGTCACGTTCACGATCGGCGGATTGGCCGGGTAAGTCTGGCCGGAAGAAGTGTCCGTCACCGTGTCGGTCGACAGGATCGGATTGTCGAACCCGTTGATCACCCGCCATTCGAGCAAATCCTCCGGCTGCGCCACGGGATGCAGCGTCTCGGCGTAGCCGATGAAGTGGAACCCGTCGGAATCGTTGTCGAGGCAATTGCCGGCGCCGAAGAACATGCCGTAGCGCCCGTCCCTCAGCCGGATGATGCTGCCGCTGCCGAGCCAACGGATGCCGTTGAACGCGGTCGCGGTCGGATCGTTCAGGCCCGTGGCGACGGCGTCGAGGGTCTTGAAGTTGACGCCATCGGTCGTCGTGGCGACACGGACATAGGTCACGTCGTCATTGACGCCCTTCGCCTTGCCGTTGTGGTCCAGATTGGTCAGCGCAAAAGCCGGGGTCTTCTTGCATATCTCGTTCGCGGGAAAGTTGACGTCGCCATTCAGCGTCTTTTCCACGTAAAGGACGACAGTGGTCGCGCCGATCTTGACCGAGCCCATCATCGCGTCGGGATTGATCAGCCCGGTCGTCGAGGTCGCTGTCGGCTCGAGCTGCGGATAGCCGCCCGACCCCAGCGGGCTGACATAGCCATACTTAGGCAGCCCTTCCAAGGCAGCGTCAAAGAAGGGCGGCAGCTTATGAATGACGAGCTGGGCGGAATCGATGAGCCCGTTGGCGCGGTCGAGGCTATAGACTCGCTCGACGCCGTTCACTTCGAGAACGGTCGGATGGCCGAGGCCGTTATCCGCCGCGCTCGCGGGGTCCGATCCATAGGCGGTCTTCACGCCGTCGACGCTGACGTTGAGATTGTCGGGATCAGTGTCATCCCACGGGCAATAAGGATTAAGCCCGAGCGCCTCGCCCATGAATTGCCAGGTGGCGCCCCAGTCGGTCGAGATCGCGCCGACCGTCGCCTCTTCCTCGTTGCGCGGCCGATAGTCGAAGAAACCCTCGAGGAACGGCCCGGCGCGACGTACGAACGGAAAATAATAGGGTTGCATCAAATTGACGCCGTGATTGCGCGTCGCAGAATCGTTGTCGCGGTCGCAATAGCCGGCATAGGGTGCGCCCGCGCCCGAATAAGGCGGACCTGACGTGGTCGGGATGACGCCCGAAGCGTCGTGACCGAAATGCTCGCCGCGCTCGTGCAGCGTCCACGGGCCGCGATCGATTTGGGATTGAGCGAGGCTGTTCGGCGCATAAGTGATGCGCGGCCCCGATTCGAGAGCGGCTGCGGGCGAAGCGGCAAGCGCCGCGATAAGCGCGAATGCGCTGGTGCGAGACATGGTAGGAGCGTCCCCTCGTCGCTGCGGCGCGGGCTGCTGGATTGCGCCCGGCCCGCCCGCACGCCTAGCACTTGCGGCCCAACGGATTTGAGACGAGCGGATGAAGGTTTCTTTGCAGTGGACAAGGCGCGCGGCGCCGCGACGGCCGAGGTCCTTGTGGCGACGCCATGTCGTTCTGACGCAAGCGGAAATCCATAGAGCAACCGCGCTTCAAGACTGAGCTCAGGTGGCTGCTTAACTTGCGTGGAGATTGACATAGAACTTTTATTATCTTCCAGCGCGCCGGCCGTAGCCGCCCACAATCATTCGAGAAATCAAGACCGCGCGTGGTGACATGCTATTCTTCCGTGAGAGGATTCATGCGTCCCTGCGAGCAAAGAAATGGATGATTCTCGACGAGCGCCGCCCTTGGGCCGGCTCCTTGGCGCCGGCAAGGAGGCCGAGGTCTTCGAATATAAAGACCGCGTCGCCAAACTTTATAAGCCGCACGCGCTGAAGCGCTCCGTCTTTCGCGAAGCCGCGATCCTGGCCTTTGTGGAATCGCTCGGCTTGCCGACGCCGGCCGTGTCGGGCGTGCGCGAATTCGACGGCCGCTGGGGCGTGATCATGGACCGGATCGACGGCCCGCTCTTCGCCGAAGCCATGCGCCGCGACCTCGCCGCGGTGCCCGCCTATCTCAACGCGATGGCCGCCCTGCACCGGCGCATCCATGCGCAACCCGCCGCCCCGCTCGCCAACCTCAAAGCCAAGCTCGCCGCGAATATCGAGCGTACCACGCTGCTGCGCGAGACGCTTCGCGCCGATCTCCTTGAGCGCCTCGCCGCCATGCCGGACGGCGACCGCCTGTGTCACGGCGATTTCCATCCGATGAACATTCTCGGCAAGATCGGTCGGGAGACGATCGTCGATTGGCTGGACGCCAGCCGCGGCGACCCCGCCGCGGACGTTTGCCGCTCCTATGTGCTGATCAAGCCGCGCAGCGACGCGCTCGCGTCGGCCTATGTCGACGTCTATGCGAAGATCAGCGGCGTGAGCCGAAAGAACGTACTGAGATGGCTGCCCTTCGTCGCGGCGGCGCGGCTTGCGGAAGGCGTCGAGGATGAGGCCGAGGGATTAATGCAGATGGCCGCCGCGGCCTCGTCAGCGTTTTGAGGCGCGGCTGACGTCGCCGCCCTCCACGATCGCTTTATAGGTTTT
>DATGHD010000441.1:0-2358 GCA_035308145.1 Roseiarcus sp.
CCACGACCATCGGGCCGGGGTTCTTGCAGAACTCCTCCCATCGCTGGGCGGCGGCGGCCGCGTCGTCGGTGTGGCAGATCGAGCGGGTGTTTGCTTGCGGGCCGAGGCCCTCGACCTCGTCAAAGGCAAGTTTCGGGCCGGTGGCGATGACAAGATAATCGTAGCCCAGCACGCGCCCGTCGTTGAGGAGCAATTCGTTACGGTCGGGACGGACTTGGCTGGCGCCGCAGGCGTGAAAGCCGATGCCGAGCCGCGCAAAGACCGGCGGGAGATGAACCTTCACATCCTCGGGCTTGCGCCAATTCACCGAAACCCACGGGTTGGAAGGGACGAACTGGAACCATTCCGATTCCGCGACGACATCGATTTGCGCCTTGCGGCCGAGCTTTTCGCGAAGCTCAAAGGCCATCGGCACGCCGCCGATGCCCGCGCCTAACACGATAATCCGCGACATCAGAACCTCCTTCAGCTTTCTTTATTTGAAGCGCGCCGCCGCGCTCCTCTTGATTTCGAACACGGGACTTCAAGCCTTTACGCGCGTCGAAAGACCCAGCGCGCTATAGAGCGGGCAGACGCCGACGAAGGCGGTCAGCAAAGGCACGACGCCGATCCATCCCATCCAATTCCACCCTGTCTGCGGAAACCCGATCCGCGCCGCGAAAGCGATAAGGAGCGCGCCGACGACAATTCTCGCCGTACGGTCGATGACGCCAATATTTCCATTCATTATCGTACCTTCCTTTTCGCCAGACCGGAGCGCGCCACAGCTCAATAATCAATAGTCATTCAAGTCGCTCTGCCACATCTCGCTATGATCCAAATCAATAGGCGTCGCCGATTATCGTGCTTTTCTATTTAAAGGCGTTTCCCGCCCTCACGCCGAAGCGTTTGAAGACCATCGCCGCCGGACAGAAGCCGGTGAACGAGGCCTGGATAAGGTTGAGGCCGACGAACGCCGTCAGAATTAGCCAGGCGGGACCGTAGAGCTGCGACAGCGCAAGGCTGACGAGAATGACGAGGCCAGCGAAAGCCATCACCATGCGATCGAGACTCATTGTGTTCTCCTTCTCTTGCGCGGTTCGGCGAGGCCGCATCCCGGCGCGCAATAAAGCTCGTAGAGCAGGCCAATCAATTTCGTCACGCTCTGACTGGCCAGCGAATAGTAGATCGTTTGAGACTCCCGGCGCGTCGAGACGAGCTCGTCCTCGCGCAAACGCGCCAAGTGCTGGGATAAGGCCGACTGGCTTAATCCAATCGCGCTTTGAATCGCGCTCACCGACCGCTCGCCTTTCAAGAGCTCGCACAAGATGACGAGCCGGTTGCGATTGGCGACGGCCTTGAGCAGGGCCTCGGCTGCGCCGGCTTTGGACTGCAATTCCTGTAAATTCATGCTTGCTAATTTAGCATCGTCTAATATAGAGGTCTAGGCCCGAATGAAGGATTATCGATGCGCAACCGTGTCATTATCGCCGTCGCCTTGCTCGTGAGCCCGCCCGCGGCGCTCGCCGGCGATCCCTTCGTGGTCCATGTCTCGGAAATCGCCGATCAGAAAGCGGTAATCGGCACGGTCGAGCCGGTCCATGAACTCGTCGCTCGCGCGCGCATCGGCGGCACGATCACGTCCCTGAGCGTCAAGGAAGGTCAGCAAGTCGCCGCCGGCGCAGAGATCGCGATTGTCGCTGATCCCAAGCTCGTGCTTCAGAAGCAGGCGCTCGATTCGCGGATCGAGTCGCAGCAGTCGCAGGGCGACAAGGCCAAGGCGGATTACGACCGCGCCGTCGAATTGCAGAAGCGCGGCGTCAGCACGCAAGTGCAGGTCGATTCGGCCAAGACTGTTCTCGACGTGGCCGAGCGCACCTTGGAGGCGATGCGCTCCGATCGCGACGTAATCGAGCAGCAGATGAAGGAGGGCGCGGTTCTCGCGCCGGGCGCCGGGCGGGTGCTTCGCGTCCCGCTGTCCGAGGGCTCGGTCGTGCTGCCCGGCGAGACGATCGCGACCTTCGCCGAGGACCGCTACATCCTCCGCCTGCAATTGCCCGAGCGTCACGCGCGGTTCATGCGCGCAGGCGACACGGTTGAGATCGGCGCCCGGGGCTTGGAAGAAGGCGGCGGCAAAAGCGAAGGCAAGGTTCGTCTGGTCTATCCTGAGATTCAGGGCGGCCGGGTGATCGCGGACGTCGATGTTCCCAACCTCGGCGATTATTTCGTCGGCGAGCGCACTCGCGTCTATGTCAGCGCAGGGTCGCGCAAGGCGATCGTCGTGCCGCGCGCATACGTCTATCGCCGCGCCGGCATCGATTACGTCAAGCTCGCCGACAGCGCCGAGACGGTGGTCCAACTCGGCGTGGCGCAAGACGC
>DATGHD010000442.1:0-12984 GCA_035308145.1 Roseiarcus sp.
GGTCACGGCGTAGACGCTGCTGACGCCGGTGTAGAAAGCGCCGCCCGCGCCGTATGCGTGAAGGGTTTTGGCGGGATGCTCCACGCGCAATTCTTCGCCGAGATTGAAGACGAGCGTCGCGAGGCCGTTGGGCGGCTCCGTGCGACGCGTGAAAGACGTGTCGCTTTCGCGATAGACGTTGAAGCGCGCGACGAACGGCGCCAACTCGTCTGTCGGCGCCAGAAAGGCCATTCGCCACGCGCCGCGCTCCGAGGCGTGTTCGGCGCGGGTCAATCGTGAGGCGATGTCTTCGATGATGGCTCTCTCCTCATTTCCGCGGCTCTAGAATGTGAGGACTTGCGAGGTCGTCAGGCCGGCCAAAAGAAGGCTGACGAGGAGGACGACGATCGAGGCCAGAAACCAGCGGAGCGTCTGGCGATATTCGGCGATGTCGTCGTCCTCGGGCTGCAAAGAGCGCCATAGCGCCACGAGCTCGATGATGATCGCCAACGCCAGCATAGAAATGGCGATGACCCCGGCGACGTTCCATTCCCCTGGAGCCTCGAAACCCCAGTAGCGCAGGAAGAGAAGCGAAAAGCCCAACAGGACGGTGATCGCCGAGATGACTCCCTGGCGATAGCCGGCCGGCAGAGACGCCGGCGTCTTCATCGTCGGCGGCGTCGGGTCCGCGTTCGTCGTCATCGCGCGTTTTTCCCTTTTGCGGCTCGATTGCCGCTGCGCCGCTGCTGAGCTTACACCAATCGCCGGGCGGAGCGCTCCGGCGCTATAAGGTCAGCGAGCAGCAGCAGGAGCGGGCGGTGGAGGATTTGGCTAAGCGCGGCGGCGCCATCGAAGTCCTCGCGGCCTTCCTCAAGCTGGGCCTCACCTCGTTTGGCGGTCCGATCGCCCATCTCGGCTATTTCCGCGATGAATTTGTCGCGCGCCGCCGCTGGCTCGATGAGCGCGCCTATGCCGATCTCATCGCGCTATGCCAGTTCTTGCCTGGCCCGGCCTCGAGCCAGGTCGCCTTGGCGATCGGCCTCCGGCGGGCGGGATTTGCCGGCGCTTTTGCCGCTTGGGCGGGCTTCACTTTGCCCTCGGCAATCGCCATGACGCTTTTCGCTTATGGCGCGGCGGCCGCCGGCGCTTTAGGGGCCGGCTGGCTGCATGGCGTCAAAGCCGTGGCGGTCGCCGTCGTCGCGCTGGCGACGTATAATATGGCGCGGGCGCTGGCGCCGGATCGCGCGCGAGGCTCACTCGCCGTCGCAGCGGCGATCATCACGCTTGCCGCGCCATTGGCGTGGGGACAGATCGCGGCGATGGCGCTCGGCGGGGTCGTCGGATTTTTTCTGCCCGACGTTGAGGCGACCCAGGGCGACGCCCAATCGCCGATCGCCATCGGGCGGCGCGTCGGCGCTGCGGCGTTGATCGCGTTCTTTGCTTTTCTCATCCTCTTGCCCTTGGCCGCCGCGGCGACCTCGAACCACGCGATCGCGCTTCTCGACGCCTTCTATCGCGCCGGCGCCCTCGTGTTCGGCGGCGGCCATGTGGTGCTGCCGCTGTTGCAGGCCGCCGTCGTTCCTCCCGCCTGGATAGGCAATGACGCGTTCCTCGCCGGCTATGGCGCGGCTCAGGCCGCGCCCGGGCCTCTCTTCTCCTTTGCCGCCTATCTCGGCGCGGCCATGACGCCCGCGCCGAACGGCGTCGCCGGCGCAGCGCTCTGCCTTGCCGCCATCTACTTGCCGTCGCTCCTGTTGATCGTCGGCGTCATGCCGTACTGGGCGGCGCTCAGCGCCAAGCCTGGCGTCCGCGCGGCGCTCCGCGGCGTCAACGCCAGCGTCGTCGGACTTCTGATCGCCGCGCTGTACCGTCCCGTCTGGACGGCGGGGATCCTCAGCGCCGTTGATTTCAGCATCGCGGCGGCGGCGTTCTTGCTGCTCTTCTCCTGGCGCGCGCCCCCCTGGGCAGTCGTTTTGCTCGGCGCATTGGCCGGCGCGGCGCTTTCCTAAAGCGAAGCTCTTCTCTGCTGCAAAAACCGCCGCACCGCGGGGTCGGTTTCGAGCCCGATCGCCTGATCATAGGCCGCCTCGGCCTCGACGCGCCGCCCAAGACGGGCAAGCAAATCGGCTCGCGCCGCCCAATAGGGCTGATATTGGGCAAGGCGCGGATCATCGGCCACAGCTTGGAGCGCTGCGAATCCTTCAGCGGGCCCGTGCGTCTCGGCGAGCGCGACCGCCCGATTGATCGCCGCAACCGGCGATCCGGTCAGCGCGCAAAGCCCATCGTAGAGCGCGACGATCGCCGGCCAGTCGACGCCGCGCCCCAGCCGCCTGGCGACTTGGGCCGATTGCAGCGCCGCCTCGAGTTGATAGCGGCCGATCGCATCAAGCGCGCTCGCCCGGCCGAGCAGCGCTTCGGCCTCCATGATCATGCGATCGTCCCAACGCCTTGGATCTTGTTCGGCGAGCGGCGCGAATTCGCCTTTGTCGTCGCGCCGTGCGGCGCGACGCGATTCCGAATAGAGCATCAAGGCAAGCAGCCCGAGCGCCTCCGGCTCGCCGGGCAGCAATTCAACGACGAGCCGGGCGAGGAAAATCGCTTCTTCGGCGAGATTGCGCCGCAGCGGCTCCGCCCCGCTCGGATCGGACCATCCTTCCGCGAAAGCCGCGTAGATCGCCTCCAGGACCGCGTCGAGCCGCCCGGCCATCTCATCGTGGCCGGGCTTACGAAAGGGCACGCCCGCCACGCGAATCTTCGCCTTGGCGCGCGACAGGCGTTGACCCATCGTCGCGGGCGCGATGAGAAACGCCGAGGCGACGGTCGCGGCGTCGAAGCCGAGAATCGTCTGCAAAATGAGCGGCGCGCGAATGGCGGGCTCGATCGCCGGATGCGCGCAGGCGAACATCAGAGCGAGCCGCTCGTCAGGAAAGGGCGATGGTTCTGCCGCCAAAGCCGCAGCCTCCTCGGCCAGAAGCCGGACATGGTCGCTGGCGTCCACCGCCGTTTGGCGCCGGCGCGCCGCGTCGATCGCCTTGCGCCGCGCGGCGGCGAGCAACCAGGCTTCGGGACTCCGCGGCACGCCGTTGACCGGCCAATCGACGAGCGCGGCGGCGAAGGCTTCCGACAAGGCGTCTTCGGCGCCGGCGACATCGCGCGTGCGCGCGCTTAGATAGGCAATGAGACGGCCGTAGCTGCGCCGCGCGGCGGCGGCCGCCGCTTCATCCGCCAGGCGACCGCCTCCGTCGATCATTGCGCCCTTACATCTGCCAGACGGGCCTGACTTCGATCGTGCCCCGCGATGATCCCGGGCAGCGCGCGCCCCAGGCGATCGCCGCGTCAAGATCGGGCGCCTCGATCAGGTAGTAGCCGCCGAGCTGCTCTTTAGTGTCGGCGAAGGGGCCGTTCAGCACCTGCGTCTTGCCGTTGGCGACGCGCACGGTGGTGGCGGCCGAGCTCGGGTGCAGCCGATCGCCGGCGACATAGGCGCCGGACTTCTTCAGCGCCTCCGTGTAGGCGTTATAGGCGGCGATCATCTGACCGATGTCCTCTTTGCTCGCCGTGGCGAAGCCGGCCTCGTTCGAATAAATCATCAGCATATATTGCATGGCGCTCTCCTAATTTTACTTCGTGCGGAAATGCTCCGCTAACCCTATGACGCGCCAGCCGGCGCGATTTCGACGCGTCAATGACGATCCTAACTTTCTGTTCCGGAAGGGGCCGATAGATCAACGCGGGAACCTTGGCGGCCGTTCAGGCCGGCTGAGGAGATGCGCCCGAAGGGCGCGTCTTGTCGCAAGACCGTAAGGCGGTCGGGAAAGGATGAGCGCGTCATGTCGATCGCCTCGGCCGCCGATGTGAGGTCTTCGCCGCCGCCGCTTCCGCCGCCCTTGCCGCCGCCGCTTCCGCCATGGCCGCCGGTCGGGCCGCCCGCAGGAGGCGGTCAAGCGCGCTTTTCGGGCGACGGCGGTCGCTTCATCGGGCTGCTCGTCCGGGGCAGCGCGCTCATGCTCGTCACTTTCGGATTTTACCGGTTCTGGCTGATGACGGACGTCAGACGTCATCTCTGGTCGGCGATCTCAATCGACGGCGACGCTTTGGAATATGTCGGGCGCGGGCGCGAATTGCTCATTGGCTTCCTGTTCGCCATGGCGATCCTTGCGCCTCTGTTCTTTCTTTATTTCCTTGCTGGGATCGAGGCCGAGCGCTATCGCGCCTTCGCCAGCTTCCCGCTGTATCTCGCTCTGTTTTTCTTCGGGCAATTCGCCACATATCGCGCGCGTCGCTATCGCTTGACCCGCACGATCTGGCGCGGCGTGCGCTTCTGGATGTCGGGCAGCGGCTTAGCCTATGCGCTTCGCTCGTTTGGATGGTCGCTTCTCGCCTATCTCACCCTCGGCCTCGCCAACCCATGGCGGGTCGCGGCGCTCGAAAGATACAAGATGGGCCACACCTACTATGGCGATCTGCAAGGCGCGTTCGTCGGTTCAGCCTGGCGTCTGTTCAAGGCCGGAATCCTCTTCTGGGTCATCCTCGCGGTCATCGGCGCCGCCGGCGTCGGCGGGGCCGTCGCTATCGTGGCCAAGGCGTCTCAGGCGGCGCATGGCGCGCAGAATGTCGGCGTGGCCGCCGTTCTGACCATTTGGGGCGCGCTCCTCGCCTTTGGGCTGACCTTGGCGATCGTCTGGCCGCTCTATCAGGCGGTCGAGTGGCGCTGGTGGGCCGCCGGCGTTCGTTTCGGCGCTGTCGAGGCCTCGAGCCAATTGCCCGGCTCAAAGATGCTCGCCCTCTATCTTAAAGCGTTTGGATGGAGCGTTTTAATCGTCTTTATCGCGGGAATGCTCATTGGCCTTTCCGCCGCAGCGGCCGTCGCCGTCTTTCCGCATGGCGCTGCGGCTCAAGTCAAAATAGCCTCGATCCTCGCGATTGCGCTTGGCTACTTGGTCATGCTGCTCGCCTTCGGCATTGTCTGGCGATACTATCTTCAGCATCAGTTCTTGCGCTTATTCTTCGATGGTTTGACCATTCGCAATCTTGCGGCGACTGACGGCGTCTCGGCGCGCGGCGAGGCCGCCAACGCCTTCGGCGAAGGCCTGCTCGACGGCCTCGACATGGGCGGCTTTTGAGCGGCGTTGAAGCAAACACGCCATCGCCCTCTGCGGGGGCGGGCGTCTATTTCGACGGCGCTTCAGCGCGCCGCCGTCAAGTTTCGATCAAGCTCGGCAATCATCTCGAGATTCTCGAGGGCGATCGCCTGGTCGATATTTGGCCATACGCCGACATCCGCCGCGCCGACGCCGCGCCCGGCGCATTGCGGCTGCGATCGGTCGCCGCCCGTGAATTGGCGCGGCTTGAAATCACTGACGAAGGCTTCGCCAAGGCGATCGTCGCGCGCTGCCGCCTCATCGACGGAGACGGCGTCTCAAGGGGCGGCGTAACGACCATCATCGCGTGGTCGCTCGCGGCGGCGGTTTCGCTCGCCTTGATTGCGATCTATGGCGTGCCGCTCGCCGCCGACCGCATCACGCCCTTCATTCCCTATTCGCTCGAGCAAAGGTTCGGCGAGGCGACGGCCAATCAGGTCAGAATCGCTTTCGGCAAACGGATCTGCTCCAATTCGCAAGGGCTCGCGGCGCTCGACAAGCTGACTTCGAAATTGACGAGCGCGGGCGGTCTTGCCGAGCCTATTCAGGTCACCGTTCTCGACAGCCGAATCCCGAACGCCTTCGCGCTGCCCGGCGGGCGGGTCTATCTCCTTAGCGCCATTCTCGACAAAGCCGACAATTCCGACGAGCTCGCCGGCATCCTCGCGCACGAACTCGGCCACGTCGCGCATCGCGATGGATTGCGCGAGATGATCTCGTCGGGCGGAACGGCGTTTTTGATCGGCCTCTTATTTGGCGACGTCGCTGGTTCCGGCGCCGTAGTTTTCGGCGGCCGCGCCTTGTTGACTTCGGCCTATTCGCGCAGCGCCGAAGCGGGCGCCGACGCTTTCGCGGCCAAAGTTCTTAAGAGGCTCGGCCGCTCGCCGGCGCCGCTCGGCGAATTCCTTCTGCGGCTGACGGGCAAAGAGAACGAGGGCGTCGTCGCCTTGCTCGCCTCTCATCCTTTGACCCAGGACCGGCTCGCGGCGCTCAAAGCGGCCGACGCGCCGGTCAGCGCGCCGCCGCTCATCGACGATAAGGAATGGCGGGCGCTCAAGGGCGTATGCGGATAAAACCCTTCCCTTAAATGCGCCGTCTGATTCTTGAAGAACCCTATTCGCTCGCCGCCGTCTGGAGCCGCCGCATCAGCATTTTTGCGCTGGCGGTCGCCGCGGTCGCCGCGGGGCTCTCGCGTTTTGGCGCGATCGAGCCGACGCCGGCGCTGGCCGTCTTGGCGGCGGCGCTGATTCTGGCCGGCTTCGCCTCGCTGCTGGCGACCGCGGCCTTCGTCGTGATCTGGCGCACCGGCCGGCGCGGCGCCGGGTTGGCCTTCGCCGGCCTTTTCATCGCGCTCCTGCTTTTCGTCTATCCCGCCTATCTCTCCTACAAAGCGGTGTCGTTGCCGATCATCAACGACGTCTCCACGGATCTTGAGACGCCGCCAACGTTCCTGCTCTCGGCGAAGGCGCGGCTCGCGCGCGGCAACGTCACGCCGCCGGACTCTTCGCCAGAGACTCGCGAAGCGCAAAAACGCGCCTATCCCGGCGTTCAGCCGATCCTCGTCGACATGGAGACGAGTCAGGCCTATCAATTGGCGCTGCAAGTCGCCAAAGCGCGGGGATGGCGAATTGTCGACGCCATCGCGCCGAGCGTGCGCGAGAGCGTCGGCCATATCGACGCGATCGACCGCTCGCTGATCATGGGCTTCGCCGACGACATCGCGATCCGCATCAAGCCTTCGGGCAATCAAGCGCGGATCGACGTGCGGTCCGTCTCGCGGGTCGGCCGACATGATTTCGGCGCCAATGCGCGACGGATCAGGAGATTTGCCGCCGATGTTCAAGAGGCCGCGGCGGGGAAATGAAGATTAGGCTCGCCGGAAACGCGCGCGAAGACCGGCTTCGCCTTCGGCGGCGATGAGCCCGCGCGCGACGAGGTCTTCCAGGTGAGCGAGCGTCGAGAGGGAGGCGGCGCCGACGAGCGCAGGATCAAGTCCGACATAGACCTTGGCGACGATGTCGGCGATCGTCTCGTCGCCCGCCTGGATCCTGCCGAGGATCGCAGCTTCCCGTTGACGACGGTGGTGAGCGAGCCCGCGCATATAGCGCGGCGGATCCGCGACGGGACCGCCGTGGCCTGGCCAGAATAGGTTCTCGCCGCGGGCGCGCAGCTTATCGAGCGAAGCCATATAATCGCTCATCGAGCCGTCCGGCGGCGCGACGACCGTCGTCGACCAAGCCATCACGTGATCGCCGGAGAAGAGGCTGTTCTCCTCGATCAGCGCGAAGCTCAGATGATTGGCGGCGTGGCCAGGCGTCGCGACAGTCTCCAGCGTATAGGCGCCGCCTTCGACGCGCTCGCCGTCCTCGAGCGCGCGATCGGGCGCGTAGGTGAGGTCGTGGGCGGCGTCGAGACCTTTGCCTTCGCCGGCGCCGTCGCGCGGCGCAAAGGCGGGCGCGCCGACGATCGGGGCGCCCGTTCGAGCCTTGATGCGCGCGGCGGCCGGCGCGTGATCGCGGTGCGTATGGGTCACGAAAATGTGTTGCACCGTTTCCCCGCGCACCGCGGCGAGCAACGCCTCGATATGCGCGTCATCGAGCGGCCCGGGATCGATGATGGCGACCTTGCCGGCGCCGACGATGTAGGAGCATGTGCCGGTGAAAGTGAAAGGCGAAGGATTGTTGGCGATGAGCCGGCGAACCAACGGCGAGACGCGCTGAACCTCGCCGGCCTTGGCGTCGGTCCTTAAGTCAAAAGTGAGGTCGTCGTCCATCACGCGCTCTCCGTACCTCTGTCAGGCCCACGGGAAAGGGGCGTCGAGCCCTCGATCCGACGCCGCAGAGGCTTGTTCCCCGCATCCTGGTCCTCTATAGGCTCCGCCAGCGCCGCACGCGACCTTAGCGGATTCTAAGCACGGAATTTGGCGCGAATTGAGGGGATCGATGAACAGCAATCGCCGCCAGACGCTCGTCGCCTTTTGCTGGCCGGAAGCAACCGCTTCGCGCGCCCGTTTCGCCGCTCTTGCGGTGATCGGAACGCTTGCGCTCGCAATTTCGGCAAAGGTCCAAGTTCCTTTCTATCCAGTCCCGATGACTTTGCAGACGCTGGCCGTACTTATGATCGGCGCGGCCTATGGGATGCGGCTCGCCGGCGCAACGCTCGCGCTCTATTTGCTCGAGGGGTTGATCGGCCTTCCGGTCTTCGCCGGCGAGGTGGCCGGACCCGCCTATGCGGCGGGGCCGACCGGCGGCTATCTCGTCGGTTTCGTGGCTGCGGCGGCGCTGGTCGGTTGGCTTGCGGAGCGCGGCTGGGATCGTTCGCTCTTCCGTCTCATCGCCGCCATGGCGACGGGCCATGTCGTGGTCTTCGTTTTCGGCTTCGCCTGGCTCGCCGCGCTTTTCGGCGCGCAAAAGGCCTGGATCGGCGGCGTCGAACCGTTCATCGCCGGGACAATCGTCAAGACTCTGCTGGCCGCGGCTTTGATCATCGCCTTCTGGCGCGGCGCCGCGGCCTTGCGCAGGCGCGTTTGAGAACGGCGTCGTGACAGGCGAAGCGGCCGCAGCCCGTCCGACGCCGCTCTCCCGCGAGGCCTTCGCCCGCTTTGTCCCGGTCACCACGCGGTGGTCGGACAACGACGTCTACGGCCACCTCAACAATGTCATGTACTATTCCTACTTCGACACGGCGGTAAACGCCCTTCTGGTCGAAGCGGGTTTGCTGGACCCTGCGTCAAGCGCCGTTGTCGGCCTCGTCGTCGAGAGCAATTGCTCGTTCTTTTCGAGCCTCGCCTTTCCTGACGCGATCGAAGTCGGCGTGACGGTCGAGGCGCTCGGCCGATCCTCGGTCCGCTATCTGCTCGGCGTCTTCAAAATAGGCGCGGAGCGCGCCGCCGCGCAGGGGCGCTACACCCATGTCTATGTCGAGCGGACGAGCCAGCAGCCGACGCCGATTCCCGACGGGCATCGGCAGTTGATGGAGGGCTTGAAAAGGCCGCCTCCCTAGAGAGGCGCCGGCCTTCTCCCTTGATCGCCGCGCCAAGATGAGGCATAGCGACGCCTCCTTATTCTCAGGAGCCCTGGGTCGACCCCGGCGGCCTCGTCGGTCGGGTGACCCATGAAAGTTCGCAACTCTTTGAAATCTTTGCGTAAGCGCCATCGCGACAACCAGCTCGTGCGACGCAAGGGTCGCGTCTATATCATCAACAAGACGCAGAAGCGCTTCAAAGCGCGCCAGGGCTGAACTCAAAAGCCGGCGTTTGCGCTTTCCGCCTCACCGGATTGTGAGGTCAGGCGGTCGTTGAAGTCTTCATGCCGTTTTGACGGGCGCCGCAGCGCGGCATAGACTCACGCAATGAAAAGCTTCGGCTTGATGGTCGCCTTCGCCGGTCTCATGGCGGCTGCGCCTCTCGCCTTCGGCGAGGACGGCCCGCACGTCCCGACTTTGCGTCTCCCCGGCATGGCGCCCATGCCCCTGCCGCCGCGTGGCCACTCGCTCGTCATTCCCGGCGAGGACGAGCCCACGGCGGACGCCCAGAGCGAGCCGCCGCGCGTTTCGCCGCCCGACAAAGGCGCGACCCGCGATGGTGCGAAGTCGCCGCCTCCGCCGCGAACGAAGGTGCAGACGCTCGATGATCTTTATGCTCGTCTCGCTGCATCCAAGGACGCCGATGAAACGAACGGCGTCATCGCGGCGATCAGCAGGCTTCAGCTCGATTCGGGATCCGACGCCGGCGATCTCTTGATGGCCCGCGCCATCGCCGCGATGGGCGAAAAGGACTTCGAAGTCGCGCTCTCTCTCCTCGACAAGATCATCGAGTTGCAGCCCGACTGGGCGGAGGCCTGGAACAAGCGGGCGACGGTTCGTTTTCTCGAGGACGATGATCAAGGATCGATGGCCGATATTGCCCATGTCCTCAAGCTCGAGCCGCGGCATTTCGGCGCTCTCTCCGGCATGGGCGCCATCCTCGAGCGTCGCGGTTTCCGCGACGACGCGTTGCGCGCCTATCGGCGGGCTTTGGCGATAGCGCCGGGTCTTGAATCGCTGCGAACCAGCGTCGACCGTCTGACCAAAGCCGTCGAAGGCCAGGATCTGTGACGGCCTTTGGCCTCGCTTCGACCAGGTTTAATTCAGGTCCTTCAGGATTCGGTTGCGGGCTTGAATCGAAGAACATGTACTTAGCAGATAGAGAACGAACAATATCTTCTCCCAACGCTCCGCCTCGATTAAAATCCATCGCGAAGAGGCGGAACGCCGCCGTGGGCGGCTGCACGAGTGAAAGGACTTAGAAGAACGTGCTTCTCCAAATTTTTCCGCTTAAACCATTGGAATCGCCCAAAACGGCCAAAGAAAATTTGGAAAAGTTTGGAGGCCGCGTTTTGGCGCCGTTGAAAGGAAAGGAATTTTCCGAACACGAAATTTGGGCGATCGGCGCTTTTTGCGCGATCCAAAGATTTTCCAAATTTTTTCCGCCGTCGCGCGTCTTGGCTTCGCCGTCGACCATGGGAAGGCGCGGGGGCCGTACTACGATGCGCATACCCCGTCATTGCGAGGAGCGAAGCGACGAAGCAATCCACCCATAGGGCAATGCCCCACGAATGGATTGCTTCGCTTCGCTCTTAAATGACGGAACGGCTCGCCCTACGGCTCCGCCGTGTCATGCGCCTCGACATAGGCGATGCGCATGTTGTTGGTCGCGCCTGGCGTGCCGAAAGGCACGCCGGCGACGATGATGATGCGCTCGCCCGGCGCTGCGAAACCCTCCAAAGCCGCGTAGCGGCAGGCGCGCTCGGCCATATCGTGCTCGTCGCGCGCGTCCTCGGTGACGATGGCGTGGACGCCCCAGACCAATGCAAGGCGGCGCGCCGCGACGATATTCGGCGTCAGCGCGACGATCGACGAGCGCGGCCGTTCCCTTGCGATGCGCAGGCCCGTCGCGCCCGATGCGGTCCAAGCGCAGATCAGCTTCAAATCCAGGGTCTCGGCGACGTCGCGCGTCGCAACCGCGATGGCGTCGGCGCCGGTCCGCTCGGGGATGGCGCGCTGCGCGGTGATCACCGCCGGGTACACTTCCTCGGATTCGACCTGCTCGCTGATCTTGTTCATCGTCGCCACGGCTTCGCGCGGATATTGGCCGGAAGCGCTCTCGGCCGACAGCATCACCGCGTCTGCGCCTTCGAAGACGGCGGTCGCGACATCGGAGACTTCGGCTCTTGTCGGCACCGGCGAAGAGATCATCGATTCGAGCATTTGCGTCGCGACGACAACCGGTTTGCCGAGACGCCGGGCCATCCGCGTGATGCGCTTCTGCAAGCCGGGCACCTGCTCCAGCGGCATCTCCACCCCGAGATCGCCTCGCGCCACCATCAAACCGTCCGAGACTTCCATGATTTCGTCGAGCCGGGTGATCGCCTGCGGCTTTTCGATCTTGGCCATCACCAGCGCGCGGCCGCGCACGATCATCCTGAGTTCCGCGACATCCTCCGGGCGCTGCACGAAGGACAGGGCGATCCAGTCGATGTCCTGCTCCAAGGCGGCGTCGAGATCCTCGCGATCCTTCTCGGTCATCGCGGAGGTCGGAATGGTCGTGTCCGGCAGGCTCACGCCTTTCTTGTTCGAAATGCGCCCTGCGACTTCGACGACCGTCGCGGCCTTGCCGGGCGAGACGGCGGTGACTTTCAGCAGGACCTTGCCGTCGTCGATAAGCAGGCGATGGCCCGGCTCCAGAGACTCGAGAACCTCCGGATGGGGCAGACAGACGCGGCCCTGATCGCCGGGCGTCGGATCGGAATCCAGCGTGAACGCCTCGCCCTTGCGCAAGAGGACCGCGCCCGCCTCGAACTCGCCGACCCTGAGCTTCGGGCCTTGCAGATCGATCAACACGCCAATTGGGCGTCCATATTGCTCCTCGAGCGACCGGATGGTCGCCACGCGCTCGCGCATATTGTCATGCGAGGCGTGGCTCATGTTGATGCGGAATACGTCGGCGCCGGACTCGAACAGCGATGCGATCGTCTCGCGATCGGCGGAGGCCGGCCCAAGGGTCGCGATGATTTTGATCCGCCGACGCCGTCTCATGGAATGCCTCGATGCGAGCCCACGCGTAAAAAATATGAGACAGCGACGAAGGCGGATTCCTCCATTGTTTGCATGGCGGAGGGAAAGCGCGAGAGGAATTTGAAGTCAAGGACGACCGCGTAGCGGTCGCCGCCTCCGGCGGCGCTTTGCGTCCTCGAGTTCAAATTTCTCTCGCGCAAAATGCTCCCCAAGCAATCAATGGAGTTCTGACGCTGAATACAAAGCCTCGAGTGGGCAAAGGCCTTTCGCCTCTCGCCCTTCCTTAGTCGAACTGGCCTCATGGCGCCGTCGGATCGGTGAGCTGGACGGTCCAGTTCTTGGCGTCCTTGCCGGTGTCGACCTCGAAGAAGCCAGTACGATCATAGCCGCGAACGAAACAATCCTGCCGTCCGTCGATCTTGAATTCGCGGTCGCTCGTGCACATGAAGGCTTTACCCTTCCATTCGCCGCCACGCTCGTCCATTGCATAGACGTAGTAAAACTGCGCCGCTAGGCCGCCGCGGAGCAGCACGTCGCAGTCCGAAGGCTTCAGGTTCCACCAACCCTCGCTGACCCAGCTCTGGCCGTCGGTATAGGCGAGGGCGACGCTGACCCGGTTGGACGTCTTGTTGCACATCCGAAAATCCGCGCGCGCGGGGGCGGCGAAAAAAATCGGCGTCAGCGCAAGCGCCGCCAAGGCTGTCCTCATCGGCGAAATCGCCGGCGTTCGATTGCGCGCCTTCATCATGCGGCGCATATTCTTTGCGCGCCGCGAGGTGTCAACTGAACTTGCGCGCGATGCGCGCTTTCA
>DATGHD010000443.1:0-3191 GCA_035308145.1 Roseiarcus sp.
GCTACTGTCTTCTTGCAGCGGAGACCTGCGACGGCGTTATCCAACAGCCTTCGCCGCCGCGCGGCCCGCGTTGCGGCCCGAAAACAGGCAGCCGCCAAGGAAGGTGCCTTCGAGCGCGCGATAGCCATGCATGCCGCCGCCGCCGAAACCCGCCGCTTCGCCCACGGCGTAAAGTCCGGCAATTGGCGCGCCATCGGCGCTTAAGACCCGACTGTCGAGATCAGTCTGAATGCCGCCAAGCGTTTTGCGGGTCAAAATGTTCAACCGCACCGCGATCAGCGGCCCGGCCTGAGGATCAAGCAGCTTGTGCGGCGGGGCGACGCGAACGAGCTTGTCGCCGAGATAGCTCCTCGCGCCGCGCATCGCGACAATCTGCATGTCCTTGGCGAAAGGATTGTCGAGTTGCCGGTCGCGTGCGCGGATCTCACGCTCGACGACGGCAAGATCGAGCAAAGGCTCGCCGCCGATAAGCGCGTTCATGCGCGCGACCAGCGCCGGCAGCTCACGCTCGACGATGAAATCCTCGCCCTTCTCCATGAAAGCTCTGACCGGCCCCGGCGTCCCCGCGCGGACGCGCTTCAGCACCTGGCGCCAGCTCTTGGCTGTTATGTCCGGGTTCTGTTCGGAGCCGGATAGCGCGAATTCCTTGGCGATGATCTTCTGGGTCAGGACGAACCAAGTGTGATCGTACCCCGTGGTCCGGATGTGCTGCAACGTGCCGAGCGTGTCGAACCCCGGATAGAAGGGAACCGGCAGTCGGCGGCCTCGCGCGTCGAGCCATAGCGAGGACGGGCCGGGCAGAATGCGGATCGCATGGTCCGGCCAGATCGGCGCCCAATTCTTCACGCCTTCCACATAGTGCCACATCCGATCGCGATTGATCAAAGCGCCGCCGGCGCTTTCCGTGATCGCCAGCATGCGGCCGTCGACATGATCCGGCACGCCGGTGATCATCCGCGCCGGCGGCTCGCCCAAGCGCTTCGGCCAGTTCTGCCGCACCAAATCGTGATTGCCGCCGATGCCGCCGGAAGCGACGATCACGCATGGCGCCTTCAACGCGAATTGTCCGACGACGACGCGCGAGCTCTTTTGCCCGCGCTCGATATGGCTCGGCTCGAGAATATCGCCCGCGACGCCGTCGACCGCTCCGCCGCTCTTCGTAATCTCGTTCACGCGATGGCGGAATTTGAACGTTACGAGCCCCTGCCGCGCGGCTTCGAGAGCGCGTTTGGCGAAAGGCTCGAGCACGCCGGGGCCCGTGCCCCAGGTGATGTGAAAACGCGGCACGGAATTGCCATGACCCACCGCATTGTGGCCGCCGCGTTCGGCCCAACCGACGACCGGGAAGAAGCGCAGGCCCCGCTCGCGCAGCCAGGATCGCTTCTCGCCGGCGGCGAAAGCGACATAGGCTTCGGCCCATCGCCGCGGCCAAAAATCCTCGTCGCGGTCAAAGCCCGCTGTCCCCATCCAGTCTTCGAGCGCCAGGTCGTACGAATCGCGGATGCGCATCCGCCGCTGTTCGGGCGAATCGACAAGGAACAGGCCGCCGAGGGACCAGAAAGATTGCCCGCCGAGCGACTGCTCCGGCTCCTGGTCAAGGATGATGACTTTTCTTTTCGCCTCGGCCAGTTCGCAGGCCGCGACAAGCCCGGCAAGCCCTGCGCCGACGATGATGACATCCGCGTCGTAAGCCACGTTTCCTCCCGGACGGCGTTTTGGCGGCAATCTCCCACGCCGCTCACGGGAATTCCATCCCGCGCGGCGATAAGCGGTCACAAAAGCTCGGGCTGGCGCGTCTTAAGCAAGCCAAGCCTCGTTATTTGCGAGCGAAGCGAAGCAATCCGTGGCGTTCCATGAGTGGATGGCTTCGTCGCTTCGCTCCCGCGCAGTGGCGGGGAGAGGCGAGAGGTGGAGACTTCGCATGTCGGCGCGCGCCCTCTCGGGGCTTTTGGGTCTTTTGAATCTCGGCAACGGCCTCCTCATGCTGGTCGCGCCGCACCATTGGTATGAGACCGTGCCTGGCGTCGTCACGACCGGCCCGTTCAACCATCATTTCGTCATCGACATCGCCCTCGCCTATGTCGCCAGCGGCGCCGGCATGCTCGCTGGGCTGCGGCCAGGACGAAGCGCCGCCGTTTTCGCCCTGGCCGGCGCGATTTGGCCGGCGTTGCATGCGCTGTTCCACATCTCGGAATGGCTCGCCGGCGGATTTCCGGCCGATTTCATGAACGCGGCGACCCAAGTCGTCGGCGTCGTCCTGATCGGCCTTGTCGGGATCGCGCTCGCTTATCTGCAAGCGCGGAAAGAAGGAGCAGTCTGATGTTCAAATCCTACCTGCATGGCAAAGTCGCCGCGATGGAGCGCGCCTTCGGCTATGACGCGACCTATGTTCATGAAATGCTCGACGCTTCGACCCCGGCCTTCCTCAAGTTCGGCCTGTTCCAGAAAATGGCCTCGCACCAAGACAACGTCCCCTGCGAAGCCTGGTACGCCGCCAAGCTCGCCGCCGTCATGAGCGAGGATTGCGGCCCTTGCGCGCAGCTTGGCGTCGATATGGCGCTGCAAGCGGGCGTCGACGCCAAAATCCTCGCGGCGCTGGCGCGCCGCGACCTCCAGAGCGCGGGCGACGAAGCCTCGCTCGGCTTCCGTTATGGCGAAGCCGTGGCGACGAACTCGCCCGAAACGCCGGCGCTCGCCGCCGCAGCCGAGGCTCGATATGGCAAGCGCGGTCTCGTCACGCTCGCCTTGGCGGTCGCCAGCGCGCGCGTCTATCCTACCTTGAAGCGCGGGCTCGGCCATGGCGCGGCCTGCCAGAGGCTGGTCGTCGCCGACGATACGATTGTTGTGAAGCGCGCGGCATGAACGGCGATCTTCAAACCTTCGAGCGTCATCGCGCGCGTCTCCTCAGCATCGCCTATCGCATGCTCGGCGAAATGGCTGGCGCGGAAGACGTGGTCCAGGAGGCGTGGCTGCGGTGGCGGAGCGCGAACTTGGCCGAAATCCGCGATCCGCGCGCCTGGCTGTCGACAGTGGCGGTGCGGCTTTCGCTTGACGCGTTGCGCGCGGCCAGAACGCGGCGCGAGACCTATGTTGGACCCTGGTTGCCGGAGCCCATCTTGCCTGACGATACGCGACTTTTCGCCGCCGACGCGCCGAGCGACCACGCCGAGCTCGCCTCCGATCTCTCTTTG
>DATGHD010000444.1:0-10039 GCA_035308145.1 Roseiarcus sp.
TCGACAAGGCGCGGCATGGCGGCTTCGCTCAAACCCGACGCCGCGAGCAGGTCGTCGTCCCATCGCCGTCGCGCGACATTGAGCCAAAACGTGCCGGAAGCGTCCGACATTTCCGAGACATGATCGCCGCTGAGGGCAAGCCGGACATAGTCTTTCGGCAGGAGCACGCGCGCGGTCGCCGCGAAAATATCCGGTTCATGCTTGGCGACCCACAGAAGCTTCGGCGCCGTGAACCCGGCCATGGCGATATTGCCGGCGCGCTGGCGCGAATCGGGGACGCGGCGCTCCAACTCGGCGCATTCGGCGAAGGAGCGGCCGTCGTTCCAAAGAATCGCCGACCGCAGGACGCGGTCGTCCTTGCCTAGCAGCACCGCGCCATGCATCTGGCCCGAAAGGCCGACGCCGGCGAGACGGCCGAAAGCCCCGCTCGCCTCACGACGAATATCAGCGACTGCCGCTTCGACGCCCTTGGTCCAATCGGCTGGGCTCTGTTCGCTCCACAGCGGATACGGCCGCGAGAGCGAAAGAGACGGCGCGCTTTCGGCCATGACGCGCTGATTTTCGTCGATCAGCACCGCCTTGACGGAGGAGGTTCCGATATCGAGGCCAAGAAAGGCGTCTCCAGCCATCTTTAAAGTCCCCTCGAGTCGCTGAATGACGTCTTCAAAAGGCAAAGGCCCCGACGCGCCGCCGAGGCCTCTCGTCACGCTCTGAAGGCGGCCCGGGCGGGCGCGCCGTCGGCAACGCGCCTTTAGGCGGCGCGCAGATTGCCCGCAGAGGACTTGCCGGTGCGCTTATCGGCGACGATCTCATAAGCGACCTTCTGGCCTTCCGCGAGATCGCGCAAGCCGGCGCGTTCGACCGCGCTGATATGGACAAATACGTCCTTGCCGCCATCGTCGGGCTGGATAAATCCATAGCCCTTCGTCGCGTTGAACCATTTCACAGTTCCCGTAGCCATGGGAGCCTTCCTAATTTCCAATAGATAGCCAGAGTGGCGCAAGCGCCGTTCGAATATCGATGTAAGGGAGGTCATCAGCACGCATCTTAACGATGCGAGGCCAAGTCTTCGGCCGCAATCGACGCGAGAGCAAATAATCGATCAGAGTGCGGGAATCAAGGCGTCGGCGCACCGGCTCATTGCCTTGCGGCGCCGATCGATTTGGAGGTCCTTTGATTTCTCGGCGGACCAGCGCGCGTCCAAAAATATTCCTTGGCCCGCCCGGAACAAACGGCCCCGCCGACCTCGAACATTGACTTGTTCCGTCCGACGTGTTTTCCAAAGCGGCGTCGGCGCTTCGCCCATCCTTTCGAGACTTGCTTTAAGATGGCTTCGACGCCGGAAAAACGGTCGAAACCGAAAACGACCGCCGCGAAAACCGGCGGAGCGAAGCATTAGTCTCGCGGCCCCGTCTCCTCTCCGACGGGTTCCAGCGAAAGGCCCGAAAGGGCGGTCGGAGAGGACGATCAAGAGATTAAGGACTTGACCAAGATGGGCTTCAAGGTCGCCATCGTTGGCGCCACGGGCAATGTGGGCCGAGAAATGCTCAGCGTGCTGGCCGAGCGCCGTTTTCCGGTCAGCGAAGTCGTCGCTCTCGCCTCTTCGCGCTCGGTCGGGACGGACGTTTCCTTCGGCGACAAAACGCTGAAGTGCCGCAACCTCGAGAATTATGATTTCTCCTCGACCGATATCTGCCTGATGTCGGCCGGCGGCGCCGTCTCCAAGGAATGGTCGCCGAGGATCGGCGCGCAGGGTTGCGTCGTCATCGATAATTCCTCCGCCTGGCGCATGCACCCGGACGTGCCGCTGATCGTGCCGGAAGTAAACGCGGAAGCGGCCAAGGGCTTCGGCAAAAAGAACATCATCGCCAACCCGAATTGCTCGACCGCCCAGCTCGTCGTCGCGCTGAAGCCGCTGCACGATAAGGCGACGATCAAGCGCGTCGTGGTGGCGACGTACCAATCCGTGTCGGGCGCTGGCAAGGAGGCGATGGACGAGCTGTTCGCCCAGACCCGCGCGATCTTCGTCTCCGATCCTGTCCAGACCAAGAAGTTCCCGAAGCGCATCGCCTTCAACGTCATTCCGCAGATCGACGTCTTCATGGAGGACGGCTCGACCAAGGAAGAGTGGAAGATGATGATGGAGACCAAGAAGATCCTCGATCCGAAGATCAAGTTGGTCGCGACCTGCGTGCGGGTGCCGGTGTTCATCGGCCATTCTGAAGCGGTGAACGTCGAATTCGAGAACCCGATCAGCGCCGACGAAGCGCGCGACATCTTGCGCGACGCGCCGGGCTGCCTGGTCATCGACCGCCGCGAGCCCGGCGGCTACATCACGCCGCACGAGGCGGCCGGCGACGACGCGACCTATATCTCGCGCATTCGCGAAGACCCGACGGTCGAGAACGGCCTGATGCTGTGGTGCGTCTCCGACAATTTACGCAAAGGCGCGGCGCTCAACGCCGTGCAGATCGCCGAGCTTCTCGTCAAGCGCGGCTGGCTCAAGGCGAAGCAGAAGGCGGCGTAAAGCTTCCGCTGCTCAAACGGAAGGTACGGTGAAGGGAAATCGAGACGACGTCGTCATCCGTCGCGCAAGCGCGGCGGACGTCGAGGCGCTCTTCGAAATCCGAACCTCGGTTTTCGAAAATCTTATGACGCGCCGAGAATTGGCCAAGGTCGGCGTCACGCCCGAAGCTGTTTATAATCTACTGCAGGGCGATCGAGCCATCGCCTTTATAGCGGTGAGGGGCGAACGCGCCCTCGGCTTCTCGATGGCGCGCGCCGACATCGGAGATATTTTCGCCCTTTTCGTCAAGCCGGAGGCGCAAGGCGCCGGACTCGGCTCGCGTCTCCTTGCCGAGGCTGAGCGATGGTTGGCGGCGAAGAACCTTCGCTCCGCCTGGTTGGTGACGGGTGATGAGTCTGGGTCTCGCGCCGCCCTCTTTTACGAAAAACATGGATGGCGAAGGAGGGATGGCGAGCCGAGCGGGCAAATCCAATTCAGTAAGCTTCTGGGCGATATCCGATGAACGCCAGCCAATGATCAATTCAATTAGGCGATGCCCAAAAACAGAGCGAGCGAGCGATTGACCGCTATCATCGTTTCGTCGTCAACACGACCGATCGCCTTCCCAAGCTTCTCGCGCTTTACCGTCATCGCCTTGTCGATCATGATTTGCGAAGGCTTCTGAAGCCCGTTCGTTTCTGTTGGCTGCACCATCAACCGGACCAACGGCGCGTCGACCAATGCGCTGGAGACCAGCAGCACGGTAAGACTCACGGTGCCGTCGAATTGATCGGATTGGATGACGAGAGCGGGACGCGGTTTGCCGAAATCGCCGGGCATAGCGACGGTAACAAGGTCGCCGCGCCTCATTCATCCGCCTTGAACAAATCGGCCAGAGCGGCGTCCATGAAGTCTTGCAAATCCTGATCCGCCCGGTCCGCCTTCGCAACCAGGCGGGATTGTCGACGACACTCCTCGGCAAATCCTGGCCTGCGGGTATCGGGCACCCAAATTTGCAACGGACGCAGACCCGCCGCCCGAAGGGCTTCTCGGCGTTTCTGCACTCGCTTCTTGACCGGCGTCGGCACGGAGGTTCACCACAAAACGCGTTTCGTTACATGTAACGATTTGCAGCCTTCCGGTCAACCGCCTATCAAAACGCCGCAAAGACTGCCGCAAAGGCCCCGCTTGTCTCGTCCAGCGTTTGCAACCTGCCGTCGGCGACGCCAAAATAAGCCCCGTGCAGCTTCAGCTTGTCGCGTTCTTCGAGGGTCTTCACCCAGGGAAAACTGCGCAAGTTCCGCAGACTTTGACGGATCGATTCCTTGGCGAGACGTTCGATATAGTCGGCGATCGGCTCGCTCGGCGGGCCAAGGTTCTTGGCGGCGGGGGCGATCAGGGTCATCCATTGGCCGATGAAGTCGCCGGCCGAGAGCGGGCGCGAATAGGGGTCGATCTCGTTCTGAACGTAGGCGGTGACGCCGCCGCATTGGGCGTGGCCCATCACGACGACATGCTCGACCCTGAGGCCCATCACCGCATATTCGAGCGCCGCGGAGGTCCCGTGCTGATGCGCGTCCGGCCCATAGGGCGGCACGAGATTGGCGACGTTGCGCGCAACGAAGAGCTCGCCGGGCCCGGCGCCGAAAATCGCCTCCGGCGAGACGCGCGAATCGCAGCAGCCGATGACGAGCACGCGGGGCGACTGACCGCGCTCGGCGAGGTCGCGAAAGCGCGCCTGTTCTTGGGGCAGGCGGCCGGCGACGAAAGCGCGGTAGCCGGCGAGCAGGTGATCCGGCAGGCCTGCCGCTTGTTGCTCCGTCTCTTCGCTCATCGCTTAGTCCTCGTCTTGGCCGGAACAAGCCCAGCCATGAGCATCTGCTTTGGAATTATTTCCTCACGCTCCGGCGCCAGCGTCGCGAGATTTGCGTTGCCGCCGCAAAGCAAGATGCCGACGCGTTCGTCGGCTGCTGCTGTATAAGCGCCGCTCATCAAGGCGGCATAGGCCGCAGCGCCGCCCGGCTCCGCGATGACGCAGAAGTCGCGCCAGAGAGCCTTTTGCGCAGCGCGGATCGCCTCGTCGGAAACGAGCACGCTCGCCGCGACCGCCTTTTGAGTGATGCCGAAAACGAGATCGCCGACGCGTCGGGCCCCGAGCGAATCGGCGGCGATGGATTGGATCGGAACGTCGACGGGCCGCCCGGCCGCCAACGCATCATGCAGAGCGCGCGAGCCTTCCGGCTCGACGCTGATCACCTTCACCTTGTCGGCGAACCAGGCGGCGACCCCGGCGATCAGCCCGCCGCCCCCGACGGCCACCAGAACCGTGTCCAGCGGCGGCAGAGCGAGGCGCGCAAGGTCTTCCTCCCATTCGAGCGCGACGGTTCCCTGCCCCTCGATCGTGCGCGCCGAATCATAGGCATGGATCGAGAGCGCGCCGCTTTCTGCGACATAAGCGTCGCAGAGCGCGAGCGCGTCGAAATAGGTCGCGCCCTTTACGACAACTTCGGCGCCGCTCGCCTTGATCTTGGCGATTTTCACCGGCGCGGCGATCTCTGGCACGAAGATGCGCGCTCTTAAGCCAAGCTTGCCGGCGGCATAAGCCACCGCCGCGCCGTGATTGCCGCCCGAGGCGGTGGCGACGCCGGCCGCCGGCGCGGCGACGCTCAAGAGATTGTTGAAGGCGCCGCGCGGCTTGAACGATCCGGCATGTTGCAGGAATTCGAGCTTGAGAGAGACGCGCTTGCTCGCGTCGATAGGCGAGGCCGCTTCGAGGAGAGGCGTCCGCCGGATGTAAGGCGCGATGCGGGAATAGGCTTGGCGAATAGCCGAAGGCGCGACAGGAAGGGTCATGGGTACAGCGCTCGCTAACTCCCCTTCTTCGCTTGCGGGGCGAGGGCGGCGGCGAAGCCGCCGGATGAGAGGCTGCGGCGCCTGGATTTGCAAACACGCCGCCGCGGCGAGAGCGCAATCCGTCATTGTTTGGAATGCCTAGCAGGCGCGCCGGGAAAAGAGGTTGTCAAGGGTCCTGACCGCGTAGCGGCGCTTCGCGCCCTTGACAACTTCCCGGCGCATTCGGGCCAACGTTCCAAACAATGACGGATTGCGCCCTCTTGACCGGCTTCAATTTGACGTACGTCCGCCTCTGGGCAGCCGCTCATCCGGCCCTTCGGACTACCCGCAAGCGGGAAGAAGAGAAGGGCGGCGCGGCCGCGCTAAATCTTCAGCGCGTCCTTCAGCTCACGCAGACGGTCGACCTTTTCCTGGGCGGCCTGTTTCTGCTCGTCCGACGCATCGGCGAGGTCTTCCTCCGCGTTCCGGATCTCGCCGGCAATGCGATCGGCGCTGAGTTCATCGACCGGGATGGTCGTTTCGGCAAGAACGATGAGGCCTGTCGGGCTCACGTCGGCAAAGCCGCCGCGAACAAAGAGCCGCGTGTGCTTGGCGCCCTCGCCAATATCGAGGATGCCGGGCCTCAGCGTCGTCATCACCGGCGCGTGGTCGGCGAGGACGAGAAAATCGCCCTCGCTGCCCGGCACCAGCACGTCTGCAACCGCGCCTCTGAAGACAAGCTTGTCGGGCGAGACGAGTTCGAAGGGAAAATTGGCCATCGTCGCCTCCGGTTGAGCCTTGAGCCGTCAGGCCTCGGCGGCCAACTTCTTGGCCTTGGCGACAGCGTCCTCGATCGTGCCGACCATGTAGAAGGCCGCTTCCGGCAGGCTGTCGTATTTGCCTTCGATGATGCCCTTGAAGCCCTTGACGGTATCTTCGATCTTCACCTGCACGCCGGGCGTGCCGGTGAAAACCGCGGCGACGTCGAAGGGCTGCGACAGGAAACGCTGGATCTTGCGCGCCCGCGCCACCGTCTGCTTGTCCTCTTCAGAGAGTTCGTCCATGCCGAGAATGGCGATGATGTCTTGCAGCGCCTTGTAGCGCTGCAACACCTGCTGGACCGAGCGGGCGACCGTGTAATGCTCCTCGCCGACGACGGCGGAGGTCAGCATGCGCGAGGTCGAGTCGAGCGGGTCGACCGCGGGATAGATGCCCAATTCCGAGATCGCGCGCGACAGCACGGTCGTGGCGTCCAAATGCGCGAAGGAAGTCGCCGGCGCCGGATCGGTCAAGTCGTCGGCCGGGACGTAAATCGCCTGCACCGAAGTGATCGAACCCTTGGTCGTGGTGGTGATGCGCTCCTGCAAAGCGCCCATGTCGGTCGCGAGCGTCGGCTGATAACCGACCGCCGAAGGGATGCGGCCCAAGAGCGCCGAGACTTCCGAGCCGGCCTGAGTGAAGCGAAAGATGTTATCGACGAAGAACAGCACGTCCTGCCCCTGGTCGCGGAAATGCTCGGCGACGGTGAGGCCGGACAAACCGACGCGCATGCGCGCGCCCGGCGGCTCATTCATCTGGCCGAAGACCAGCGCGCATTTCGACTTAACGTTCGGGTCGGGATTGTGCGGATCGGCGTTGACCTTGGATTCGATGAATTCGTGATAAAGGTCGTTGCCCTCGCGGGTGCGTTCGCCGACGCCGGCGAAGACCGAATTGCCGCCGTGGGTCTTGGCGACGTTGTTGATCAGCTCCTGGATGAGCACGGTCTTGCCGACGCCCGCGCCGCCGAAGAGGCCGACCTTGCCGCCCTTGGCGTAGGGCGCGAGAAGATCGATCACCTTGATGCCGGTGATGAGAATCTGCGCTTCCGTCGATTGCTCGGCGTAGCTCGGCGTCGGCTGATGGATCGCGCGCAGCGCCTCGCCCTGGATCGGGCCCGCCTCGTCGACCGGCTCGCCGATGACGTTCATGATCCGCCCGAGCGTCGCCTCGCCGACCGGCACGGCGATCGGCTGGCCGGTGTCGGTCACTTCCTGGCCGCGCGTCAAGCCTTCGGACGTGTCCATCGCGATGCAGCGCACTGCGCTTTCGCCGAGGTGCTGCGCCACTTCGAGCACCAGGCGATTGCCATGGTTGGTTGTCTCGAGCGCGTTGAGAATTTCAGGCAGGTGCCCCTCGAACTTCACGTCGACAACCGGGCCGATCACTTGAGTGACGCGCCCTGAGGGTCTGTTGGCGTTCGCCATGGGTCTGAAGTCCTCGCTTTAGTAGACGGTCAGAGCGCTTCCGCGCCCGAGATAATTTCGATCAGTTCTTTGGTGATCATCGCCTGGCGGGTGCGGTTGTAGCGCAGCGTCTGCTTCTTGATCATCTCGCCAGCGTTGCGGGTGGCGTTGTCCATCGCGCTCATTTGCGCGCCATAAAACGAGGCCATGTTTTCGAGCAGCGCGCGATAGATTCGCGCCGCCACCGCGCTCGGCAAGAGCTGGGTCAGGATGTCGTTTTCGTCGGGCTCGTAGTCGTAGCTGACTTTCGAATCCTGGTCCTTACCGCTCTCATCGAACCCGGGCGGAATGATCTGCTGGGCTGTCGGTATTTGCGCGATCACCGATTTGAACCGCGAATAAAAGAGCGTGCAGACGTCGAATTCGCCGGCCTCGAAGCGCTCGAGCACTTTCTTGGCGATCGGCTGAGCATTTCCGTAGCCGATCGTGCGCACACCGCGGAGATCGATCAGCTCGATGATTTGCTTTTCAAACCCGCGACGAAGCTGATCATAGCCCTTCTTGCCGACGCACATGATCTTGACGGTCTTGCCCGCGGCGATCAGGGCGTTCGCCTTCTCGCGCGCCAAACGCACGATGGCGGTGTTGAAAGCGCCGCAAAGGCCACGCTCGCCCGTGCAGACTAGCAGAAGGTGGACCTGATCCGAGCCGGTTCCAGAGAGAAGCCGCGGGCCCTGTCCGCCCGCGCCCGCCGCCAGATTGGCAAGCACGGTCTCGACACGATCGGCATAGGGGCGCGCGGACTCGGCGGCGCTTTGCGCGCGACGCAATTTCGCCGCCGCGACCATCTGCATCGCCTTGGTGATCTTCTGCGTCGACTTGACGGAGGCGATCCGGTTTCTGAGGTCCTTTAGGGACGGCATCGACTGGTCTCTCTAGGCGCCTTGCGTGACCCCTCATCCGGCGCTCCGCGCCACCTTCTCCCGCAAGCGGGAGAAGGGATTATCGCGCGCCTTGCATGAATTCTCGGCGCTAACGAAAGCTTCCGCGCGCCCCCTCTCCCGCTTGCGGGAGAGGGCTGGGGTGAGGGTAAGCCGCTGAGCAAGAAGACTCCGATCAAAGAGAAAACCCTGCTTAGCTGAAGTTCTGCGTATAGGACTCGACCGCCGACTTGAGCTTGGCTTCGGTGTCGGCGGCAAGGTCGCGGGACGAGCGGATCGCTTCGAGAATATCGGTGTTCTTGCCGCGCAAGCTCGCGAGCAACCCATCTTCAAAAGCCCTCACCCGATTGACCGGCAGCTTATCGAGATAGCCGTTGACGCCAGCGTAGATCACGCAGACCTGCTCCTCCATCTTGAGCGGCGAGAATTGCGGCTGCTTCAAAAGCTCGGTCAGACGCGCGCCGCGATTGAGCAAGCGCTGGGTCGTCGCGTCGAGGTCGGAGCCGAACTGCGCGAAAGCCGCCATCTCGCGATATTGCGCGAGTTCGAGCTTGATCTTGCCGGCGACCTTTTTCATCGCCTTGGTCTGGGCCGACGAGCCGACGCGCGACACCGAAAGACCAACGTTCACGGCCGGGCGAATGCCCTGATAGAAGAGATCGGTCTCGAGGAAGATCTGGCCGTCGGTGATCGAGATCACGTTGGTCGGAATATAGGCGGAGACGTCGTTCGCCTGGGTTTCGATCACCGGCAGCGCGGTCAAAGAGCCCGATCCATTGTCCTCGTTGAACTTGGCGGCGCGTTCGAGCAAGCGCGAATGCAGATAGAAGACATCGCCCGGATAGGCTTCGCGGCCCGGCGGGCGGCGGAGCAGCAGCGACATTTGACGATAGGCGACGGCCTGCTTGGAGAGGTCGTCGTAGATCATCAAGGCGTGCATGCCGTTGTCGCGGAAATATTCGCCCATCGCGCAGCCGGAGAAGGGCGCGAGGAACTGCATCGGCGCCGGGTCTGAAGCGGTGGCCGCGACGACGATCGAATATTCGAGCGCGCCCTGCTCTTCGAGAACCTTGACGAATTGCGCGACGGTCGAGCGCTTCTGACCGACGGCGACATAGACGCAATAGAGCTTGATCTTCTCGTCGCCCGACGCGTTGAGCGGCTTCTGGTTCAAGATCGTATCGAGCGCGATCGCCGTCTTGCCGGTCTGGCGGTCGCCGATGATCAATTCGCGCTGGCCGCGGCCGATCGGGATCATCGCGTCGATGGCCTTAAGGCCAGTGGCCATCGGCTCGTGCACGGAGCGGCGCGGAATGATGCCCGGCGCTTTGATGTCGACACGAGCCCGCTTTGCGGCGTTGATCGGACCCTTGCCGTCGATTGGATTGCCCAGCGCGTCGACGACGCGGCCCAACAATTCCTTGCCGATCGGCACATCGACGATCGCGCCGGTGCGCTTGACGGTCTGGCCTTCCTTGATGTCGCGGTCGGCGCCGAAAATGACGATGCCGACATTGTCGCTCTCGAGATTGAGC
>DATGHD010000445.1:0-13770 GCA_035308145.1 Roseiarcus sp.
GGCGAGCGCCGCCTCGCCATGGCGCCAGACGGCGGCAGGCCGCGTCAGCAGCGGCGCGGCCGAGGCGAAAGCTTCCGCGAGCTCCGCCGCGACGATGATATGACGAGGCGCGGCGACCTCGATGCAATGGGCGAGCGCGGCGCCGGTCAGATTCGTGTTGAGCAGCGCGACGACGCCGCCAACCTGGACGATCCCAAGCCAGATAGCCACGAATTCCGGACGGTTGGACATCAGCAAACAAACGGCGTCACCGCGCTGAATTCCTTCCGCGAGCGCCCATCGTGAGTAACGGTTCATCCGCGCCGCAAGACCGACGTAGGTCAGCGTCTCGCGATCGGAGAGAAGCGCCGGCTTTACGGCGAGCCGCCGGCCGAGCTCGTTGATGACGCCTGGAAAGACGCGCGTCGGATGGTTGGCGATCGGCGCGATCGCTTCGAGCGCGTGAAGCCACATTTGCGTTGGCGTCGGGTGAGCCGCACCGCGCGCAGCGCGAAGCTCCGACGGCGCAAGGCGCGTCACGCGCGGAAGTCCGCCAGATAAAGCGGCGCGGATTGACCGCGCCAGTGGGCAAGCGGGCGCGCCGGCGTGACGACGGCCATGACGACGCGGCCGATGACGATGGCGTGGGTATGACGCTCGATCGTCTCCTCGACACAGCAGTCGATATGAGCGACCGCGCCTTGCAGCAGCGGGGCGCCGGTGATCAGTCCGGTCCATTTGCCGGCGGCGAACCGCGACGCGCCTCTGACGCCATCGCGGCCGGCAAAGCGCTCGGCAAGCGCGGCTTGGTCGGCCGCGAGCACGCTCACGCCGAAGACGCCGCTGGCCCTGAGCGTCGCCAGCGTCGCCGAAGCGCGATCGAGACAGACGAGGAGCGTCGGCGGATCAAGAGAGAGCGAGCAGACCGAGGTCGCGGTACAGCCGTTGCGGGCTTCGCCTTCGCCCGCGGCGATGATCGTCACCCCGCTGGCGAATTCCCGCATCGCCCGGCGAAAGGCGGCAGAGTCCGCCTCGGGCCAGACGCGCGCAAGGCCCGCGGCCGACGGCTCCAGCTCTTGTCCCGATTGATAAGCCATGAGCATCGCCCCGCTCAGCCGCCCCATCGCGTCGCGAGCGATGACGTTTCTTGGGAAGCCTCGGCCTTACGTTCGGCGATAAGGCCGAGCCATGCGCCATAGAGCCGCATCGCGGTGTCGCGCCATGGCGCTTCGGCCGGTCCGGCGGCGTCAGCGGGAAAGGCCGACATCAATTTGGGGTGACGCTCGGCTCGGGCGTGAGCCGCGAATGCGGCGAGCGCCTGCGTCGTCTCGGGCGAAAAGTACCCTTCAGGCGGAATCGGCGGGCTGTTAAGTTCGCAACGCAGGAACCTCGTCATGTCGCGACGATACTCGCGGGCGAGCGAGTCAGCCTCGTATTCGGGATGGCCTTGCAAAAAGACGAACAGGCTTCGCATTTGCTTGACGAAGAGATCAACCCCCGCATCTGGCGAGCGGGTGAGGATCGCGTAGCCCTTGGCTTCAAGCTCGTCTTCGCTGAGGCCGTTGTGGCGCGAATGCGGAACAAGCCACGGCGCGCCGATCTCGGGAGTCAAGGCGCTCTGCGCCACGACTTCGAAAGCGTAGAGCCCCGAGCATTTCTCTTCGAGCGGACGGCGCGCCACGCCGTCCAGATGCAAGACGCCGGCATGGGCGGCGAGGCACGAAAGAATGGTCGAGATCGTATTGGCTTCCGCCCAGTCGATCACCGAGGTCAGCGATCGCCAGTACGGCTCGTGCGTGAGATCAGGCGCGTTCGGCTCCGCGCCCGTCACAATGAGCGCGTCGAGATCCTGATAGCCCAACGCCTCGGCGTCGGCGTAGAGCTGCGAAAGATGCTCGCGCGCCTCGCTCGAGCGGCGAATCTGACGCAAGGCGTAGAAGCGAAGCTGCACGTCCGCCTGAGCGGAGACGGATTCCAACACGGCGCCGAACTGACGTTCGGTGGCGGCGAGCGCCGAATCCGGCATGTTGTTGACGATGCCGATCTCGATGCGCCTTGCGCGATCGCGAATCGTGCCGCGCCGCAGCCGGCGCTCGCGAATGTCGCGCACCTGGGCGCTGAGGGCGGAGATTGGCTTGACGATGGTGAGAGGCATGGCGAGCCGCCTTATTCCGCCGCGAGAGCCGGACGCAACCGCGCGGCCGCGGCAAGCGCCTGATCGAGATCCTCGATAATGTCGTCGATGTGCTCGATGCCGACGCTGATGCGGATTGTCTCCGGCCCGACGCCGGCCTTCGCCTGCTCTTGCGTCGTCATCTGGCGATGCGTGGTGGAGGCGGGATGACAGGCGAGCGACTTGGCGTCGCCGATATTGACCAGGCGCTTGACGAGCTTCAGCGCGTCATAGAACGCCTTGCCGGCTTCGAATCCGCCTTTGACGCCGAAGGTCATCAAGGAAGAGGCGCGGCCCGCGAGGTATTTCTGCGCCAATCGATGGAAGGGACTGTCCGAAAAACCGGCGTAGTTCACCCATTCGACGCGCGGGTCCTGACGCAGGAATTCCGCGACTTTGCGACCGTTCTCGACGTGACGGTCAATGCGCAGGGCGACGGTCTCGATGCCCTGCAGCAACAGAAAGGCGCTGAGCGGCGCGAGCACCGCTCCCATCGTGCGCTGGTAGACGCTGCGCGCCCTCGCGATATAGGCCTTGCGGCCGAAACGCTCGACATAGACGAGGCCATGGTACGATTCGTCCGGCTCGCTGAACATCGGGAACCGCTTAGGGTTGGCCGCCCAATCAAAAGCGCCGGCGTCGACGATCGCGCCGCCCATGACGGCGCCGTGGCCGCCCATGAATTTGGTCAAGGAATGAACGACGATATCCGCGCCGTAAGCGATGGGCTTCAGCAGGATGGGCGTCGCGACCGTATTGTCGACGACGAGCGGCGCGCCGTGTCGATGCGCCACTTCGGCAAAAGCCTCGATGTCGCAGATATTGCCGGCTGGGTTGCCGATGCTCTCGCAGAACACCGCGCGGGTGCTTTCGTCGATCAGGCGCTCGATCGCCTCCGGCTGATCGCTTGCCGCAAACCGCGCCTCGATTCCCTGGCGGCGAAGGATATGCGCGAGCAGCGTGTGCGTGGTGCCGTAGAGCTGCGGCGGAGCGACGATGTTGCCGCCATGATCGGCGAGCGTGAGCAAAGCATAGGCCAGCGCCGCCTGACCCGAGGCGACGCTGAGAGCCGCCGCGCCGCCTTCGAGCGCGGCGACGCGTCGCTCGAGCGCCTCATTGGTCGGATTTGAGATCCGGCTGTAGCGGAAGCCCTCGGCCTCCAGATTGAACAGAGCGGCGCCGTGATCGGCGCTATCAAAGGAATAGGCGACCGTTTGATAGATTGGCACCGCCACGGCTTTGGTCGTCGGATCGGAATCAAAGCCGCCGTGAATCGCGATCGTTTCATTGCGCATCGTTGGCCTCGGCGCGCTGAGGGCGGGGTCGCACGCAGGACTCGCCCGTCACATTGGATTAAGCGGACGTTGCGCCTGATCGTTCAGATTTTCAATAATTGGTACGAAATCGTTGCGCCTAGAGTTAAGAAGAGTTGCTGAAAATGCGCGCGAAAGAGTTACAGTTTTTTACCATGCCAATGGCGCCGCTCGCCGGTCGATCGCCGCATAGGGTACATAAGCGGACTCTCGAAAGGTTGGGAGCGCCGCGGCAATCGTGATTCTTTTGCGAGCGAAGACTGCGCCGTCGATGTTGGCCGCGGTCGCGACTGATGGCGCGCTCATCGAGCGCCACGCTCGAAATCACGCCATTGCCGGCTCCGTTCAACGCGGCCCTCGCGATCTCGGCTGCCCGACCCAGCATGCGGCATTTTGTCAACAAGATTATTGATAATCTCATTGACAATGTGTCGCCTGACCGTAGGTTAGGCGCCGTCGCCCCGGCAACGGAAGGAACGACGCTTTTTTGGAGGAAATGAAATGAGAGGGCTTGGCAGAAGGCTCCGCCGTCTCGCGGTGACGACGACGGCGCTTGTCGCTTTGACTGGAGCGGCAGCGCAGATGTCCCCCGCAGCGGCCCAGGACAAAAAGCTAGTGATCGGAGCGTCAGTTCCGCTTTTGAACGACCCGGCTTGGGTAAGGATCATCGACTACGCCCAGTTCGTCGCGAAGCAACTCGACGTCACGCTCGACGTCGTCGACGCGCAGGGAAAAGAGGACAAACAAATCAACGACGTTCAATCACTGCTGTCGAAACATATCGACGCGCTGCTCTTTGTGCCCGTGTCGGCGGCGAACGCGCCGGCGATCATCAGGCTGGCGAACCGCGCCAAGGTGCCGGCCGTCGCGACTGACCGTTACCCCGGCTTCCCGGCCAACAATCCGGACAATCCGTACCTGACCTTCGTCGGTCCCGACAATGTCGAGTGCGGCCGCAAGATCGGGGAATACTTGATTGCGCATGGCGCCAAGAATTTCGTCGGAGTCGAAGGGACGCCCGGCGACGCCAACAATCAAGAGCGAACCAAGGGCATGCATGACGCGATCGCGGCCCACGCCAGCGAAGGCGTCAAGATGGTGCAGGAGCTCGGCGCCCTCCAGACCGAGGATAACGGCTACCAATTGATGCAGAACCTCTTGTCGGCCCATCCGAGCGGCACGATCGACGGCGTCTTTTGCTATAATGACGCGCTATGCGTCGGCGCCTACCGGGCCATCAAGCAGGCGGGCCGGGACAAGGAGATGATCATCGGCGCCACCGACCTCAACCCGCAAGCGCTGGATCTGATCAAGGCCAAGACCAATTATGTCTACTCGATCGGCGGCCACTGGGTCATGGTCGGCTTCGCCACGATGATCGCCTACGACTATTTGCACGGCCACAAGCCGCTGTCGGATTTCTCCCGTATCGAAGACGTCGGGGTCGACGCGGCTGGATTCGACAAGTTCAAGGATCAGTATATCGATCATCTGCCGTCCTTCGACATCAAGCAGTACATGCTGACGTTCAACCCCAACGCAAAGACGCAGATTCCGCCGTTGACTCTGCAATAATCCGACCTCAAGGCGTCCGCCCGCTTTCTCAAAAAGAAGCGGGCGGCCCGCCGCTCTCAAGTTGAAAAGCGACGGATGGTCAGGATGGCCTTCGACATCAAGATCTTAGGCAAAGGACTCGATTCGAACGGACAAAAACTGGACGGCGGCTTCAAGCCGTCGGACATCGTGGGCAAATACATCGCCTACGCGGCTCTCGTCGTGCTCATCGTCTTTTTCGGCGCCATGTCGCCCAGCATATTTTTGACCGTCGGCAATTTCGAAACCATCCTCCAGAACAGCGCGGTCCAATGCGTCGTCGCGATCGGCATGACCTTCGTCATCCTGATCGGCAGCATCGATCTTTCGGTCGGTTCGACCATGGCCTTGGTCGGCACGCTCTCCGCTCTCGCCAGCACGCAAATCGGCGGCGCCGCGTTCTTCCTCGCGCCGGTGATTGGTCTCTTGATCGGCCTCGTCAACGCAATCGTCTTTGTCTATGGCCGCATCCCGTCCTTTGTCGTGACGCTCGGCATGCTTTCGGTGGCGCGCGGGCTGGTGCTCGTCATCGGCAAAGGATGGCCGGTGCCGATACCGTTCAGCGGGCTCTTCGCCGATGTCGGCATCCCGCCCGCGCCTTTCTTCATTGTCATCGCGCTCGCGCTCGTGGCGTCGTTCGCCCTGACCAAGATGGCCTTCGGTCGCTATGTTTTCGCGATAGGGGGCGATGAGGACAAGTCCCGCGAGCTCGGCCTGCCGGTCGATCAAGTCAAAGTCATCGTCTTCGCGATTTCCGGCATGCTCGCCGGGCTCGGCGGCGGCATATTGACGTCTGAAATCGGCTCGGGAAGCCCGACCATGGGCACCGGATTCGAGCTGACCGCAATTTCCGCCGTCGTGATCGGCGGCACGTCGCTGACCGGCGGCCGCGGCTCGATTCTCGGCACGATTGTCGGCAGTCTCGTCATGAGCACTTTGGCCAACGGACTTATCATCCTTGGCGTTTCGACCGACGTGCAGATCGTGCTGACCGGCATGGTCCTGGTCGGCGCCGTGCTGTTGTCGATACAGCGCGGCAAAATCCGGATCATGAAATGAGCGTCGCCGATCGCCAGGCGGATGGAGCGAAGATGGCGTCAACGATCCAAAATTCTGACCCGGCGGAGGCGCCGCCGTTCTTGCGCATTCGCGGCCTGTGCAAGCAATTCGGCAGCATCCAGGCGCTGCGAAACGTCGATCTCGACGTCCGTCGCGGCGAAGTGTTGGGGCTCCTCGGCGACAATGGCGCCGGCAAATCGACGCTGATCAAGAGCATTTCCGGCGTCTACGCGCCGGACGCCGGAACGATTGAATGCGAGGGCAAACCGGTCGTCATCGCTTCGCCCACCGCCGCCCGGTCTTTGGGGATTGAAACCGTGTTCCAGGATCTGGCGCTGATCCCGAACCTCGACGCGGCGTCCAATCTGTTCATCGGCCGCGAACTTGGCTGGGGCCCCTTCAAAGGTCTGTTCCTCCTGATGCGCCATCGGGCGATGGAAGAGGACGCGCGCAAAACCTTGGAGCAGCTCGACATCCATATTCCTTCGCTGCGCGCCGAGGTGGACGAATTTTCGGGCGGCCAGCGGCAGGCGATTGCGGTGGCGCGCGCGATCCGCTGGAAGGCGAAGATGGTCATCCTTGACGAGCCGACCGCGGCTTTGAGCGTGCCCGAGCAACGCAAGGTGCTGGCGCTGACCCGTCAGCTGGCTTCACAGGGCGTCGCGGTCATTTTCATCACGCACAACATCCTCGACGTGGTCGCGGTGACGGATCGCGTGGCGATCCTGCATCGCGGCCAAAAAGCGGCCGAGGTTCTGACCAAGGACTCGAACGAGCACGAAATCGTTTCATTGATCATGGGCAAGGGTAAGGCCGCGGCTTAGCGGCCGCGATCAAATGTAAATCTTGCGGCGGAGAGAATGATGGCAGAGCTTCCGGTCCCGACTTATGCGCGGAACATGCGCCTCATCGGCTTCAGCGATCAGGGCGGCCGTCCCGACGGCAATCAGCTCATGGTGCATCGCGGCTACGCCTATGTCGGACACATGTATTCGCAAGGGTTCAGCGTCATCGACGTCAGGGACCCGAAAAACCCGCGGTTTGTTTCGTACATCGCCGCGCCGACCCACACCTGGAACATCCACCTCCAGGCCCACGACGATCTTCTCATGGTTGTCAATGCGCGGGACATGAAGGCCCTGCCTGCTTTCGCCGACGACAAGAGCTACTACAAGGGCAGGTCCACCGATTTCGCCGCGCAATCGACCAAGGGCAGGACCTGGACCGCCGGCATGTCGGTCTGGGATATTTCAAAGCCCGAGGCCCCGCGCCAAATCGGCTTCATGCCGATCGAAGGGATCGGCCTGCACCGCATTTGGTACGTCGGCGGACCATGGGCCTATGCCTCGGCGCTGATCGACGGTTTCAGCGACTATATCCTTATCACCATCGATGTGAGCGACCCGGCCAAGCCGCGCGAGGCCGGAAGGTTCTGGCTTCCCGGCATGAACCGCGCGGCGGGCGAAACCCCTCACTGGCCGCTCGAATATGGCCGCTATGGGCTCCATCACCCGATCGTGCACGGCGATACGGCCTATTGCAGCTGGCGCGACGGATGCCTCGCGGTGGTCGACGTCGCCGATCGTACCAAGCCGAAGCTGATCACGCACAAGATCTGGGCGCCGCCATACGGAGGCGGGACGCACAACGCCCTGCCGCTGCCGGACCGCGATCTGTTGATCGTGGTCGACGAATCGGTTCTCGACCATCAGGAGGACGGCGACAAGCCGATCTGGGTCTTCGACATCCGCGAGAAGAGCAACCCGGTCAGCATTTCGACCTTTCCCCAGCCGGGCGACGCCGACTACAAGAGCCGGCCGGGCCATTTCGGGCCGCACAACATCCACGAGAACCGGCCGGGAAGCTTCGTCAGCTCGGAGCTGATCTTCGCCACCTACCAGAACGCTGGGCTGCGCGTCTTCGACATCCGCAACAAATATGCGCCGATCGAGGTCGGAGCGCTCGTTCCCCCCGCGCCGGCCAAGATGATGGACGGCAAGCCGGGGCGGGCGCCCGTCATTCAGATGTGCGACGTCTTTGTCGATAAGAAGGGCGTCGTCTTCACCACCGATCATCACGCCGGCCTTTGCGTCTTGGAGTACAGCGGATGACCGCGCAGCGTTTGAAAGACGCGCCATCGCCGGGTCGCTCAAAGCAAGAAGCTCAGCCATGCCGAAGCTATGCGCCAATCTGAAGTGGCTCTTCACCGAGCTGCCCTTTCTTGAACGCTTCGACGCGGCGGCAAGGGCCGGCTTCACGGCCGTCGAATATGCTTCGCCGTACGAATATGCGGCGGCGGACCTTCGCGCCCGTCTCAACGCCTGCGCGCTGAAGCAGGCGCTCATCAACACGCCGACCGGCGACCCCGCCGAGGGCGGCGCGAATGGCTTCGCCTGCGTTCCGGGCGGGCAGGGCAGGTTCCGCGATGGGCTGAAGCGGGCGCTTGAATACGCCGCCGCGCTCGATTGCGGCCTCGTTCACGTCATGGCCGGCGTCCAACCTGCCGAGGCGAGCAACGAGACGGCGGCGGCCGTCTACGCGGCCAATTTGGCCTGGGCGGCGGAAGCGGCCGCGGGAGCCGGCGTCAAGCTCGTCCTCGAGGCGATCAATCAACGGGACATCCCGGGGTTCTTTTTGCGCACGCAGGAGCAAGGCGCCGCGATCATCGAGGCGGTCGGCGGCGATCGGATCGGCCTGCAGTTCGACATCTACCATTGTCAGGTCGCGCAAGGCGACATCACGCGGCGGATGGAGAAGCTCTTGCCGACGATCGCCCATATGCAGCTCGCGGACGCGCCCGGCCGCAACGAACCGGGAACCGGCGAAATCGCCTGGGACTACGTGTTCAGACGGATCGACGGGCTCGGCTATCGCGGCTGGGTCGGATGCGAATACCGCCCGCTCGGCGAGACGACGGCGGGCCTCGTTTGGCGCAAGCGATACGGACTTTAGGAGGCGGCATGGTTTGCGCCGGCGATTTTTGTCCGTTGCAACTGAGACTTTGGCATGACGCCCGATAAGCTCAGCAAGGCGGCGACGCTGCTGCTCGAAGCCCGGCGCACGCGGCAATGGCTGACCGCGCTGCCGGAAGATTGCCGCCCAGCGGATATCGACGAGGCTTATGCGATTCAGGGCGCGGTCTTTTCAAGCCTGGCGCGGCGCGCGGCGGCCTGGAAGGTGGGCGCAGGCTCCTCTGACGCCACTCCGGCCTGCGCGGCGATCGCCGATTCGACGTTTTATCGCGACGGCGCGGCATTGCCGGCGAGTGGGTTCAACCTGGTCGGCGCCGAAGCCGAGATCGCCTACCGGCTCGGCCGCGATTTGCCGACGCGCGAAAAAGCCTATTCGCTTGATGAGGTGAAGGCCGCCGTCGAGTCTGTGCATCCCGCCATCGAAATATCAGACACGCGCTTCGTCGGCTGGGCGTCGCAGAGCCGGCCGAGCCATGTCGCCGACCAGTTGAATCACGGCGCTCTCATCATTGGAGAGAGCGCGGCGGCGTTGGCGGATGTCGATCCTTTGCGGCAGAGGGCGATCATGACCATCAATGGCGAGGTTCGCGCCGACACGACCGGCGGCAATCCGGCCGGCGATCCTCTGCGATTGTTGCTGTGGCTCGCCAATGTCGGCGCGCGCGCGGCGGGCGGCTTGAGCGCCGGCAGCATCGTCACGACGGGATCTTTGACCGGCGTCATGTTCGTGACGCCGCCGGTCGTCCTCCATGCCGACCTGCCGGGACTTGGCGCCGTTCGCACGACGGTCGAACGAAAAGGAGGCGGGCGTCAATGAAGCCGGATGTTCTCCTCCTCGATCGGTTCTCCGAACGCGGCGAAGCGCGTCTCGACGCGGCCTATCGCGTTCACCGCCTCTATGCCGGCGCAGTCGCCTTAAGCGACATCGCTCCGGCGATTCGCGCGATCGTCACCTCCGGCGCGAAGGGCGCGCCAACCGAAATCGTCGACAAATTGACCGCGCTGGAGATTATCGCCATCCGCGGCGTCGGGACCGACGCGGTCGATCTTGATCGGGCGCGTAAGCGGTCGATCCGCGTGACGACGACGCCCGGCTTGCTGACGGAGGATGTCGCGGACCTGGCGATAGGCCTGCTCATCACGACAGCGCGCCGCATATGTCAGGGCGATCGTTTTGTGCGCGCGGGCCAGTGGCGGCCCGGCGCCGGCCTGCCGCTTGGACGCAAAGTCACTGGCATGCGGATCGGCATTGTCGGATTGGGGCGGGTCGGCCGCGCGATCGCCGAGCGGGCGCGCGGATTCAGCAAAGACATCGCCTATACTGATCTTCACGCCTTCGCGGACAGTCCCTATCCTTTCCACCCGACGGCGCTGGCGTTGGCTGAGGTCTCCGACGCGCTCATTCTTGCCGCGTCCGGCGGGCCTCAGTCGCGAAATATCATCGACAAACGGGTACTTGATGCGCTCGGGCCGCAAGGGCTTCTCGTCAATGTGGCGCGCGGCAGCCTCGTCGACGAGCCGGCCCTCGTCGCGGCCCTGACCGAAGGCCGCCTCGGCGGGGCGGGCCTCGACGTCTTCGTCGATGAGCCCAACGCGCCAGAGGCGCTTTGGCGTCTCGAGACCGTGGTGCTTCAACCTCACCGAGCCAGCGCCACCGAGCAGACGCGCAGCGCAATGGAGGATTTGGTGCTGGCGAACCTTTCGGCGCATTTTTCCGGCGAGGCTTTGTAGAGCGCAGTTGCGTGACATAGTTGCAAGGAGGCGCCTGCGCGGCGGCGCAAGCGGATCATTCGGGAGACCTATGAAGGCCAACATTCATCCCCCAGGCGTCGAGACCGAAGGCGGCGAGACCTTCGCCTCGCGAGGCGATGCGGAGCTGCTGGATGCGGTCGTGTCCTCCCTCGAAGAGGACATCGTCCTCGGCAGACTTCATCCGCGCGAGCGGCTCATCGAAGACGACCTGATGCGGCGTTTCACCGTAAAACGTCACGTCATCCGGCGGGGCTTGGCCGATCTGGAGCAAATGGGCATTGTCGAACGCGTGCCAAATCGCGGCGCGATGGTCAGGGCTTACCGAGAAGACGAGATCCAACAGCTTTATGTGCTGCGCAATCTTCTCGAGGGCCACGCCGCTAACCTGATTCCGATGCCGCTCGGCAAGGAGGACATCGAGGACCTCAAGAGGGTTCAAGTCATCCACGACGCAGCCGTCGCCAGCAATGATCTTGGCGCGGTCTTTCATGCAAACGTCAACTTTCACGAGCTGCTCTTTTCCAAGACCGGGAACTCGTACCTGGAGGACGCCATTCGTCAGTTCGCCCTGCGCACGCACGGGATACGCTTCTATTGCCTGACCTATCCGGGCTATTTGGAGAAAGCGCGTCAGGAGCATTGGGAAATGATCGCGGCGATCGAGCAATGCGATCGCGAGTCGCTCGTCAGGCTTTGCCATCAGCATCTCCTCGCGTCGAGACAGTGCTACGAGAAGGCCGCGGGCTTAAGATCAAGCCTAGAGGCTGCGCCGGCGAGCCCGCCGGCCGCGTTGAACGGTCGCGCGGCGACTTGAGGTTGAGTCGACGGCGGTCTTGGAACGTCACGAATGGCCATGCTGCTCGGATGCATCGCAGACGATTTCACCGGAGCGACCGATCTTGCGAGCATGGTCGTCAAGCAAGGATTGCGGGCGATCCAAACAATCGGCGTTCCGCCGGGCGGGCAGCCCCCCGATGACGCCGAAGCCGTCGTCGTCGCGTTGAAGACCCGCACAATCCCCGCGGCGAGCGCGGTCGAACAGTCGTTGGCCGCGCTAAGCTGGCTTCGCGCCGCGGGCTGCCGCCGCTTCTACTTCAAATATTGCTCGACCTTCGATTCGACGCCCCAAGGCAATATCGGCCCGGTTGCGGAAGCCTTCATGGACGAGCTCGGCGCCGATTTCACCATCGCCTGCCCGGCCTTCCCCGAGAATGGACGCACGATTTACAAAGGTCATCTCTTCGTTGGCGACGTTCCGCTCAATGAAAGCAGCATGCGGCATCACCCGCTGACGCCGATGACGGACGCCAACCTCGTCAGGGTGTTGGCCCGGCAGACCAAGCGAAAAGTCGGATTGATCGATTTTGCGAAAGTCTCGAAGGGGCCGACTGCGGTTCGCGACGGCGTTGCGGCGCTCACGGCGCAGTCGATCGGTCTGGCGATCGCGGACGCGATCGACAATCGCGATTTGGAGACGCTTGGCGAAGCCTCTGTTGATATGCCGCTTGCCACCGGCGGCTCCGGGCTTGCCTGGGGATTGGCGGGCGCCATTCGCCGGCGCGGCCTTGTTGCAGCCGGCGTCGTCGCGAACGCTTTGCCGCCCGCGCAGGGACTAAGGGCCGTCATCGCCGGAAGCTGCTCGGAGGCGACGCGGGCGCAGGTCGAAGTCATGCGTAAGCGTCATCCAAGCCTCAGGCTCGACCTAGCCCTCCTGGAAAGCGGACGCGCGGTCGAGGCGGCGCTGGCCTGGGCCGGGCCGCGCGTTGGCCGGGAGCCCATTCTGATCTATTCGACCGGGTCTCCCGAGGAAGTGAAAACGATCCAGACGAAATTGGGCGCCAAGGCGAGCAGCGAAATGGTCGAGCGCGCGCTGGCGGGGATTGCGCGCGGCCTTGTCGACGATCTCGGCGTCGGCCGCCTCATCGTTGCCGGCGGCGAGACTTCCGGGGCGGTGGTCGAGGCGCTCGGCGTCAAACGCCTGCGCATCGGCGCCGAGATCGATCCCGGCGCGCCGTGGACCATGGCCGATTCCAGCTCGCGGGAGCGGCCCTTGGCCCTGGCGCTCAAATCGGGAAATTTTGGTGCGCCGGATTTCTTCCTCAAAGCGTGGAGCGTGCTCACGTGAATGAAGCAAATATGAGCGCCTCGGCCGAGAACCGGCTGCGCGCCGAAATCTGCGCCTTCGGGCTCTCGCTCTTCGAGCGGGGCTTGAGCGCGGGCAGCAGCGGCAACATCAGCGTCAGAACGCAGGACGGCTATCTCATCACGCCGACGAACTCGAGCCTTGGCCGCCTCGATCCCGCCCGGCTGTCGAAACTCGATCGTGACGGCCGCCTGATATCCGGCGATCCGCCCTCCAAAGAGGCGGTGCTGCATTTGGCGGTTTACGCAAGACGACCTTCGGCGGGCGCCATCGTGCACCTTCACGCCACCTATTCCGCGGCTGTCTCGTGCATGGATGGCCTCGATCACGCCAATTGCATCCCGCCGCTGACGCCCTATTTCGTCATGAAGATTGGGCGGTTGCCGCTCGCGCCCTATTTCAGGCCCGGCGATCCGGCGCTCGCCAAGGCGATCGAATCTTTGGCCGACAACCACAACTCGGTTCTCTTATCGAACCACGGGCCGGTCGTCTCCGGCGCAACGCTCGAAGCGGCCGTCTACGCAATCGAGGAGCTCGAGGAGACGGCGAAGCTGTTCCTGCTCCTTCGCGGATCGCGCGTGAGACCGCTGACCTGCGAACAGATTGAAGAGGTCGAACGTACTTTTCCCCGGAAATGACGCCTATCAGGCTGTTGAAAAAGGCTCTGGCCAGGGGAATCGTCGTGTGATTCTGTCTCTGTTCGGTTTGGCGGAGGCTGAGGGATGCGCGGCGAAGACGAGCGGTGTGGATCGCTTTTCAGTTACGTCGATTTGGAGGCTCGGGTTG
>DATGHD010000446.1:0-2309 GCA_035308145.1 Roseiarcus sp.
GCGGCGAAATGGGCGATGGCGTCGATCTGATGGGCCTCGATCAACCGGCCAATCAGGTCTTGGTCGCCGAAATCGCCAACGACAAGCGTCGCTTCCGGAGGCACGGCCCAGGCGAATCCGGTCGAGAGATTGTCGACCACGATGGGCTTCTCGCCGGCGTCGGCAAGCGCCAGCGCCATGTGGCCGCCGATATAGCCGGCGCCGCCGGTGACCAGAACCGCCATCCTTAGCTCCTAAGGCCATAAGAGGCCTGGTCATCTGGACGCCATTTTGAGGCTGATTGATCCAAAGATTGAGACCGTGGATAAGACGAAATCGTTAAAGGCGCATTCTCGATCAGGAGGCGCGGCCGACGCCGGTTGGGAGACGAGTCCGAATGAGCAAGCCTGTTCGCAAAGCGGTTTTTCCGGTCGCCGGCCTTGGAACCCGATTCCTGCCGGCGACCAAGGCCGTGCCCAAGGAAATGCTCACCGTCGTCGATCGGCCGGTGCTCCAGCATGTCGTCGAGGAGGCGCGCGAAGCCGGGATCGAGCATTTCGTCTTCGTCACCGGCCGCAACAAAGGCGTCATCGAGGACCATTTCGACCTGGCCTATGAGCTCGACGACACGCTCAAAAAGCGGGGCAAGCTCAAGGAATATGAGGCGCTGGCCGCGGAATTGCCGGCGGCCGGCGCGACCAGCTTCACCCGCCAGCAGGCGCCGCTGGGGCTTGGCCACGCCGTCTGGTGCGCGCGCGAGATCGTCGGCGACGAGCCCTTCGCCGTGCTCCTGCCCGACATGATCACCATGCCGGGGAGCCGCAAAAGCCGCTGCCTCGCTCAATGTCTCGACGCCTATCAGCGTCATGGGGGCAATATCATCGCGGTTGAGGAGGTTCCACCGGCTGAGACCCATAAATACGGCGTCGTCGCGGTCGGCGCCGATCATGGCCACTCATTCGCCATCAGCGGCATGATCGAAAAGCCTCCGCAGGGGACTGCGGCGTCGAACCTGATCATCTCCGGCCGCTATATTCTGCAGCCCGAAATATTCGCGATCCTGGAGAAGGTCGACAAAGGCGCGGGCGGCGAGATTCAGCTGACCGACGGCATGATCGCGCTCAGCCAGCGCCAGGCGTTCCATGGCGTGCGGTTCGACGGACGTACTTATGATTGCGGCTCGAAGCTCGGCTTCCTCGTCGCCAATCTCGCCTTCGCGCTTGCGAGCCCCGATATCGCGCCGGCGCTGCGCCAGGAAATCGGCGCGTTGATGGGCTGAACGCTCAGCGCTGCAGCTTCAATCCCAGCATGACGACATCGGCCCTGTAATTCTGGCCGGGAATATTGGTCTGATAGTCGGTCCGCGCCACGCTGGCGCGCAGCATGATGTCGCGCGTCACATTGTAGTCAGCGCGTAAAGCCAAATTGGTCGTCGTCGCGGTCTGCGGAATGCCGACGTAATTGTCCGTCTCGTAGCTGCCCGTCGCGCTGAACGTCAGATTGCGCAAGAAAGCGTGCGATATGTCGACCGAGTAGATTCGCGTCAGCGCGCCCGACGCGCCAGCGATCACGGTGTCGTTGAGCGCGCTGGTCGTCTTCAGCGTGACTTTGGTCAGAGGCGTCACCGACCAGATCAGCGAGGCGTCGACAAGCGGCCCTTTCAAATCGGGGAGCCGGGCGTCCCGGTAGTGACGCTCGCCATAGCCGCCGCTGAGCTCGCCGCTGAGGAGCTCGCTGAACGACAAGGTCGCGCCGGCTCTTCCTAACGCGCCGACCGAATCGCGGGCAAAGCCGCTCGAGTCGATGACCGAGTCATAGCGCCGCGTATCGACGACGCTTTCGACGAAAGGCGAGACCGCCTCGCTCATCCGATAGGAAATACGGCCGCGCAAACCCCAGTCGTTGGAATCGTCGCTCGCCAGATCGTCGATCACGCCATTGCCAAGCGTCGCGTTCTGGAAAACCGTACGGTCGAATGTCCCGTGCAAAGCGAAGCCCCAATCGCCGAACTTCTGCTCGCCGCCGAGCGTCGCGTCATAGGTCTCGTAGAGCGGCCGCTGGTTGGACGCCAGTACGATGCCGGTCGGCAGCGTTAGCGAGCCGGGCGTCTGGGCCGCCAGGGTGAAGCGGCCCTCGCCGTCGAAGGTCAAATCCTTGGACGCGTCGATGCGTCCGCCGAGCGTCCCCGACGCATTGGGCGTGTTGGCGGCAGGCACGCTGAAATAGTCGGTGTAGCCGCCGTGGAGTGAGGCGTGGAGATCGTTTCTCGACCAGATGGATTGAACGCCGAGGCCGACATCGGTCGCCTCGAACAGCGAGCCGCGGGTCGG
>DATGHD010000447.1:0-6036 GCA_035308145.1 Roseiarcus sp.
CTTTCAGGACGAGCCAAATGCGCCCGGCGCCGAGCAGCCGATCTCGCGCGTGGAATTCTTCATCTCGTACCAATTCAAGAGCCGCATGCTCGGCGCGTTGATGGGCTCGATGTTCGACGCCGCGTTCCGAAGATTCTCGGCGGCGTTCGAAGCGCGAGCCGACGCCGTGTATGGCGGGGCGTAAGGTTCAGTTTAGCCCCGCGGCTTGCTCCAGCAGTTCCAGCGCGGTTCTTACCGCAGCCAGGCGCACCGCCGTTCGGCCAATATCGCCATAGCGCTTTTCAACCGCTTCGATTCGCCCGTCTCGCCCGGCAAAACCGAAATGAACAAGGCCGACCGGCTTTTGCGGCGTCCCGCCCTCCGGGCCCGCAACGCCAGTGATCGAGACGGCGATATCCGCGCGCGAATGGGCAAGGGCGCCTTCAGCCATGGCGCGCGCAGTCTCGGCGCTCACCGCGCCATGCGCGCGCAACGTCGTGGCGGCGACGCCGAGAAGGTCCTCTTTGGCTTCGTTCGAATAGACGACGAAGCCACGCTCGACCACCGCCGATGAGCCTGGAATTTCGGTCAGCAACGCCGCCACAAGACCGCCGGTGCAGGATTCGGCGGTCGCGATCTTGATGCGCCGGTCGCGGAGAAGCGTGATCAAAGCGCGCGCGCGATCAACGAGCTCTGCGGCGAACATGGCGGCGTTCCTTCAGCTTCGGACCAACGTTTTTAGATCGGGCGCAACGGCAGCCGCACCGTGGCGGTCGCCAGGCAGGCGATCCCTTCGCCGCGGCCCGTGAAGCCGAGACGCTCCGACGTCGTCGCCTTGACTGCGACGCGGCCCACGTCGACGCCGGCGATTTCGGCGATTGCGCCGCGCATCGCCTCGCGATGCGGTCCGATCTTGGGCGCCTCGCAAATGATCGTCAGATCGAGCTGGGCGATGATCCCGCCTTTGGCGCGCACGCGCCGCGCCGCGTCGGCGAGAAAGAGGCGCGACGCCGCGCCGCGCCATTGCGGATCGGAGGGCGGAAAATGCGCGCCGATGTCGCCTTCGGCGATGGCGCCGAGCAGGGCGTCGGTCAGCGCATGAAGCGCGGCATCCGCATCGGAATGACCGGAGAGCGAATGGTCATGCGGAATTTTGACGCCGGCGAGCCAGACGCCGTCGCCGGGCGCGAAAGCATGTACGTCGAAGCCTTGCCCAACTCTGACGTCGCGCGTTTGATCGGCGAGGCGCGCCTCGGCTTCGAGGAGATCGGCAAGCGTGGTGATTTTCACATTGGCGGCGTCGCCCTCGAACAAGCGTACTTTGTGGCCTGCCCATTCGGCGACCGCGGCGTCGTCGGTCAGATCGGCGCGTCCCTCGCTCGCGGCGCGCCGATGCGCGGCCAGGATCAGGTCGAAGCGGAAGGATTGCGGCGTCTGCACCGTGCGAAGCGCGGCGCGCGGCGGCGTCGAAACGACGCGGCCGTCGTCGTCCACTTGCTTGACCGTATCGCTCAAGCGCAAGCCAGGCGCCGCGGCGCCGTGGCGCCGCGCGGCGTCGATCGCCCGATCGATAAGATCGGCGGAGGGGAAAGCGCGCGCGCCGTCATGGATGAGGACGAGGTCGGGCGCCATCGGGGCTTGCGCCTCCAGGCCGGCGAGCACGCTTTCCTGCCTGGTCGCCCCGCCAACGGCAGGAGGACCAATTGTCGCGGCGAGCGCCTCTGGCAAGAACGACAGCATCCGGTCATAGAGCGCGCGATCGTCGCGATGAATGACAATTGTGGTGGCGAAAAAATCGTGGGCGGCTGAAAGGGAGACCAAAGTTCGGCTGAGCAACGGCTGACCGGCGCAAAGGCGGTATTGTTTCGGCTCATCCCCGCCAAGGCGGAGGCCGCGGCCCGCGGCGACCACAATCAGCGAGACTTTGGCGTTCGGCGGCACGAAGGCTCCTTTTAAGGCGAGCTGGGCTCCATCGCGTTCCTGGGTAACGGCGTCAACTCTCATCCATAAGACGAGCTTGCCGGCGCGAAAGTTTTGATTAGAATGTGGGCATAATGCAGACTGCTCAACTTTTGTGCAGGACTCAACGCGCTGATTTCCGAATAGAGGCCGTTCAGATCAACAGTCGAGTCCTGCTGGCGCCGATGTCCGGCGTCAGCGACGCCGCCATGCGCCGGATCGCTTTGCGCTTCGGCGCCGGCATGGCGGCGACCGAAATGGTCGCCTGCGATTCCTATCTTGCCGGCGACGCCGAGACGATCTTGCGCGCCGAAGGCGAGGGCGTCCGTCCGCATGTCGTGCAGATCGTCGGCCATGACGCGACCGCGATGAGCCGCGCCGCAAAGGCGGCGGAAGACGCGGGCGCTGAGATCATCGACGTCAATATGGGTTGCCCGGCGAAGCGCGTCGCCGGCGCGCTCGCCGGCAGCGCGTTGATGCGCGACCTCGATCATGCGTTGCGAATCATTGCGGCGGTGATCGCGGCGGTCACGACGCCGGTGACGCTGAAGATGCGCCTTGGCTGGGATGAGGCGAGCGTCAACGCTCCCGAGCTCGCGCATAGAGCCGAGCAGGCGGGCGTCGCCATGCTGACGGTTCACGGCCGGACGCGCCGGCAGTTCTACAATGGCGCCGCTGATTGGGCGGCGATTCGCGCCGTCGTCGACGCCGTCGACATTCCCGTTGTCGCCAATGGCGATTGCCGCGATCTCAAGGATGCGAAGGCGATGCTGAGCCGCTCGGGCGCGGCGGCCATCATGGTTGGCCGCGCCGCGATCGGCGCGCCATGGCTTCCCGGGCAGATTTCGCGCGCCATCGCGAATGGCGGGCCTGTTGTCGAAATCCCGGTTGCGCAGCGGCGCGACGCGGCGCTTGAGCATTTTGACTCGTTGCTGAGCGCACTGGGCGCTTCGGCGGGCCTGCGTCATGCGCGGAAACATTTGTCCGCTTATGCGGAGAAGGCCGGCGCGTCCGCCGCTCATCGGTTGGCGCTGGTGACCTGCGAGGACCCCCGCCGGGCGGCCGCGCTGCTGAGCGACGCCTTCCTATCGGCGGAGCGACGGGAGGCGGCATGAATCTCCGTCCGCCCGTGATCGAGACAAACGAGGCCGACGCCTTCGGCGACGCCATGCGCCTCCTTAACGCCTTGCCTCAGCCGGTGATGGCGATCGACGCCGACGGCCATATTCGCGAGGTCAACATCGCCGCCGAGAATTTCTTCGACATGGGCCGCGCTTCTCTTCAGCGCAGCAACCTCGCCGATCTTTTGCCGTTTGGATCGCCGGTCCTCGAACTCGTCCGCGAGACAATGTCGGCCGAAGCGCCGATCAACGGCTACAAGCTGGAAGTGTCGTCGCCGCGCGTGGCGCAGGCGCGATCCGTCGACGCCTTTGTCGCCCCTCTGCCGCAGACTGGCGGCGGCGTGGTGCTGATGCTGCAGGAACGGTCAATTGCCGAAAAAATGGACAGGCAGCTCACCCATCGCGGGGCGGCGCGCTCGGTCACGGCCCTCGGCGCGATGCTCGCCCACGAGATCAAAAATCCGCTCTCCGGCATCCGCGGCGCGGCGCAACTTTTGGAAAGCGCGGTCAGCGACGACGACCGGGCGTTGACGCGGCTGATCTGCGACGAGACCGATCGCATCGTCAAACTCGTCGATCGGATGGAATCCTTTTCCGACGAGCGGCCTGGCTCGCGCGAGAGCCTCAATATCCATGCCGTGCTGGATCATGTGAGGCAGGTCGCCGTCGCCGGCTTTGCCCGCCATATCCGCTTTCAAGAGATCTACGATCCGTCGCTGCCGCATGTGTTCGGCTCTCGCGACCAATTGATTCAGGTCTTCTTAAATCTAGTGAAGAACGCCGCAGAAGCTATTGATCAAGAAGGAATTGATGGCGAGATCGCCTTGTCGACCGCCTATCGGCCCGGCGTTCGTCTGAAGACCCGCGCCGCGGCCGAGCCGATGAGCCTGCCTCTGGAGGTCTGCATTCGCGACAACGGTCCGGGCGTGCCGGCCGATATTGCGACCCACCTCTTCGATCCGTTTGTCACGACCAAATCCACCGGCACTGGCCTCGGTCTTGCACTGGTCGCCAAAGTCATTGGCGATCATGGAGGCGTTGTCGAATTCGAGTCCCTCCCGCGTCGAACGACGTTTCGGATCCTTCTGCCCCTGGATACGCCCCGGGCCGCCCGAGCGTCGGACGTCTCAGAGGACATGCGTTGAGGACGCTGCTTTTTATCGGATGGGGAGTGTCGCCGCGAAGCGATATCGGGGCGGAATTGTCGGAAGGCGCCGAGACCAGTCCCGGCGCAACGCCGGGAAGTGTTTTTGTGAACAAGGAACGGGATCGCGCCGCTGGCGCCCGATCGCGTTCGTGGAGCATTTGAATGCCGTCAGGGCATATTCTGGTTGCCGACGACGATGCGGCCATAAGGACGGTTCTCAATCAGGCGCTTTCCCGCGCCGGCTATGATGTGCGGGCGACCGGCACAGTCGCCGGTCTCTGGCGCTGGGTGGCGGCGGGCGAGGGCGATCTCGTCATTACCGACGTCGTCATGCCGGACGATAATGCTTTTGAGCTGCTGCCGCGGATCAAGAGGCTGAGGCCCGATCTGCCGATCATCGTGATGAGCGCTCAAAACACGTTCATGACGGCGATCAAAGCCTCGGAGCGCGGCGCCTATGAATATTTGCCCAAGCCGTTTGACCTGAAAGAGTTGGTCGGCATCGTCGGGCGAGCGCTCGCCGAGCCGAAACGCCGCAGGGATCCGGAAGAGGAAATCGCAACCGATTCCATGCCGTTGGTCGGCCGTTCGCAGGCGATGCAGGACATCTACCGTTCGCTCGCCCGCCTCATGCAGACCGACCTGACGGTGATGATCACCGGCGAATCCGGCACCGGCAAGGAGCTCGTCGCGCGCGCCCTCCACGACTATGGCAAGCGCAAGAGCGGGCCTTTTGTCGCGATCAATATGGCGGCGATTCCGCGCGACTTGATCGAAAGCGAGCTTTTTGGACACGAGAAGGGCGCCTTCACTGGCGCCAACACGCGTTCCGTGGGCCGCTTTGAGCAGGCCGAAGGCGGCACGCTGTTTCTCGACGAAATCGGCGACATGCCGATGGAGGCGCAGACGCGGCTGCTCCGCGTGCTCCAGCAAGGCGAATATACGACGGTCGGCGGCCGCACGCCGATCAAGACCGATGTTCGCATCATCGCGGCGACCAACAAGGAGCTGCGCTTCGCGATCCAGCACGGCGCGTTTCGCGAGGATCTTTTCTTCCGTCTCAATGTCGTGCCGTTGCGCCTGCCGCCTCTACGCGAGCGCGGCGACGACATTCCCGACCTTGTCCGGCATTTCTTCGCGCAAGGCGTCGCCGACGGCTTGCCGGCCAAGCACATGGACGGGCCGGCGCTCGATCGGCTCAAACGCTATCCCTGGCCGGGCAATATCCGCGAGCTCGAGAACCTGGTCCGTCGCCTAGCCGCGCTCTACCCACAAGAGACAATCACCGAGGCGCTGATTGAAACCGAGCTTGGCCTCAATGCGCCGCTTTCGACCCTTGCGCCGCCGAGCCAGCCGCAGGGCGGACGGCCGGCGACGGCCGGCGGCGAGAGCTTTGCGACAGGAATGGAGCGCCACATCGCCGAGCTCTTTCGATCGTTCGGCAATGACTTGCCTCCGGTCGGCCTCTATCATCGCATCTTGCGCGAATTGGAGGCGCCGATCATCGCTGCGACCTTAGCGACCACCCGCGGCAACCAGATCAAAGCCGCGGAACTGCTCGGACTGAACCGCAACACATTGCGCAAAAAGATCCGAGACCTTGATCTGCGCACCATTCGCACAATCCGCTAATCCTTTCCTTCCCTATTGTTTCGCCCCTGATTTGTCGCAATCTTGCAACATCGTTGCAGAGCTGCAACGATAACGGATTCGAGCGCCGAGCGGAGCGTTTGAATGTCGCGACACGAGCATGACGCAAGACGCGAGGATTGAAGAAACGAGCGGCGCACGGTTCGAGGACAATCGGCCGGCCGGGCGTTTTGGGACGGT
>DATGHD010000448.1:0-6643 GCA_035308145.1 Roseiarcus sp.
GCGCTTAGGATCGCGGAAGGCTCGCCATGCCTGGTGATCGAGCGGCGAACGTGGCGCGCCGACGAGCCGGTGACCTATGTGAAGCTCACGTACCCCGCGGAGGCGCATGAGCTCGTCGCGCGTTTCGAACCCTCCCGGAGATGACTTTTAAGGGTTGCTTAGAAACGGCTTAGCGCGCTTCCGCGCCGCCGAGCATGGCCTCGAGGAGGTCGTCGGCGTCGGCTCCTGGCAAGCGCGAAAGCAGCGGCTTCCATCGCCCGTCGATCAGGAGCACGGAGAAGCCGTGAACGAGCGACCAGGCTCGAGCCAGTTGGCCAGCCATCGCAAGGGTCAGTTCGTCGTGGTCAGACTCGCCATTTGAGCCGCCGAACGCGCTCGCAAGGACGTCGAGCCCGCTGCGCGCCGCCTCGCGCAGCGCGGGGCGCGTCATGTCGAGCCGCTCGCTCCGAAACATCAGGAGGAACAGAGCCGAATGAGCTTCGGCGAAGGCGACGTAACCGTGGGCGATTGCGCGGAGTTTTTCGCGCGGGCTCATATTGTCCCTGACGTCGGACGATAGAAATTCGCCGAAGCGATCGAACCCGACAATGGCGAGTTCGGTCAACAGGCCGGCAACGTCGCGAAAATGATGTTTAGGCGCCGCGTGCGAGACGCCGGCCTCGCGCGCCGCCGCGCGCAATGTCAGGCTTTGAATGCCCTCGCGGTCGAGCAATCTTTCCGCCGCCTGGAGAAGCGCTTCACGCAAATCGCCGTGGTGATAGGCGTCGCTTTTGGACGCCGGCTTGCCGCCTTTCGGCCGGCGCGCTCGCCCGCCCGCTCGCTTCGGCGGTCGAGGCTCGCTCGACCTGACGTTCGAAGACCTCGTCGACGCGATGGCGGCGCCTAAAGGCGTCAATCGAGCGCGAGCGAAAACGGCACGCCTTCGAAACAGGGTTCGCCTGGACCAATCGCCTCGATAGCTTCGATCATTCGTCCATTGCGCTGAAGCTTCGCGTCGGCCAACGCGACGAGCAGGGCGTTCGGATTCGCGGTCGGCGAAGCGGCGCGGATCGCCCGCGCGATGCTGTCCTCGCGGCGCGAGGGATTGAGCGCACAGGCGGCGATGAAGGCCGCTGCCGTCGATCGGCTCACCCCGGCGAAGCAATGAATCAGCAGCGGCTCGTTCTGGCGCCAATCCCGGGCAAATTCGATGAGGCGGCGAATATGAACCTCGCCGGGAAGTATCTGCCCCTCCATCTGTTCGGTGATGTCAGAGACAGAGATGAAGAGATGACGCTCGAGGGCGATCGCGGCCGGGCGGACCATTGGCGTACCCTCGCGAAGCAGGCTGATCAGGGTGCGCGCGCCGGTCTCTTCAACCGCAGTTTCGATACGCGCCAGGGAACAGACGTGAATGAAGGACATGAGAACCAGGCTGCTTTTGACGATTGTCTCATAGCGCGCCGCGCGTCACTCCGCAAAGAGAGGCCGCGCCGCTTTAAATTGAGGCCGCGGACCCAGGCCCGCTAGGTCGCAGGCCGCACTGTCGCGCCCTCGTCGAGCTCGGCGAAGCGGCGAAGGTAGCTCTCTTCTGCAAGAGCCGGGCGGAGCGGCGTCAGATAACGCTCGACATTGCGCGCGCCGATCCGCGGCGGATCGAAGAGGCGCTTCGCTTCCGCGGTGGAGAAGCCGGCGAGCCGCGTCGCCTCGAGATAAGCCGCGGCGCGGTCGGCGGCCTTGATCAGACCCGTCAATTCGCGCGGCGCTTCAGCCGGCAGGCCGAAGCGCAGATAAGTCGCGGTCAGGAGCCGCTGCTCGACCGCTCGATAGTCGCCGCCGATCACCGCCTTGAAGGGCGAGATCATGTCGCCGATCACATATTCGGGGGCGTCATGCAGCAGGGCTGCGAGGCGCCACGCCTTTGGGGCCCGAGGCGCCAGCGAGCCGGCGAGGGCCTCGACCAAGAGACAATGTTGCGCGACCGAGAAAATCTCGGGACCGATCGTCTGGCCGTTCCACCGCGCCACCCGCGCCAGGCCATGGGCGATGTCGCCGATCTCGATATCGAGCGGCGAGGGGTCGATGAGGTCGAGCCTCCGGCCGGAAAGCATCCTTTGCCAGGCGCGTTGTCGCTGTTCGCCGGCCATCGGCGACCTGCCTTTCTTAAGCGATCCGCCGAGGCGCCCTAGCGCCGTTGCGCCAGCGCCGCGCAAGTCTCGTGACAATGACAACCGACGAGATGATCGTTGACCATGCCGGTCGCCTGCATGAAGGCGTAGACGATGGTCGGCCCGACGAAATTGGCGCCGCGCGCTTTGAGGTCCTTGGACATGGCTTCGGCCTCCGGCGAGAGCGCAGGCAGATCGCGCAGCGTCTTGCGCTTATGTTGGATCGGCTCGCCGTCGACGAATCCCCATAGGCGCCGCGCAAAGCCGCCGCGTTCGGCAAGATCGAGGTAGACGCGGGCGAGGGCGATCGTCGCCTCGATCTTGGCGCGATTGCGTACGATGCCGGGGTTGTTCATCAGCTTCTCGATCTTGGCCGGCTTGTAGCGCACGATTTTCTGCGGGTCGAACCCATCGAAGGCGGCGCGAAAAGCGTCGCGCTTGCGCAGGATGGTGATCCAGGAAAGACCCGCCTGAAAGCCGTCGAGAATGAGCTTCTCGAACAGGGCCCGATCGTCCCACTCGGGCACGCCCCATTCCTCGTCGTGATAGGCAAGATACAAAGGATCGAAGCCCGGCCAAGGACACCGAGTGAGGCCGTCCTCATGGGTCACCGGCTCGACGATGCGCGGCGGTTTCGGTCGTTTCGCCAAGTTTCTCCCCTTTCGAGCGACGGTCAGGATCGCTTAAGCCTTGCGTCGCCGCAAGCTTGGCGCCCAGAGGGCGCCCGTTAACCTTCTCTAAAGACTTGGCCTCGCCTCGCGCCTCGGTTGGCCATAGAGTGCGCCCCCGCATGTTTCCCTCTGTCGTTCAATCTCTCGCTGAGCTTTCGGCCGCGGACGCCCGTCGCGCGGCCTTAGGTTATGTCAGCGAAGCTTTCGCCGAGGCGCTGCTTGACGGGATCGACGTCGATCACTTCGCGGAAGCCGCCCTTTGCGCGGCCTTTCGCGAGCTCGTCGCCCGGCACGGCGAGGAGAAGGCCGCCGCCTTCGCCGAGCAACTGGCCGTTCGGGTGCGGCAGGGCGAATTTTCCGCGTCCGCCCGCCAGTAGGGCTTCAATTCAGCGCTGAGCCGCGCGATAAGCTAAGCCGACCGGCGACTTTTAGCTCGCCTTGGGAGGGGCGATGCCTGCGCGTGCGAGGAAGCTTTCGAAGGTCCTCCTCGCCGGCGGGCAGCTTGCATCCCTCGCCCTGTTCTCGCCCTCCGCGCTCGCCAATGACACGACCGCCGAACTGACGACCGGCGGCCTCGTCTTCGCCAAGAGCCCAAGCGTCGAGATGCGGGCCGAGGATCTCTTCGTCTCGGAAAAGGAGATCCGCATCGCCTATCGCTTCTACAATGCCGCGGCCGAGGATGTGACGACCCTTGTCGCGTTTCCGATGCCGGACATCGCCTTTTCAGGACCGGACGACAATATCGCGATTCCGAGCGAGGATCCGGCGAATTTTCTCGACTTTCATACATTCGCCGATGGGCGCGAAATCGTCGCCAATCTCGAGCAAAAAGTCTTCGCCGATGGCGTCGATCAAACGGCGCGCCTGAAGGCGCTCGGCGTTCCGCTCGCGCCGCAGCTCGGCGCGACGGAAAAGGCGCTCGATGCGCTGACGCCGGCGCAGAAGGACGAGCTTCTCGCCCTCAAGATGGTCATCCCCAACGACTATGACGTCGGCAAAGGCGAGGAGCATCATCTGACGCCGGTTTGGACGTTGAAGACGACGTATTTCTGGAACCAGACTTTTCCGGCTGGCAAAGAGATCAGCCTCGAACATCGCTATCGCCCGAGCCTCGGCGAAACGGTAGGAACGCAGCTCGGCTCGCCGGATATCGAAAAAGAAGACCTCCAGCGCTACGAAACGACTTATTGCACGGATGAGGATTTTCTGAGTTCCGCGCGCCGGGCGATGGGAAAGCCCGACAAATATGGCGTCTCGACCAGCCCCTTTTTCGAGCGGCGGATCGCCTATGTGCTGACCACCGGCGCAAATTGGGCAAAGCCTATCGGCGACTTTCATCTCGTCGTGGACAAAGGCGCGCCCGATTCCCTGGTTAGCTTTTGCGCCGACGGCGTCAAGAAGATCAGCCCGACGCGGTTCGAGGTTCGGCACGCCGACTTCACGCCGACGCGCGATCTTCATGTGCTGATCCTATATCGTCCCAAACGCTAACCGCCTCGCCGCCGCCGTTAAGGAGCGCCATGACCTTCAGAGCTTTGCGCGTCGACAAGAACGATCAGGGTACGGACGTGCGCTTCGTCGACATGCGCGACGAGGATTTGATGGACGGCGACGTGACTGTTCGAGTGACCCATTCGACGGTCAACTATAAGGACGGCCTCGTCATGGCCGGCCGGCCCGGCATCGTGCAGCGCTATCCGATGATCGCCGGCATCGACCTCGCGGGGATCGTCGAATCGTCCAAGCATCCAGGCTTCGCCGCGGGCGATGAAGTTTTGATCACCGGTTTCGGGCTCAGCCAGACTCACTTTGGCGGCTATGCCGGCAAGGCGCGCGTGCCGGGCGCGTGGCTGCAGAAACCGCCCGGGGGCCTGACGCGCGCCGAGGCGATGGCGATCGGCACGGCGGGCTATACGGCGGCGCTCTGCGTCGTGGCCCTGGAAGAACAGGGAGCGCGGCCTGAGCAAGGCCCGGTCCTCGTCACCGGCGCCGCCGGCGGCGTCGGCTCGGTGGCGATCGCGCTTCTTTCCGCCTCGGGGTGGTCGGTGACGGCCTCGACCGGACGCCAGGAGGAGAGCGGGTACCTGCGAAGGCTCGGCGCCGCCGAGATCATCGATCGGGCGGAACTCTCGGCGCCCGGCCGTCCTCTCGCCAAGGAGCGCTGGGCGGCGGCGGTGGACAGCGTCGGCTCCCATACGCTCGCCAATGCGCTCGCCGCCTTGAAGCGAGGCGGCGTCGCGGCGGCTTGTGGGCTCGCGCAGGGCATGGACTTGCCAGCGACGGTCGCGCCCTTCATCTTGCGCGGCGCGCGATTGATCGGCGTCGAAAGCGTCTTTTGCCCCATGGAGCAACGCCTGAAAGCCTGGCGTCTCCTCGCAGAGCGGCTCGATCGAAAAAAATTAGGCGAAATGACGCAGACTATCCCCTTCGCGCGGGTAATGGAGGCCGGCGCTGATATTTTCGCCGGCAAGGTGCGCGGCCGAATCGTCGTCGAAATCGGCTGAAGCAATTGTGAATTGCTTCGGATCGCGGCCGCGACGAAGAAGGGGACGATGACCGACGTAACCTTTCCGGCCGCGGCGGCGGCGGGCCTGATTTCTTTCTTGAGCCCCTGCGTCCTGCCGCTGGCGCCGCCCTATCTTTGCTATCTCGCCGGCGCCAGCCTCGAAGACCTGGTCGAGGAGGGCGAGGCGCAAGCGCGGCGAAACACGGTGCTCGCCGCCCTGCTGTTCGTGCTCGGATTCGCGACGATCTTCGTCGCGCTCGGCGCGACGGCTTCAGCCGTCGGCTCGCTGCTCCGGCAATGGAGCCATGTCCTGTCGATCCTCGCCGGGCTTGGCATCATCGTGATGGGCCTTCATTTCCTCGGCGCGTTTCGCCTCGGCGCCCTGGTTCGCGAGAAGCGCTTTGAGGTCGCCAAGCCGCCAGGCTTGTGGAGCGCCTATCTGATGGGCCTCGCCTTCGCGTTCGGTTGGACGCCCTGCATCGGGCCGATCCTGGCGGCGATCCTGGCTGTCGCAGGCTCGGAAGATACGGTCGGCCACGGCGCCGCGCTGCTGGGCGCCTATTCGATCGGCCTCGGCGCGCCTTTCGTGCTCGCCGCGCTTGCGATGGGCCCGTTCCTGGCGATGGCGAAGCGTTTTCGCAGCCAGTTTGGGCGGCTTGAGAAAGTGGTTGGCGCGCTCCTCGTCTTGACTGGCGTCGCCTTCTTGAGCGGCGGCGTCCAAGCAGCTTCGACGTGGCTGATCGACGCTTTTCCGGCGCTGGGGCAGTTGGGGTAGCGGAAGATCGCCGGACGCCAAACAAGTCTGGCGTCATGGCCGAACGACCATGACGCCGGCCCGCATGCTTATCAGTTCGATTGATCGGACGCGGTAAGGTCGATCGTACTAAACCTGGCGATCAATGCGCTTTGTCCATTTCCGCTTATCGCTTATTTGCAGAGGAATCTTAACCCACTCTTGCGGCTCCTCGCGTGGGGCGTCGGGCGCCCGGCAGCGCGCGGAGGGTCCGGCCCACAAACAAAGACAGGCCACGCTAAACGAAAAAGCGCGCCGTTCCGGCGCGCTTTCGATTTGCTCGTAAAGAGCCTCGCCTCACGGCGAAGCGTCGCTGAAGTCACATCTGCTTGTAGGTGATCTTGCCGTCGTCGCCCTTCTTCCAGACGTACCAGACGTAGTCGACGGTGGTGCGGTCGCCCTTCTTGTCGAAGGAAATGTCGCCGAGCACGGTCTTGAACGTCATGCCCGAGTGCAAGACTTCCGCCATCTTCTTCGGCTCGAGCGACTTGGCCTTCTCCGCCGCCTGCTTCATGACTTGCACGGC
>DATGHD010000449.1:0-4092 GCA_035308145.1 Roseiarcus sp.
TGCGGTTCAACGGCAAGATCACTTGTTTCGGCTTGCCGCTCGTTCGCTTCACGACGGCCGCGAGGCTCGATGAGATCATCGCCATCCATGAGACGATGGGCGCGCCGATCTTCAATCCGCATCGCTATACGCTGGAGGAAGGCGGCATGAAGCAGACCGACGCCGTCCAGCTTGCTTTCAAGCGCGAGGCGGACCCCCTCGGCCTGCTCAATCCCGGCAAGATGATCGCCTGGGAGGACCCGAATTTCGATTTCTCGGCCGGCCGCAATTTCTTGTTCCCCGGCCTCGAGGAGCGGGCGCGGGCCGCCGCGGGCTGACGGGATAATGCGGGTTCTCGTTCTTTTCGCCCATCCCGTCGAAACGAGCTTCAGCGCGGCGCTGCACGGCGAAGTCGTGAAGACATTGCGCGGGCGCGGCCATGAGGTCGACGACTGCGATCTCCACGCCGAAAGCTTCGATCCGGTGCTGAGCCGCCAGGACCGGCTCGACTATCACGACACGAGCCGCAATCGCGTCCGGGTCGCCCCTTATGTCGATCGTCTGCTCGCCGCCGAGGCGTTGGTGCTCGTCTTTCCGGTTTGGAACTACGGCTATCCGGCGATTTTGAAGGGCTTCATCGACAAGGTCTTTTTGCCCGGCGTTTCATTCAGGCTGGACGAGAATGGCGGCTGGACGCCTATTTTGCGCAAGGTCAAGCGTGTCGCCGCGGTGTGCACCTACGGCGGCGACCGTTGGCGCACGGTGCTGATGGGCGATCCGCCGCGCCGCATTTTCAATCGATCGCTCGGCGCTCTTGTCGCCGTCGACGCCGAACGCCGCTACCTCGCCCATTACAACATGAATCGCACGCGGCCGGACAGTCGCGCGAAATTCATGGATCAGGTCACGCGTTATTTTTCGACGTGGTGAGCACCGGGCGAGAGGGGTTCGGGCGAGCCCCCGGCCGGCTCTTAAGGTCTGTCGCCGCCTTCCTTGCCAGCATGGGGGCCGGGCGATAGAAGGCCCCGGTTACCGAGACCGGAGGCCAGTGGGCGATGCGCATAGCGATGGTTGGGGCCGGCTATGTCGGGCTGGTTTCTGGGGCGTGCCTCGCCGATTTCGGTCATGAAGTCGTCTGTATCGACAATGATGCTTCGAAAATCGAAGCGTTGCGTCACGGCCACGTGCCGATTTTCGAGCCGGGCCTGCAAGAAACCGTCGCCAACAACCTGCGCGCCGGCCGCTTGTCCTTCGGCGTCGATCTTAACGCGGCGCGCGGAGCCAGCGTCATCTTCATCGCGGTCGGCACGCCGCCGCGCGGCGAGGAGGGCCACGCCGATCTGACCTTTGTCCATGCCGCGGCGCGCGAAATCGCCGCCGCCATCGAGGGCTATGTCGTCGTCGTGATGAAATCGACCGTGCCGGTCGGCACCGGTGACGAGGTTGAGCGGATTATCGCCGAGGCCGCGCCGAGGGCGAGGTTCTCGGTTGTCTCCAATCCAGAATTCTTGCGCGAAGGCGCGGCGATCGACGATTTCAAACAGCCCGACCGGGTCGTGATCGGCGTCGAGGACGATGAAGCCCGCCAGGTGATGAACGACGTCTATCGGCCGCTTGATCTGAACCAGGGCGCGATCGTCTTCACGAGCCGGCGCACCTCAGAGCTGATCAAATATGCGGCCAACGCCTATCTCGCAATGAAGGTCGCCTTCATCAACGAGATCAGCGATCTTTGCGAGAAGGTCGGCGGCGACGTGCAGGACCTCGCGCGCGGCATCGGCCTCGACAATCGCATCGGCCAGAAGTTCCTCAACGCCGGACCTGGCTTCGGCGGGTCGTGCTTTCCCAAGGACACGCTGGCGCTGATGAAAATCGCCGAGGACGCCAAATCGCCGCTGCGTCTCGTCGAGACGCTGGTCGAGTCCAATGAAAGTCGCAAGCATGCAATGGCGCGGAAAATCGTCAAGGCTTGCGGCGGTTCGGTCAAGGGCAAGACGATCGCGGTGCTCGGCTTGACCTTCAAGCCCAATACCGACGACATGCGCTCGGCGCCGAGCTTGACGATTGTGCCGGCCTTGCAAGCCGCCGGCGCGAAGGTCGTCGCCTTCGATCCGGAAGGCGCGAAATCGGCGAAGGACCTGTTGCCTGGCGTTATCTTCGCCGACGGCCCCTACGCCTGTCTCGAAGGGGCGGACGCGCTCGTCATCATCACCGAGTGGGACGCGTTCCGCGCGCTTGATCTTACCCGGGTCAAGAAGGCGTTGCGTCAGCCGATTGTCGTCGATTTGCGCAACATCTACCGCCGCGACGAGATGCTCGCCCTCGGTTTTCACTACGAAAGCGTCGGACGCGGCCACAGCCCGAAAACGGCTGCGGCGCGGACGCCCACCGCCGCTTAAGGCTCAGCCTTTGAGGGCGTTTCCGCTTCGACTATTGTCCGCTTCATGCTTCCCGCCCATTCCCATGCCTCGCTCCTCGTCGTCGGCGACGCGATGCTCGACCTCTATATCACCGGCAAAGTGGAGCGCATTTCGCCGGAGGCGCCGGCGCCGGTGCTGCGCCACGGCGGCGATCGCGAGGTCGCAGGCGGGGCGGCGAATGTCGCCGCCAATATCGCGCGCCTCGGCGCGACGGCGCGATTGATTGCGCCGGTCGGCGAAGACGCCGAGGCCGGACGACTGGCGCAACTTCTCACCGCCGCCGGCGTCGCCTTCGATCCGATCATCGATCCGTCGCGTCCCACAACCGTCAAGACGCGTGTGATGAGCGGCTCGCATCAATTGCTCCGCGTCGATCGCGAGACCGATCAGCCGATCGCCAAGGAATTCGAGGAGACAATTTTGGCGCGCATCGACGCCGCATTGCCGCATGTTCGCGGCTTGATCCTTTCCGACTACGCGAAAGGCGCGCTGACCGACGTTGTGTTGAAGGGCGCGATTGCGGCGGCGCGAGCGCAGGGCGTTCCGGTCTTTGTCGATCCTAAGCGGCGCGATTTTTCTCCCTATGCCGGCGCAAGCATGATCACGCCCAATCGCGGCGAGCTCGCCACGGCGACAAATCTTCCCTGCAACAGCGACGAGGAGATCGAACACGCGGCGCGCGCGCTCATCGCGGCGACCGGCGCGGAGATTCTCGTCACGCGCTCGGAGAAGGGCATGTCCTTCATCGCCGAGGGCGCGGCGCCAATTCATATGCCGACCAAGGCGCGTCAGGTCTTCGACGTCTCGGGGGCCGGCGACACGGTGATCGCCACGATCGCTTGCTGTCGCGTCGCCGGCGTCCCGATCGAGCAGACCATGCGCCTCGCCAATCTCGCCGCCGGCGTCGTCGTCGGCAAGCCGGGCGCGGCGACGGTGAGCTGGGAGGAATTGCGCTTAAGCGCCGACGATCACGAAATGCCGTCGCTGTTGCGCAAGGGCGCCTTGGCGAGCCGCGACGAAGCGGCATCGATCCGCGAGCATTGGCGACGCGAAGGGCTCGAGGTCGGCTTCACCAACGGCTGCTTCGATCTCCTCCATCCCGGACATATCGCGACCTTGCGTTTTGCCGGCCGCCATTGCGATCGGCTGATCGTCGGCCTCAATGGCGACGCCTCGGTGGCGCGGCTCAAAGGTCCGTCGCGGCCGCTTCAGGACGAGAAGGCGCGCGCCACCGTTCTCGGCGCAATCCATTGCGTCGATCTTGTGGTGATCTTCGACGAAGATACGCCGGAAGGCCTCATCGCCGCGCTCAAGCCCGATGCGCTGATCAAAGGCGCGGATTACGCGGAGAGCGATATTGTGGGCGCCGATATCGTCAAAGCGGCCGGCGGGCGCGTGCTGCGAGCGCCGCTCGTCGAGGGTCAGTCGACCAGCGGCCTCATCGCTCGCGGCGCGGCGGAGGTCCATTGAGCGCGCCGACAAGAGAACCAGGGCGCGCGGCGATCTTCTTCGATCGCGACGGCGTGTTGAACGAAGATACGGGCTATGTTCACCGCATCGCCGATTTCCGCTGGATCGAAGGCGCGCGCGAAGCGGTGAAGCTCGTCAATGACGCCGGCCTCCAGGCGATCGTCGTGACCAACCAGTCGGGGGTTGCGCGCGGCTATTTCAGCGAGGACGACGTGCGCCGCCT
>DATGHD010000450.1:0-8417 GCA_035308145.1 Roseiarcus sp.
ACCGTCGACATCCTTTTCCGGCGCGATCGCCTCGAGAATACGGGCCGAGCGAATATGTTTGGGCAGCGGCAGTTGCACCAAGATGCCATGCACGCCTTTATCGGCGTTCAGCTTCCGGACGAGCGCAAGCAAATCCTCTTCGCTGGTCGAGACGCTAAGATTGTGTTGTTCCGAGCGAAAGCCGAGCTCGCGCGCGGCCCTACCCTTAGAGCGCACGTAAACTTGGCTGGCCGGATCCTCGCCGACGAGCACGACCGAGAGGCCAGGCGTGACGCCGCGCGCGACAGCGACGCGCGCTTGCGCGCCGACGCCCGCCAGCAACGCTTGCGACGCCGCCTTGCCGTCGATGACGAGCGCGCCGGCTTCAGACGGCTTGAGGATCGACGAGGCGTCGTTCACGCGCTTACTCCCCGCGCCGCTGGAAAGTACGAATAAGTTGCCGCGCAGCGTGCTCGCGCGCCGGCTTCAACGACGCGCATGCCGGGCTTCTCGAAGAGATCGCCGGCAAAGCCCTCGGGGTCGCTATAGCCGGTCCAAGCCTCCAGACAAAGGAACGGCGCGCCGGGCCTCATCCACAAAGCCGCGCGCGGAAAATCGCCGAGCGCCATCTCGATCGCCGCGCCGCTCGCGCCGACGAAGCGCAAGGACCGGCTGACCGGCTCGAGAAAGCACAGCGCGTCATGCGCGAAGAGCTCGTCGGTCAGATCGAGTCTTGCGCCTTTCAAGGGAATGGGCCGCCGGCGGGGCGCGATCATGCCGCCTGGCGCGACGACCGGAACTTCCGCCTTTTCCGCCTTTTCGAACAAAACGTAACAGCCTGAACGCCCTGCGCCGTCGAACGGCCAGCGGAACCCGGGATGGAGACCAAAAGCGTAGGGCGCCGGCCTGTCGCCGCGATTTTCGATTTCGAGGGCGACATCAAGCGCGTTCGCGGTCAGGCGATATTCGACGATGAGGCGAAAAATGACAGGATAGACTGCGCGTGTTTCTTCGTTGTCGCTGAGCGCGAAGCGCGCCATATCGGGCGTCTGCGATTCGAGCACGAAGGCTTGCGCCGCGGCGAAGCCGTGCAGGCCGAGCGCGTAGTGGCGACCCTCCACTCGCGCGCCATCGCGGGTCCAGCCGACGACCGGGAAAAGGATCGGGCTGACCTGGCCCCAGATCGCAGGATCGCCAGGCCAGAGAAGGTCGCGGTCGCCAATCCGCCATTGGCGCGCCTCGGCGCCCGCCAACGCCACGACGAGGCTCGCCTCTCCGGACGTCAGCCGAACTCCTTCCCCCACCCCGAAACTCCTTCCAATCGCGTCCGCGGCAATTAGCGCATCCGCGGGCAAGCGCCAACCGCCTCGGGCCGCGGCGCGCCGCCCTTTGGTCGGCCCGGCGATCAACCGTCGTAATTGTCGATGACCGTGTCGGCGATCGCCCGTTTGGCGATGACGCCGACGACATCGCGCGCCCTCGGCCGATTGACCTCTTGGAAAACGATGGCTGCGCCGGCCAATTTCGTCCTTGAGCGACATTCCGACTTTGGCGAGGATGAACTGGCGCTCCATGATGTCTGGATGCCGGACCGCTTCGATCATAGGACCAGTCCTTCGATTGCGGCCGCTTCGAGGAGCGCCTGCTTGACGCCGGGCGCGCAGGCGATGATCGGCGCGCCCTTGGTCAGGCCCTGGCCGGCAAGGAAGTCGCTCGCATAGCCGCCCGCCTCTCGGACCAATAAAATCCCCGCCAGGCAGTCCCAAGCGTTGATGTGGTTCTCGACATAGCCGTCGCGGCGTCCCGCTGCGACATAGGCGAGGCCCAACGCGCCGGAGCCGGCGCGGATCGCGCCTGCCCCGGTCGCGACAATTCGGCTGAGCAGCGCGACGAAATTTTGCATGCCCGACCGCATGTTCCAGCCGATTTCGATGGTCGCGCGGTTGAGCGCCGCGGTCTCCGCCACGCTGATCAGCGCCCCGTTCAACATTGCGCCGGCGCCACGACGCGCGCTGAAAAGCTCGTCGAGCATCGGATTATAGATGACGCCAATTTCGATCGACCCGGCGTGAACACAGGCGATCGAAACGCAGAAATAGGGCGTTCCGCGCGCGAAATTGGATGTGCCGTCGATCGGATCGACGACCCAGATCGGCTGATCCTCGCCGCCCTTCGCGCCGGCGCTCTCTTCGCCAATGAAGCCATCCTCAGGGAAAATCTCGGCGAGGCGCGCATGGATCAACCTCTCAACCTCGCCGTCGACCTCGGTGATGAAATCCTGCGGCCCTTTGAAGCCGACGGTGAAGGAGCTCCGGTCGAGGAAACGGCGCTTGGCCAATGCGCCGGCCTCGCGGGCGATCGCCAAAGCGGCGAGGTAACGCGTCTGCAAGGAAGAGGCGTCAATCGTCACGTCGGCTCCAGTCGCTGATGGCCTTCAGAAATGGCTGAACGAGCCGCGCTTAAAGGCGACCACGCCGCCGCTCTCTTCGATGAAGATCGGCGCGCTGTCGCCTTCGATCGCCTCGCCGACGCAGGTCACTGTGACGCCGGCGGCCTTGGCGCCGGCCTCGAAGGCGGCCGCATCGTCGCGGCCGATCGCGGCGAGAATTTCGTAGTCGTCGCCGCCAGTCGCGATCCTCTCAAAGCAGTCGCGGTCCAAAGCAAGCGCCGCCTTGGCGGCCGCGGAAAGCGGCAGGCGGGCAAGGTCGATCCGACCGGAGACCCCGCTGACCTGCAACATCTTGGTCACGTCGCCGATAAATCCGTCCGAGACATCCATGCCGCCATGGGCGATTTGGCGCATTGTGGCCGCCAAGGCGGTGCGCGGCCAGGGCAACAAATAGCGGTCGAGAAGAAATTGCCGGCTTGCCTCGTCCAGGCCTTGCAAGCCCAGCGAGCCGAGGCGCAGGGCAAGCCCAAGCGCCGAATCGCCGATCGTTCCGCTCACGTAAATGAGATCGCTCGCGCGCACGCCGTCGCGCCGCGCCATGCGTCCGCCCTCCATCGTGCCGAACGCGGTGATCGAGACCATCAGCGGACCCGGCGTTTTGACCGTATCGCCGCCGAACAGGGGGCAGCGGTAGTCCGCGGCGTCGCTGGCAAGACCGGATGCGAAAGCGGCGAGCCAATGGACGGTCCAATCGCCCGGCAGCGCGAGGGCGAGCAGAAAGCCAAGCGGCTCGGCGCCCTTGGCCGCAAGGTCGGAGAGATTGACCCTCAAGGCTTTGCGGGCGATCGCCCCTGGCGGATCGTCGGGGAAGAAATGCACGCTGGCGACCAATGCGTCTTTGGTCAGAACGAGATCGTCGCCCGACAACTTCAGAAGCGCCGCGTCGTCTTTGAGACCGAGACCTTCGGGAGCGGCGAGCGGCGAGAAAAAACGAGCGATGAGTTCGTCTTCGCTGGGGCGTGCGGCCATTACGCGATTCAAGCGGCTTCGTTGAAAAGCGGGCCACGGCCCGTCCGGCGCTTATTGCATATCGACGCTCAACTCCCTAATGGTCGCGCCGCTTTCCGTTGAGACGTTTCGCTTGTCCGACCCATTCCGCCCGCGATCCGATTTTCTGGCGGCGCTCTACGAGCGCGGCTTCGTTCATCAATGCTCGGACCCCGCCGGGCTCGACGAGAAAGCGCACGCAGGCTCGCTCATCGCCTATGTCGGCTACGACTGCACCGCGCCCTCGCTCCACATCGGCAATCTTGTGTCGATCATGATGCTGCACTGGCTGCAGAAAGGCGGCTGCAAACCGATCGCCTTGATGGGCGGCGGCACGACGATGGTCGGCGATCCTTCCGGCAAGGATGAGAGCCGCAAGCTGCTCACGGTCGCGCAGATCGGGGCCAACAAGGCGGGGATTCGCAAGATTTTCTCGCGATTTATGACGTTCGGCGAAGGTAAGATCGACGCCGTGATGCCGGATAATGCCGAATGGCTCGCCAAGCTCAATTACATTGATTTCTTACGTGAGGTCGGCCGCCATTTCTCGGTCAATCGCATGCTGTCGATGGATTCGGTAAAGTTGCGCCTCAGCCGTGATCAGGAGCTTTCTTTCCTAGAATTCAATTATATGTGCTTGCAAGCTTATGATTTCGTCGAGCTTCATCGGCGCTATGGCTGCACGCTTCAAATGGGCGGCTCCGACCAATGGGGCAACATCATCACCGGCGTCGATCTCGGACGCCGCTTGGGAACGGCGCAGCTTTACGCCCTGACCGCGCCGCTGATCACGATGTCTTCGGGCGCGAAGATGGGAAAGACTGCGGCCGGCGCGATCTGGCTCGATGAGGCTTTGCTTTCTCCTTACGACTATTGGCAATTCTGGCGGAACACCGAGGACGCCGACGTCGGCCGCTTCTTGCGGCTCTTCACCACGCTGCCTCTCAATGAAATTGCCAAGCTCGAGGCGCTGGGCGGGGCCGAGATCAACGAGGCGAAGAAGACGCTCGCCAATGAGGCGACGCGGCTGCTTCATGGCGACGAGGCGGCGGCGAGCGCCGCCGAAACCGCAAGGCGCACATTCGAGGAAGGCGAAGTCGCGGAGACGCTTCCGACCTTTGAGACGCCCGCGGCCGATTTCGAGGCGGGGCTTGGCGTTCTTTCCGCTTTTGTCCGCGTTGGCCTCGTCGCCTCGACGGGCGAAGCGCGCCGGCAGATTCGCGGCGGCGGCCTCAAGGTCAACGACGTCGCCGTCACCGACGAACGCGCAACGCTCGGCCGCGAGGCGCTCGGGACCGGCGGCGCCGTTAAACTCTCCCTCGGCCGCAAGAAGCACGTTCTGCTGCGGGCGGTGTGACGCCCTCGCTTTGGATCACCGCAGAGGCGTCGTGAGGCCGCGGACTGGCAGTTGAATAGGCTGCGACGATGTTTCATCGTCGCCGGCCAGCGTCCCATCAAAGACGCCGAAGACTTTGCGCAGGAACCCAGGCGTCACCGCGGAGAGCAGATTGACGCCGAGAGTTGGCGAGCTTGCCGGCCCCGTGATCCGGTAATTGACCGCAAACAAACCCTCATGAATGTCGCCGCCAAGCACCAAGCCGACGAAGGGAATATGGGTGACGAGATTGTTGACCTGATAGGCTGGGACAAAGGTTCCCGACAAATCGACCCGATCGCGAGCGTAGTCGATATAGCCTTTGGTGGTCAGGCCCATCTGTTGATCGTAGATGAGGCTGTTGTGCAATTCCACGCGTCCGGGCGTTCGCGAGAAGGCTGCGTTGAGCTTCTGGAACGGCACGGCGTCGATGTCGATCGACGCGCCTCCCGATTGCGGGCCTGCGGCGACCAGTTGGCGAAGCGCCGGCTCGTCGCGAAGGACAAAGTCTCTGACATTGACCGTGCCTTCTTGGACGCCGTCGCCATTGTGCATCGAAAGGTCGAAAACGCCCTTTTCCATCCGTGGATAGAAGTCCAGGAATTTGAGGAGCGCGCCGGCGTCCGCGCCTTGGGCGCGAACCGCTCCAGCGGCGTCGCCGCGCGCTATGAGCTGTCCTGCGCCCAATATCGCGTCGAGGCGGAATTGTTGGGTCTGGCCGGCGCGGCGCGACAGGACGAGGTCGACTTGCGACAACGCCTGCTTGTTCGCGCCGGAGACGCTGGCGACTTTCAGATCGAGATCGAAATCTTTGGCGGCGCTGGGCGGACCGACGGCAAAGAGGCCTTTGAGGATCGGCCGCGCATCGAGCGACGCGCCTCTTGCGATGATCTTCAGGCCGGAATCGCCGACGCTGACGTCGGCCTTGAGATCATCGCCCGGAGAGAGCCGCAACTGCGTCAGCTTCGCCGACGCCAGCGAGCCATCGCTCGTCAGCTGGGCCGCGCCTTTGATGACCGCGCCCGCGCCTTCGAAAGCAATATTGCTGAGAGCCGTCCCTTCGGCTTCAGACTTGAAGCTGAGCGTCGCCTTGGCGGGCTTGCCTGCCGACTTGACTAGGCCGGGCATTGGATTGTCGAAGACAGCGCGAGAGAAGTCGAGCTCCATGTCGCCGGCGCCGCGCGTCAGCGGCGTCTTGATCTTGACCCCGATCGGACCGGTCACCCCGGTCCCCAGGTTGACGCCCTTCTTTGCGCGAGCAGCGTCGTCCAGCGTGAAGGCCACCTGCACTGCGCCTTCTTCGCCGGCGCCCTTGTTTAGATCGATCGTCGCGCCCGCGCCAAAGAGCTTGCCCTCGCCGGACATTTTAATGGCGCCGCCGCGGTCGAGCGAGACGGTCATCGATCCTTGATCGAACCTTTCGCTGCCGAGGAACTTGTCGATCTCGAGGTTGCTCAAGGTCGCGTCGGCGCGGATGACGGCGTCATCGGGCTTGGCGGTCCTGCCAAGCTTCAAATCGACGGAGAGTTTTCCGTCGAAACGTCCCTTTGGCGAAGCAAGATCGATCGGCAGGCCAATGTAACCTTTGATCGGATCGCGCGCGACGAGATCGACGAGGGCGTCGACGCCGCCTTGAAAACGCGCGCTCGCTTGCGCCGGGTTGAGCGGCTTCGGCGTCGTGTCCGGCACGACAAAGGCGATGTCGCTCGCCTGTATGCGGCGACCGGGCGAAACATCGATATATCCGCGCGCCGCGTTCATCGTGAGATCATGGCCGGTCCACGACCCGCCGCCCTCGATCCCCGCGAGCGGCGGCGCGCCGTCCAGCAATTGGGCGGTCACGTCCTTGGCCGAAAAAGCGCCGTGAACGCTGTCGCGCGGCACCGCCTGTTTTTGCCGGGCGGCCGCGTAGGTCGGCGCGTCCCAGTCGATCGACAGCGTCGCCTGCTCGAGTTCGCCGCCTTTGATGTTCTGGATGCACCAATTGCGTACGTCCGCGATAATGAAGCTCGGCCAAAGCCGCGCGATATTGACGATGGGGCCCTGGCCGATCGAAACATCGAGTTTCAGCGTGGGGCCAGCGTCGGTGAAGACGACCTGCGCCGTCATCGATCCATTGGCGTCCGGCCCGGCGATCGAGAAGTTGTCGAGAATGAAACGCTTTTCCTCCGGCAGATAACGCGCCTGGAACAGGCTCTTCTCGAGGCGGATCGGCTGCTCGCCCGGCCTTTCGCCGGCGAAGACCGTGTCCGACGACGAAAAGTCGATCGTCCAAGCCGGATTGCTGACTGCGGGCGGCGCGATCACGCCGCTAAAAAAGATATGGGTCTGTCCCTCGAATATTTGCACATCGTCGATCAGCAGCCGGCGCGTCTCCGGATCCCACGTCACCCCGCCGACCGCCTCGTCGATCAGCATCGGCTCATGATCAGGGTCTTCGAGCTTGAAATAGCCAGCGCCCAGCCCGAAGCGCCCTTGCAGGGCGGCCAAGCCGTGCGCGCCGTTCAGGCGCAGATCGAGCTTGAACGAAATCGGCATATCCGTTTCGAAGGGAAACGACCTCAAGCCCGAGGCCATGAGAATGTCGGCGAGGTTGAGATCATGCGCTTCGATCTGCAAAGCTCCGGCGCCGGCGCGCGCGGCGACTGCGAGAGACCACGGGCCGGCCGGCCCTCGCGCCGATACTTTGAGCGCCGTGACGCTGCTCGACTTGTCGAAATCCACGCTGACGTCGTCAAATTGGGTGTTCTGGCCGGTCATCGCGTCGTCGACCATCAGGCGCCCATGCGCGATGCTCAGCCGATCAAGCGCGAGCGAAGAATTCGTCATCGCGTCGATGAGGCTTCCGGCGAGAGCGCCAAAAATCGCGTCATTCGGCTGGGCCCCTCCCGCGGCTGCGGGAAGTTCGAAAGAAATTCCCATTCCTTCGTTCGACGACCGGCCGGCCGAGATCGAAAGCGCGCCGTCCTGCCGCACCGCGAGGCCAAGATTGACGCCGTCGAGCTGCAGGCGCTTGGCGCGCACGCTGAATGCAGCGAGCGCCAATGGGTCGAGGCCGACCGCGCCCCTCGGCGCGGCGAGCAAAGTGCGGCCCGTCCGATCCTTGATGACGACGCCCTGGAAGGCAAGCGAGAGCCCGGTCTTGCCGCGCTCCAGGAATAGCGGCCCTAACGCGAAGGAATATTGGCCGCCAAACCGATCCTCAAGACTGGCGGTAATCGGGGAATTCAACGAATCCAGCGCGATTGGCCCAAAGCCAAGCCGGATGAAGAGCGCGCCGACCAATAGGATCGCCAGCAGCGCCAGCCCGCCGCAGATCGAGAGAAGCCAGAAGAGCGGCCGACGAGGAAGAAGAGCGCGCCCGTGCGCATGGAGCCGATCCCCGGCGCCCGTCGCCAAAAGGGCGCGAAGGGCGTGACGCGCACGCGTCCTAGTCGCCGCGTCCAAACGAATCGTCACCGCGGGGCCCTCAATCGGCTAGCGCTCAAGCAAGCTTCGGCTCGATTTATTAAATTCCGAGAGCCGCGGGGGCCATCACAAAATCTTGGAGCAATCGCTAAGGCGTCCTAAATTCGACTTTCCTCTGATTTGAGGCGCGAGACTTGCCTGCTCAATGCGGTGAAACGA
>DATGHD010000451.1:0-25336 GCA_035308145.1 Roseiarcus sp.
GGCCCCCCCACATTTTGTTGCTCATGGAAGCCTCAGGGCGCGCTCAATGACCGGTGAGAAGACGGGGACCCGGCGCAACGCGCCGCTTTTGGCCATGGCCGCCATCGTGGTCGTGGTGGCCGCCGGGCTCGCCGTCCTATACGGGAAGGGCGCGCCCGGCAAGGACGAGGCGGCCGCCTGTCCCAAGGCCAAAGCAACGGCGGAGCGCCTGGCGCCCCTGGCGCATGGCGCGCTCGCTGCGCTCGCAGTCGACAGGGCGCCTGCGCTGGCGGTCGATATCTCCTTCAACGCGCCGGACGGCAAGAAGCTCTCGCTCGCCGATTTTCGCGGCCGGAACATCCTGCTCAATCTCTGGGCGACATGGTGCGTCCCCTGTCGGTCGGAAATGCCGGCGCTCGACAAATTGGAGGCGAAATTCGGCGGCCCGGACTTTGAAGTCGTGGCGGTCAATATCGACACCAACCGGCTCGATCGGCCGAAAGCCTTTCTAACGGAGACGGGCGTGAAGAACCTCAGCTTCTATGCTGATCCGAGCGCCGACGCTTTCGAATCGCTGAGGGTCGCCGGAAAGGCGCTCGGCCTGCCGACTTCCCTTTTCATCGACAAGGACGGCTGCGAGATCGGCGTGATGGCGGGCCCCGCGGCCTGGGACAGCGGCGAGGCGGAGGGCGCCGTCGCCGCCCTTCTCGGACGCGAGCGCGGATCTTAAGAGCCCTCGCTTTCGTACAAACTGGCGCGCGTTCTCGAGACGCTCGATGCGAGCGGCGCCCGATCCGAATCCTGAAAGCCGGCCAGACCGGACCGGGTGGTTCTCCCCGCGATGTGGCGAACGCCACAAGACTAGAGCTCAGGGAGGCTGCTGCGATCTTGATAACGCGTCATGCGAACCCATGTCTTGTCTCACTCTCGCGATGGGCGCTCATGGCTGAAATCGACACTCTTTGGACGCTGTTGGCGCAATCGGCTGATCCCAAAGTCGCCGATTCGTTGAAGTCGCTTGTCGAGACCGGCGAAGAGGTCGCGCTGAACCGGATCAATCCGCTCGTATTTGCGGCCAAGCGCGGCCATGGCGAAGAAGCCGTGATCAGCACGCTGGTCCACGCCGCCCGCCTGGGCATTTTCGACCTCTCCTGGAACGTGTTGTGCTCGAGCTGCGGCGGCGTGCTCGAAGCGGGCGGCGGCCTGAAAACAATCGACCGGCGCGAATATTTCTGCGCCTTCTGCGCGCAGCAGAATGAACCGACGCTGGACGAACTCGTCGAGGTGACGTTCACCGTCAATCCGCGCATTCGTCGTATCGCCGCGCACGATCCCGAAGCGCTGCCGCTCGCGGAATATATGCGGCAGGTTTTCTTCGGCTCCGGCGTCGATTTGCCGGACGACATCGCTGCGGCGGTCAACGAGGTTACGCTCGACGTCATGGACCTTGGGCCGGGCGAGAAGGCGGCGATGTCGCTGGCGCTGCCTGAAGGCTTTATCATCGTGTTCGATCCGGTCACGCATTCGACCCTTTTTCTCGATGTGAAAGGCGCGCCGACGCAAGAGCGACGCAATGTGTCGCTCGTCTTTAGCGACGTGCACGCGCATGCCGGCACGTTGACCATGCAGCCGGGGCCAGCGCGAATTTCGTTGGAGAACAGATCGGCCAAGCGGACGATTCCGGGCGTCTGGGTCTCGGGCGAGGCGATGAGCCGCAACTTAGGCAGGCGCCGACCGTTTCTGACGGCCACGCGGCTCTTGAGCAACCAAACCTTCCGCGATCTCTATCGTACCGGCACGCTCGATAAAGAGCAGCGTTTCAAGATCACCAGTCTGACGTTTCTGTTCACCGATCTGAAGGGCTCGACCGCGCTTTATGACCGGATCGGCGATCTCGCCGCGTTCGATTTGGTGCGCGATCACTTCAGCGCGCTGCTTACCTCGGTCGCCGCCGAGGGCGGCGCGGTCGTCAAGACGATCGGCGACGCCGTGATGGCGACATTCCCGACGCCGGATCGCGCCGTGCGCGCGGCGATGAAGATGCGCGGCGCGATGCGTCAGATCAACGAGGCGCGCGGCAAAGACGACTTGGCGCTCAATATCGGCCTGCATGGCGGGCCGTGCCTCGCCGTCATGCTCGACGAGCGGCAGGATTATTTTGGGCAGACCGTCAATGTCGCCGCCCGCGTCCAAGGCCTCGCCGATCCGACCGCGATCCTCGTCACCAAGCCGATCGTCGATTCGGCCGAAGTCAGTCATCTCTTGGCGCAAGCGGGCATGGCCGCGACCGAGCGGCAATCAACGCTGCGCGGCGTGAGCGAACCGGTGTCGGTCTACGAGCTGAGATAAATCCGAATGAGCGCGGGGCGCTTATCGACTTCGCTGGCCTTGGCGATGACATCGGCGTCCTGCGGGGGTTATGCTTCCGGCGCTCAAGTCCCGCCACAATTTAAAGGTCGCCCCTCATTAAGGAGCGGGTGGCCGGGGAGTGGACTGCCATGGCTGAAATCGACACCTTGTGGACGCTTTTGGCGCAATCGGCCGATCCGACCGTCGCCGCCTCCCTGAAGAAAATCGTCGAGAGCGGCGACGATCGGGCGTTGAACCGGGTCAATCCGCTCGCCTTCGCCGCTTTGCACGGCCATAGTGAAGAGGCGGTCATCACCACGCTCGTTCACGCCGCCCGGCTTGGCCTTTTCGATCTTTCCTGGAATGTGCTGTGCCCAGGTTGCGGCGGCGTGCTTGAGGCCGGCAGCGCGCTCAAGGCCTTCTCTCGCCACGAATATTTCTGCTCGCTTTGCGCGGGCTCCTATGAGCCGACGCTCGACGAACTGGTGGAGGTGACGTTCACGGTCACTCCGCGCACGCGTCATATCGTGGCGCATGATTCCGAGACGCTGCCCTTGCCGGAATATATGCGCCAGATCTTCTGGGGCTCAGGCGTCGACCTGCCTGAAGATATCGGCGCCGCGATGAACGAGCTTACGCTCGACGCGATGGAGCTCGCGCCGGGCGAAAAGGCGGCGATGTCGCTGAGCCTTCCGGAATCCTTCATCATCGCGTTCGATCCGGTCACGCATACGACGCTGTTTCTCGAAGTTAAGGGCGAGCAGACGCACGAGCGCCGCAACGTCTCGCTCGTGCTCAGCGACTTCCACGCGCATGCCGGCAAGCTCACGCTGCAGCCGGGGCCGGCGCGATTCTCTTTCGAAAACAAATCGGCGAAGCGGACGCTCCCCGGCCTGTGGGTCGCCGGCGACGCGATGCATCGAGTTTTGGGGAAGCGCCGGCCGTTCCTCACCGCCACTCGCCTCTTGAGCAACCAGACTTTCCGGGACCTCTATCGGACCGGCACGCTCGACCGCGACCAGCGCTTCAAAATCACCAATCTGACGATCCTGTTCACCGATCTTAAAGGCTCGACCGCGCTTTACGACCGCGTCGGCGATCTCGCCGCTTTCGATCTCGTGCGCGATCACTTCGCCGCGCTGCTGACGAGCGTCGCGGCGGAGGGCGGCGCGGTGGTCAAGACGATCGGCGACGCCGTGATGGCGACGTTCCCGACGTCCGATCGGGCCTTGCGCGCCGCGATGAAAATGCGCGAGGCGATGCGGCAGATCAACGATGCGCGCGGCAGCGAGGACCTCGCGCTCAACATTGGCTTGCATGAAGGGCCATGCCTCGCGGTCGTGCTCGATGAGCGGCAGGATTATTTCGGTCAGACGGTGAACGTGGCCTCGCGCGTGCAAGGGCTGGCCGACCCCAGCGCGATCCTCGCGACGAAGCCAATCGTCGAAGGCGCGAATGTCGCGCGCGTCATCTCGGAGGCGGGCGCCACGGCGACGCCGCGCGAAGCGTTGATGCTGCGCGGCGTGAGCGAGGCCGTGACGGTCTACGAGATACGGTAGGGAGTGAGGCGCCGGCGGCGGATTCGCCGCCTGCGCCCCGCTCCCGCGTCTCCTCATGCCGCATCGAGCTCGAGGAAGCCGCCCGACTGGCGCCGCCACAGCGCCGCGTAGAGGCCATCGCGCGCGAGGAGCTCGCCATGCGAGCCGCTCTCCACGATCGCGCCCCGATCGAGCACGATCAGCCGGTCCATCGCCGCGATGGTCGACAGGCGGTGAGCGATCGCGATCACCGTTTTGCCCTCCATCAGCGAATAGAGGCTCTCCTGGATCGCCGCCTCGACCTCCGAATCGAGCGCCGACGTCGCCTCGTCGAGAACGAGGATCGGCGCATTCTTCAGGAGAACCCGCGCGATGGCGACGCGCTGGCGCTGACCGCCGGATAGTTTCACGCCGCGCTCGCCGACATGGGCGTCATAGCCGCGGCGGCCGGTGGGGTCGCTCAAGTCCAGCACGAAGTCATGCGCATGCGCCTGGCGCGCCGCCGCGATCACCGCCTCCATCGGCGTGTCCGGCCGACCGTAGAGAATATTGTCCCTGACCGAGCGATGCTAGCGAGGTATCTTGCGTGACCATGCCGATCTGCCGGCGGAGGCTGTCCTGCGTGACCTTGGCGATGTCCTGGCCGTCGATCAGAATGCGGCCGCTTTCCAAATCGTGGAAGCGCAGCAAGAGCTGGGCGATCGTTGTCTTGCCGGCGCCGGAGCGTCCGACGAGGCCGACTTTCTCGCCGGGCGCGATCGCGAAGGACAGATCGTCGATCACGCCGCCCTCCTTGCCATAATGGAAGCGCACGTTTTCGAACCGGATGGCGCCGCGGCGCGCAACCAGCATCGAGGCGTCCGGGCGATCGACAAGCCCGTGCGGCCGCGCGATCGTGCGCATCCCTTCCTGGACAATTCCGACATTGTCGAAAATGCCGATCGACGTCCACATCACCCAACCGGACATAGTGGTGATGCGAATCGCAAGACCCGAAGCGATGGCGATGTCGCCGAGCGTCAAGACGCCCCCCGCCCATAGCCAGACGGCAAGGCCGCCGGTACCCAAAAGAAGCACGCAGTTTGTCGCGGACACGACGGCGTTCATCAGCGTGATCAACCGCGTCTGGCGATGAAACGCCTTGAGATGATCGGCGAGCGCCTCGGCGGCATGGGCGTCCTCGCCCTCGGTTTGGGCGAAGAGCTTCACCGTTTGGATGTTCGTATAGCTATCGACGATGCGCCCGGTGAGGATCGCGCGCATGTGAGCGATGACCTCGGCCCTGCGCCGGACTCGCGGGACGAAATAGGCCAAGACGCTTGCGTAAGCGAGAATCCACGCCGTCAGCGGGAGGACCAGACGCCAGTCGGCCTCAGCGAGGATCACCAGGGCGCTCGCCGCGAAGATGGTCACGAACCACAAGGCGTCGATGATCTGAACCACCGATTCACGCAACGCCGGCCCGGTCTGGATGACGTTCGAAGCGATGCGGCCAGCAAAATCATTGGCGAAATAGTCGAGCGACTGACGCAGCACATAGCGATGCGTCTGCCAGCGGATGAGATTGGTCCAGCCTGGCGCGATGTTCTGCTGGGTAAGCAGATCATGCGCGATCGCCGCCAGCGGGCGCGCGGCGATCGCGAGGGCCATCAGCAGAAAGGTCTCGCCGCAATCTTGAAGCAGATGCGCCGGCGTCGTCGCGCGGAGCAGATCGACGATCGAGCCGACAAAGCGGAGGATCGTGACTTCGATCAACGAAACGACGAGGCCGACCGCCATCAAACAGGCGAGCCAAAGCCAGACCTGCCGGCAATAACGCGCATAGAAGCCGATGAGAGTGTTCGGCGGCATGGTCTCGTCATGCGCGCGGAACGGATCGATGCGGGTTTCGAAATAGCGGAACATCGTCATTGCCCAGTCGGAATCATCAGCCGGCGCCCGTATTTTTGAGGCGGTTGCGCCAAGCGCCCACGCCAACAAGCGCGCGCCGAAAAGCCGATACGTGAATTTGAAAAAAACGCCGCGGCGATACGCCGCTTAGACGCGACCTGGTCCGGTCAGGAGGCGCTCAAGCCTTAGAGGGCATCGCCCGGAACTTGAGACGCATGAAAGCGAAGGCCGCAATCGCGAGCGCGTCGGACCGGATGGTCGGCTGAATCGAATTCATCCACTCCTCCTGGCGCCCGAGGCCAAATAAAATCCGCGAGATTCGAATCCTCTCCGCGGATCGGGCAGGCACATAGACGAGTCGGATGAAGAAAGCTGTAAAAATTTTCGTGTACGGCTCATCGCCTGAACGTGTGTGGCGCGCAAGCGACACTTGGAACGCGCTTAGGCGTGGCGGGACGCAAGCGCCGCGCGGTGATGATCGGCCGAGCCTTCCGAGAAACAGCAGAAGACGACGCGAGACGGCGGCGCGTCGAGCTGAGCCAGAGTCGCCGCCGCAGCCTCGACCGCGATTTTGGCCGCTCGGTTTGCCGGGAAGCCATAGATTCCGGTCGAAATTGCCGGAAAGGCGATCGAAACGAGGCGATGCTCGGCGGCGATTTCCATCGCGCGGCGGTAGCAGGAGGCGAGCAGCCGATCTTCGTCGCGCTCGCCGCCGCCCCAGATCGGCCCAACCGCATGGATGATATAGCGCGCCTTGAGCTTGAAGCCGGGCGTGATTTTGGCGTCGCCGGTCGGGCAGCCGCCGAGCGCCAAGCAGGCTTCGAGCAATTCGGGCCCGGCGGCGCGATGGATCGCGCCATCGACGCCGCCGCCTCCGGCAAGCCTTGAATTGGCGGCGTTGACGATGGCGTCGACGTCGAGCGTCGTGATGTCGGCGACGACGACTTCGAGGCGGGCCGGCGTGGGCTTTAAGCCTTGGCCGGCTGCTTCACTTCAACGCCGGCTTCCGCAAGGTGAGCGATGAGTTCGCCCGACTGGAACATCTCGCGGACGATATCGCAGCCGCCGACGAATTCGCCCTTGACGTAAAGCTGCGGGATCGTCGGCCAATTAGCGTATTCCTTGATGCCCTGCCGCAGATCGGGATCGTCGAGCACGTTGATCCCCTTATAGGGCGCGCCGACATAGTCGAGGATCTGCACCACCTGGCTGGAGAAACCGCACATCGGGAACTGTGGCGTGCCCTTCATGAAAAGGACGACCGGGTTTTCCGTGATTTCCTTCTTAATCTGCTCTTGAACGTCAGCCATGGCGCAATCCTGGTTAAGGGGCGAGGGTCAAGGCCCCGCCTTCGCCCCGCAATATAAGGCGGCGAGTTGCGGGGCGCCAGCGGGGCGACCTACCCCGGCGTCTCGCGAAAACCCCAGCGCTCCGCCAGCGCCAGGCAGTCCCGCCACGGCTTGACCCCGCCCGTCGTCGAGAGAGCCCGCATTGACGCCGCCGCCACGCAATGGCCGAGAACGAGCGCGCGCTTCAGGTCCCAGTCGTTGTAAAGGCCATAGAGAAAGCCCGCCGCGAAGGCGTCGCCAGCGCCATTGGCCCCGGCAATTTCTGCGCTCGGCATGGTCAAAGAACCCGAGGCGACAAACGCGCCGTCGCGGCTCAAGGCGAAAGCGCCTTCCGGGAAATGGACGGCGACGACGCGCATCGCGCCTAAATTCAGCGCCGCTTCCATGGCGCGCCGCACCGCGCCGAAGTCGACGCCGCCCGCCAGACGCGTCTCGATCCCGCCGACCGCGCCGATCTCGAAATCATTGACGATGAGATAATCGAGATGCGGCAGGCAGGGGCGCACAAGCGCGGCGAGGCGCTGCGGCGCGATGGTCATCATTTCGAGATTGGTCGAGAGGCCCATCGAGCGCGCGGCCTTCAAAACCGCGACCCAGCCATTGGCTTCGCCGCGCCAGGGGGCGTCCATCGTCTGATGAGCGCCCGGTAGGCCGAGATGGAGGATGCGGGCGGCCGTCTGTGTGAAATCAAAATGATCCGGGCTCAGGAGCTTGGCGGCCCCCGGGTGATAGAAATGGGTGCGTCTGCCGCCATTGGCGACGCTGAATGCGTCGACTGAGAAGGTCGAGGCCTCGGGAATAACCCGCATCTGCGCGCAACCGACGCCGGACGCATCGCATTCGCTCAACAGGAACCGCCCGTCGTCATCATCGCCGATCACGCCGATCGTCTCGACCGGCATGTCGGAATCGAGCCGGCGCAAGTCGAGCGCCATGTTGCAGGCTGAGCCGCCGCCTCGCCGCTCGATCGACAAGACCTCATTGGCGGTATCCTCAACGGGCCAGGCGGCGATCAACTTATTGTAGTCGACGCACCATGTTCCGGCGGTGACGAAGCCGTGGCGGGCCGCCATCGTCGGTTCAGCTTTTCAGCGGCGCTTCGGTGACTTCATTGTCCGCCGCCAAAGCGCGATGCGGCTTGATCCCTTCCTTCTGCAAGGCGCCGTGATAGGCCTTGACCGCCTCGGCCGGGCCGATCGCGCCATCGGCGACCTGACGCATCAGCGCCACGATGGCGAGCGGCGCTTCGGCGAGATTGATCTTGCGTCCGAACAAAGCGACGCGCGCGCCATAGCGCTCGGCTTGATGGATCAGCTCGAAGCAATCGCGCGTCGTGCCGGCGCCGCCGCCGAGCACGCCGACGATCAGGCCAGGATCATAGGAGGCCATCTCCTCCAGCGCCTTGGGACCATTATAGGCGATCTTCAGGAACAGCGGCCGCTCGGCCTTGGTCAGGCCGGCGAGGCAGCGCTGGATGCAGTCGTTGACGTAATGCGGCAGAACGTCGGGCGCGATTCCCGTTTCGACATTCGGATTGAACACTTCGAGAAAGTACGAAAAGCCGAGCGCCGCCGCCTCGGCGCGAAAAGCGGCGAAGGCTTCAAGCGAGGCGACGTCGGCGTCAAGATCATTGTTGAAGGTCATCGAATAAAGGCCAAGATCGGTCCCGACGATCGGCGCGCCGAACTTGGGGGTCGGCGAGCCCCACATGACTCGCGAGAGATTGGCGGAGCGGAACGGCCGCGAGGGCCTTTGCGCATAAGTCGCGCCGCGCATCCGCCAGACGTCGGTCGTGTCATTGGCCCTGATCGCCGACTTGACGGCGCTCCCCTTGTAGACGCCGCTCTCGACCATCGCCTCGAGGTTCGACGCCGAAGTCAGCATCACATCGACGATATCCTGCTCGACGATCGCCTGGATCTGGTCGAGGAATTCCGCGCGGGTGCGATTGCGCGTCGAGGTCCCGTCCTTCTGCCGGGCGGGACCGCAAGCGGACATGCTCGGCCCGATGTCAGGGTCCTTGGCGTCGGCGATGATGAAATCGGAACGCTGGTAGCGGCCGGCGCGGATGCGAGCGAGTTTGTCGTCGAGCCGGGTCATGCGCGGATTCCTTGTAAGTCGTTCGGATGGCCCTGGGGCCGCGCGGGTTATAGCGAGGCATGGGCGCGGCGCAAATCGCGAGGGCCGAGCGCCGCGACGGAAATCGCGAGGCGAAGCCGCCCATCGTCAGCGCTATCGTCGCCAAAAGCTTGAAATCGTCCTAAATCTTGGCGCGCCGCCGATCAGGTCCCTTCGGATTTCGAAATGAAAAATCTCATCACCGACATCGAGGGCGTCACGGTCGGCGCGGCCGAAGACGAACGGGTCGCCACCGGCGTCAGCGTGGTGATGTTCGAAGAGCAGGCCGTCGCTTCGATCGCCATTCATGGCGGCTCGCCCGGCGTTCGCGACACGGCGCTCCTGGAGCCGGAGATGAAGGTGCCGGGAGTGGACGCGCTGGTCCTCTCGGGCGGCTCAGCCTTCGGGCTCGACGCGATGGGCGGCGTGATGGCCTATCTGCGTCAATTCGGGCGCGGATTTCCGGTCGGCGACTTCCGCGTGCCGATCGTCCCCGGCGCCATTCTGGGCGACCTGCTTAACGGCGGCGACAAGAACTGGGGCCGGCCGCCGCCCTACTGGCAATTGGGGTACGAGGCGGCGAGCGGCGCGGCCAAGGATTTCGCGCTCGGAACCGCCGGCGCCGGCTATGGCGCGACGACGGCCGATCTCAAAGGCGGTCTCGGCTCCGCGAGCGCCGTCTCCTCGCGCGGCTTTCTCATCGGCGCGCTTGTCGCGGTCAATGCGATGGGGCGCGTCACGCGCGGCGCGACGCCGCATTTCTGGGCGACCCCCTATGAGCGCGGCGCCGAATTCGGCGGCCTTGGCGAACCCGCGCAGCGGCCCGCCGACGCGCTCGACTTGAAGCTCAAAGGCGATCAGCCGCCCAACACGACGATCGCCGTCGTCGCCACGGACGCGCGGCTGACCAAAGCGGACATGAAGCGCGTTGCGATCATGGCGCAGGACGGAATCGCCCTGGCGCTCAGGCCTGCGCACGCGCCGACCGACGGCGACGTCGTCTTTGCCGCAACCACGTCGCGAGCGGCGTTAGAGCCCGACGTTCGCGACTTGACGGAAATCGGCATGCTCGCCGCCGAGTGCCTGGCGCGGGCGATCGCGCGCGGCGTTTACGAAGCGACGTCACTGAAGAACGCCATCGCGCCGCGCTGCTGGCGGGAGGTTTATGGGCGGTAGTTTCAAGCGCCGCGGAACTCGCTCAGCCGAACCTTGCCCCGCTGAACGGCGCGGGATCAACCGACGGCGCCTCGCCAGTCATCATCTCGGCAATGAGCCGGCCGCTGATCGGGCCAAGCGTCAGCCCGTGATGATGATGGCCGAAATCTAACCACAGGCCTTTGTGCCGCGCCGCCGGGCCGATGATCGGCAGCATGTCGGGCATACAGGGCCGCCGGCCGAGCCAAGGCGCCGCATCGCGACGCTCGGCGAGCGGAAACAGCGTCCGCGCGAGCGGCTCCAGGCGATCGAGATGCGCGCTCGACGGCGGATCGTCGCGGCGGGCGAATTCGGCGCCCGTGGTCAGGCGAATGCCGCGGGTCATCGGCGCGAGCACATAGCCGCTTTCGACATCGAGCACCGGGCGGCTCAAGGCAGCGTTGCCCTTCGCGCCGTAGTGCATGTGATAGCCGCGCTTGACGCCGAGCGGGAAACGATAGCCGAGCGGCTCGTAGACGTCGCTCGACCAGGCGCCCAAGGCGACCACCGCCTCGCGCACGGCAAGCGGCCCCTCCGTGGTCGCCACTGACCAGCCGTCGCTCGACGCAGCAAACGAGCGCGCGTCGCCGGCGATGAGCCGGCCGCCGCGCTTCAGGAACAGCGCCGCATAGGCGTTGACGAGGCTGCCTGGATCAGGCGTCGTCGCCGGGTCGACGAAATGCACGCCGCCTAAGACGGCCTCGGAGAGATGCGGCTCCAAGGCCGCGAGGGCCGGACGATCGAGCGCGCGCGCGTCGACGCCGAAGGGCCGCATCTCGTCCACCTCCTTGAGCGCCGCCTCGCGTCCGGACTCCGTGCGGAAAGCCTTGATCCAGCCGCCGTTGCTGAGCAGCGCCTCGGCGCCCGCCGCCGCCGCCAAAGCCTTGTGCTCGGGCAAGGCGCGCGCGATGAGCGGACGCGCCGCCTTGGCGCTGCGCTCACGGCCTTGCGGCGTCGAAGCCAGAAAATAGCGCCAGACGAAAGGCGCGATGGCCGGCAGCGCGCTGTAGCGAACTTGGGCGCGAAGATCGCGGTTCAGCGCGGCCTTCGCAATCTCGCCCAAGGCGCGCGGAAACATGTAAGGGAAAACCGCCTCGGCCTGGATGACGCCGGTGTTGCCATAGCTCGTCTCGCCCGCCGCCGCGCCGCGCCGATCGACGACGACCACATCGCGGCCGCGCGCCTGCAAATGCAGGGCCGCCGAAACGCCGACGACTCCCGCGCCCAGCACCACAACATCCGTTTTCGCGACCGCCATGGAGCGATTCTCCTTTGAGCGTTGGTGTTGGCATGAGGCGCCGGAGGCGCGCAACCCAAGGCGCGATTCTTCGTGCAGAGAAATGGGCCGTAGAAAAGCGCTTTCGAAGCGCCGCTCGAAATCCTTTCACCGTCCGTGTAAGAGCAGGCGAGCGCCGTCCCCTCTCCCGCCTGCACGAGAGGGTTGGGTGAGGGTAATCCGCCGAATTCGAACGGCTGCGCCCATCCCTCATCCGGCGGCTTCGTCGCCACCTTCTCCCGCAGGCGGGAGAAGGGTTTCACGCCTTCCGGACGCCCATGATCCCTCGCTATTCCCGCCCCGACATGGTTGCGATCTGGTCGCCCGAGACGCGCTTCAAAATCTGGTTCGAGATCGAAGCGCATGCCTCAGACGCGCTGGCTGAGCTCGGGATCATTCCGAAGGAGAGCGCCAAAGCGATCTGGGAAAAGGCGGGCCATGCGACATTCGACGTCAAGCGCATCGAGGAGATCGAGCGCGTCGCCAAGCATGACGTTATCGCCTTCCTCACCCATCTCGCCGAGTTCATCGGCGCCGATTCGCGTTTCGTGCATCAGGGCATGACCAGCTCGGACGTGCTGGACACCTGCCTGGCGGTCCAGCTGCAGCGCGCCTCGGACATTCTGATCGCCGACGTCGATCACTTGCTGGCCGCGCTGAAGAGGCGAGCCTTTGAGCACAAGATGACGCCGACGATCGGCCGCTCGCATGGCATTCATGCCGAACCGCTGACCTTCGGGTTGAAGCTCGCGCAAGCCTACGCGGAATTTTCCCGCGCCCGCGAAAGGCTGATCGCCACGCGGCGGGAGATTTCGACCGCGGCGATCTCCGGCGCGGTCGGGACATTCGCGAATATCGACCCGCGGGTGGAAGAACATGTCGCCAAGAAGATGGGGCTTACGCCTGAGCCGATCTCGACGCAGGTGATCCCGCGCGACCGCCACGCGATGTTCTTTGCGACCCTCGGCGTCGTCGCCTCGTCGATCGAGCGATTGGCGACGGAAATACGTCACCTGCAGCGCACCGAAGTTCTGGAGGCCGAGGAATACTTCTCCGAGGGGCAGAAAGGCTCTTCGGCCATGCCCCATAAGCGCAATCCGGTGCTGACCGAGAACCTCACCGGTCTTGCGCGCATGGTGCGCTCGGCCGTGACGCCGGCCCTCGAAGACGTCGCGCTCTGGCACGAGCGCGACATTTCCCATTCCTCGGTCGAAAGGATGATCGGGCCGGACGCGACGATCACGCTGGATTTCGCACTGGCGCGCCTCAGCCAAGTGATCGATCAGCTCGTCGTCTATCCGAAGAACATGGCCAAGAACCTCAACCTTCTCGGCGGCCTCATCCATTCGCAACGCGTGCTTCTCGCGCTGACCCAGAAGGGCGTCAGTCGCGAAGACGCTTATCGTTACGTTCAGCGCAACGCCATGCCGGTCTGGCGCGGCGAAGGCGATTTCTTGACGCTGCTCAAGGCGGACAAAGATGTGACCCGCACGCTAACGCCGGCCGAGCTCGAAGGCTTGTTCGACCTCGGCTACCATTTGAAGCACGTCGATACGATTTTCAGGCGAGTGTTCGGGGAGGACGGCCTCAATGGCGAAGTCCTGAATTGACCTATTCAGGCGTTGGACGCCGGAGCCAGCTTTGAGCGTCAATTTTTGCTACAGCAATATTTCTTGACGACGCGGATTAACTGCTGTAGCGTTAATTTAGATGCGGATCACTTTCGACCCCGCGAAAAACGCTCGGAATATTGCCGAGCGTGGCCTGTCGTTCGAATTGGCGGCGGATCTCGAATGGGAAACGGCGTTAGCAATTGAGGATACAAGGAAAGACTATGGCGAGCGCCGAATGCGCATCCTGGCCTTGCTTGGCCAGCGATTGCATGCGGCTGTTGTCACCTATCGCGGCGGCGCCCTGCGCGTCATTAGCTTCCGCAAGGCGAACAAACGAGAGGTGAGATACTATGGCGAAGAAAAAGAGCGACGCGGCGACGCGGTTGGATGACGAAAACCCGGAATGGACGCGCGATGAGATCAAGCGCGCTCTTCCAGCGCTTGACGCAATAGACGCAGTGTTCGGTCCCAAGGCTGCTGATTCGCTTCGGCGAAGACGCGGGCGCCCCGCGAAGCCCGATCGGAAAATCAACCAGACTCTTCGGCTCGACGCTGACGTGCTCGACGCTTATCGCCAAGAAGGCAAGGGTTGGCAGACGCGCATCAATCAGGTTTTGCGCGAAAATATGCACGACCGTCGGAAGTGAGATGGTGCAAGGGAGAGGATGGTTTTCGTAGAAGCATTGAAGGACATCATTGGGCGCCATCTTCGCGAATTCGCCAGTGCGGCCCTACCCTACCCGCTCCGCCAGCGCTATGGCCGCAGCCGGGTTGCGCTCCTTAAAGCCACTGATCACATAGAGATAGACGTCGCGGCCGACTTTCTCGGCCGGCGCGGCGCCGGCGGTCTTCAAGCCTTCCGGCGCGTCGCCCGCCGCCCATTGCCGTGCGCGCGCCGCCCACAGGTCGAGCGCCTTGGCGCTGTAGCCGGTCTTTTCTTTGTCGCTCGTCCCCATGATCCGGAGATACACGAAGGGCGCGGTGACGTCGGCGATCTGCGGATAGTCGCTGTCCGCGGCGATGATGACCGCGACCCCATATTTCCTGGCGAGCGCGATGAATTCGGGATTGCGGAAACTTTCATGCCGCACCTCGACGGCATGCATGATTTTGCATCCCTCGACGTTCTTGGGCAGAAGGTTCAGGAAGGCCTCGAAGTCCGCAGGATCGTATTTCTTGAATGGCGGGAACTGCCAATTGATCGGGCCGAGCTTAGCCCCAAGCTCGGTGACGCCGCTCTTGAAGAAGGCGTCGATCGATTCGCCAGCCTCGGCCAGCACGCGCCGATTGGTGATAAAACGGGTGCCCTTCAGCGCGAAGACGAAATCGTCCGGCGTCTCGTCGCGCCACGTGGCGAAGCTTGCCGGCTTCTGGAGGCCGTAGTACGTGCCGTTGATCTCGATGGAAGTCAGCTTGCGGCTGGCGTATTCGAGCTCGCGCTTCTGCACGAGGCCGTCCGGGTAGAACGTTCCCCGCCAGGGCTCGTAGGTCCATCCGCCGATTCCGATCCTTATGCGCGGCTTCGCGCCGGTTGTCATGGCGCTTCTCCTTTGTGTTCGCTCGCCTGCGGCGGCCGCATCGTTATCGCGCGTCGAAAATCGTCAGCCTTTCCGGCGCCCCGCGCAGAACCGCGCGGATCGGCAAGTCTTCGTCCGGCCCATCGATGAGCGCCTTGGCGAGAACGGCGCGCTTCGTTTCGCCCTCGATGTGAAGCGCCAAGGCGCGGGCGCGCAAGATGACGCGCGCGGTCAAGGTCAGGCGCGGCTCGGGCGCGTCAGGCGCGGTCATAGGAAGGACAAGCGCCCTCTCGCCAGGGTTCATCGCGGCGGCGAGATGATCGCCCTCTGGAAACCACGAAGCGGTATGGCCATTGTCGCCCATGCCGAGCACGACAAGATCGAAAGGGGCGGGAAGATTCGCGATGCGCGCCCGGGCCGCGGCGAGCTCCTTGTCGGGCGACAGCCGGGAATTGGCGAGCGGAACGAAGCGCGCCGCCGCCGCGAAACTTTGCAGAAGCGTCTCGCGGACAAGCTTGGCGTTGGAGCGCGGGTCATCGTCGGGCACCCGGCGCTCGTCGGCGAGCGTAACGTTCACCCGGCTCCAGTCGATCTCCTTACGAGACAGCGCGGGGAAATAAAGCTTCGGCGTCTTGCCGCCGGAGACAACGAGGGTCGCCTCGCCGCGGGCCGCAACCGCCTCCTGCAACAGATCGGCGGTCCATTGCGCGAAAGCTTCCGCCAAGCTCCCGCCGGTCGGAAATTCGCGCCAAACGATCGGCGCAGACGCAAGGCTGGCGGCTATTCCGCTCATTCAAATTCCTCGTTCCAAGTTCGTCCGTCGCGCTCGATCAAGGCGATCGAGGCCGCCGGCCCCCACGACCCGGAAGCATAGGGCCGCGGCGGCTCGCGGATCTGCGCCCAAGCTTCGCGGATCGGATCGATGAAGCGCCAAGCCGCCTCGACCTCGTCGCGCCGCATGAACAAGGTCGCGTTGCCGCGCACGACATCCATCAGCAACCGCTCATAAGCGTCGATCGAAAGACCCGCGAAGGCCTTGGCGAAGCTCATATCCAAAGGCACGTGCTTCAAACGCATGCCGCCCGGGCCCGGCTCCTTGATCATCAGCCAGAGCTTGATGCCTTCGTCCGGCTGCACGCGGATGACTAGGCGGTTGGCAGGTATCCCGTCGGAATTCGATTCGAAAATCTCGTGCGGCACGCGGCGAAAGCCGATGACGATTTCCGAAAAACGCTGCGGCAGGCGTTTTCCCGTGCGCAAGAAAAAGGGCACGCCGGCCCAGCGCCAATTGGCGACGCCGATCTTGAGCGCGACAAAGGTCTCGGTGTCGCTCGCCTCCTTGCCAATATCCTCGAGATAGGAGGAGGCGGGTTTGCCCTCGGCGACGCCGGCGCGATACTGTCCGCGGACGGTGACGGTCGCGGCGTTGGCCGCGGTGATCGACTCCAGCGATTTCAGCACTTTGAGCTTCTCGTCGCGCAAGGCGTCGGCGTCCAACGAGCGCGGCGGCTCCATCGCGACCAGACAGAGCAATTGAAGCATATGGTTCTGCGTCATGTCGCGCAGAGCGCCGGAATTGTCGTAGTACGCGCCGCGCCCCTCGACGCCCAAAGTTTCGGCGACGGTGATTTGCACGTGGTCGATATGCGCGTTGTTCCACAACGGCTCGAACAGGGCGTTGGCGAAGCGCAGCGCCATGAGATTCTGCACTGTCTCCTTGCCGAGATAGTGATCGATGCGGAAAATCCGGCGTTCGGGGAAGACCGCCCCGAGCTCGTCATTGATCGCGGCGGCGCTGGCGCCGTCGCTGCCAATCGGCTTTTCGACAATGATGCGCGCCTTGGGCGTCACCATGCCGTTCGCCTCGAGCTTCTTGGCGGTCGGGCCAAAGAGATCGGGGCTCGTGGCGAGGTAATAGGCGCGAACCTTGTCATCGCCGTCGAGCAACTTTTTCAACGCGTCCCAGCCGGTTTCGTCGGTGGCGTCAACGGACGCATAGTCAATGCGTTTCAAAAAGCGCTTGACGACCGGCTGCGACCCTTCCTTTTCGCCCGCGAACTTCAGGAGCGCGTCCTCGACGCTGGCGCGGAAAGCCTCGCTCGTCTGCTTGCGACGCGAAACGCCGATGATCCGCGTCGGCTCGGTGAATTGTTCATCCGCGTCGCGATGGAAAAGCGCCGGAAACAACTTGCGATAGGCAAGGTCGCCCGTGCCGCCAAAGACAACGAGATCAAAGGGTTCGACTTTGATGATGCGCGCGGTCATCGATATCCGAATTTTCAGATAGACGTCAGGCCGAGCCGTTCGGCGGCTCCTTAAACAACACTTCTCTGTCACGCGCAAAGTTGGCGAGAAGCGGCAAGGCGGCGCCGCCGAGAGCGCGCGCATCGGCGCCGACGGACCCTGCGCGTATCAACGGATCGACGAGACCGCGGCGATCGAGCGTCTCGTAGATTTCCGCGACGCGCGCCACCAATCGAGCGCGGATCGCGACCGGCATGGCGCCGTCAATAACCACCGCCTCGAAGTCGAGGACAGAGATCGCGGCGAGGCAGGCATAAGCGAGAGCGCGAGCGGTCTCCTCGAGCCATTCGTCAAGATGATCCGAGAAGTCGTCCCAGGAATCCGGCGTGCGCCAGATCGACGAGGGATCGACTCCGACTTGCCTCAACCTCTGCTCCAACCGGTAGATCGACGCGCAATGAATGAGCTGACGCGCGACGAGTTGTCCCTTTTCATCAACCTGCATGATCGGGATCGGGCCAAGCGCGCCGGCCGTGCCGGTGCGTCCCGTGAAAAGCGCGCCGTCGATGACGACGCCGCCGCCAATGAACGAGCCAAGAAAGAAGTACAAGAAGTCGTGATGACGCCAACCGTCGCCGAAGAAGAATTCCGCCGCGCAGGCCGAGGAGGCGTCATTGCACAAAATGACGGGAACCGGACAAAGCGCGGCAATCTCGTTCTTGATGTTGACGTTGCGCCATACGTCCATGGCGCCGGGCGGCGCCCCGACTTCCGCGCCCCAATTCCAAAGGTAAAACGGCGTTGCAAGGCCGAGCCCGACCAAGCGGGTTCGCTGGCGCGGCGTCAGCCTGCCGAGCAAGGCCGGCAGCGCGCGGGCGGCAAAGTCCAAGGTCGGCGCCGGCTGCGGATACGCGAAGGTCTCGTGCACGCGTTCGCGAATGACGCCCGCGAAATCGACGAGCACCAGATCGCAGCTCCGTCGCCCGATTTTGAAGCCAAGCGAGAAGGCGCCTTCGGGATCGAGGGAAAACGGCACGGTTGGTTGCCCGACCCTGCCGCGTTGAGGCGTTTCGCGCCTGAGCAATCCATCCGCCTGCAGGTGGTTCATGATCGCCGAAGCGGTCTGTACCGATAGGCCGGTCAGGCGCGCGACCTCGATCTTCGACAAATGCGGGCGGCGCCGCATCAAGGAGAGTACGAGGCGCTCGTTATAGAGGCGCACGCCCGTCTGATTGGCGCCGCTGGCCGCCGGCGCGGCGGCGCGGGACTCAATGACGCCGGCCTCCTGCGCAGTCATGCCCGCCTCTCTCGCCCGCGTTTTGGCGCGCTCATCGAGCGCCTTCGCGCGAGCTCCTTGCCCCCCGGCGATGTGACAATGGGCGCCGGCCACCCTCCTGTCAATAATTCAAAGCGGCTGATTTATCTTGACTCGGCACGTAGATTTTGCGCCAATGCGAGGGCGATGGCGCGACGCGGCCTCTTTACGGGGCGCGTACTCGTTTGATCGCCAAGCAAGCGGCGCGTCGACGCCGCCGTCGCGTTTCGGGCTCTTAATCGGGGAGGAATTCAGTGTCCAAAAAGCTCGCCATTCTGTCTTGCGCCGCCGCAACGGCGCTTTCGCTCGCTCTCGTAAGCGCGCCCGCCAGCGCGGGCGACATCGTCGGCCTTATCACCAAGACCAACACCAATCCGTTCTTCGTCAAGATGAAGCAGGGCTTCGAGGCGAAGGCCAAGGAACTCGGCCTGACCCCGCAATCCTATGCCGGCAAGGCCGATGGCGATAACGACGGTCAGGTCGCCGCCATCGAGCAGTTGATGGCCGCCGGCGCCAAGGGAATCCTGTTGGTTCCGAGCGATTCGACCGCGATTGTGCCGACGGTCGAGAAGGCCCGCAAAGCGGGCATTCTGGTGATCACGCTCGACACGCCGCTTGATCCGGTGACCGCCGCGGACGCGAATTTCGCGACCGATAATTTCAAGGCCGGCCAGCTGATCGGCCAGTGGGCCAAGGCGACGCTCGGCGATAAGGCGTCTTCCGCCAAGATCGCGACGCTCGATCTTTCGCCCAACGAGCCGACGGTCGACTACTTCCGCCACAACGGCTTCCTCACCGGCTTCGGCATCCCGGTCAAGGACGTCAAGCATTACGCCATGAGCGACAGCACGCAGATCGTCGGCTCCGATGTGACCGCCGGCTCGACCGAAGGCGGACGCAAAGCGATGGAGAAGATCCTGCAGAAGGCGTCCGACATCAGCCTGGTCTATGCGATCAACGAGCCCGCCGCTGACGGCGGCTACGAGGCGTTGAAAGCCGCCGGCAAGGACAAAGGCGTGCTCTTCGTCGCCGTCGACGGCGGTTGCCCCGGCGTCAAGATGGTCAAGGACGGCATCATTGGCGCCACCGCTCAGCAATATCCGTTGTTGATGGCCGCCGATGGCGTCGAGGCCGTCGCGGAATTTATCAAGAGCGGCAAGAAGCCGGAGAGCAAGGACACCGGCGAGCAGCTCGTCACCGATCATCCGGTGCCTGGCGTTCCCTCAATCGACACCGCCCAGGGCGCGAAGCTCTGCTGGGGTTGATTTCGGCGACGTTTGATCGCTTAATCGTTTGAAAGGTCGGCGCTCTCGAGTTCGATCTCGAGAGCGCCGATTTCGCGACAAGCGATCAAGACAGCCGGAGGGGGCGGATGAGCGAGGCAACGCAGGGCCGGTCGCCCTCGCCGCAAGAGTTCGAGAGCGTTCTCGCCGCCGCTTCGGCGGCGCAGGCTTCCTTCGAAGAAGAGCACCTCTCCCTCGTCAAGCGCGCGCAGCGATTCCTTCACGTCTATCCGACCGTCGTTCCCTTCGTCGTCTTGTTGCTGGGCCTTCTGCTCGGCGTCACGGTGAATTTCGATCGGTTCGCCACCGGCAGCAATCTCTCGACCGTGCTGACGCAGGTGACGATCATCGGCATTCTCGGAATCGCGCAGACGCTGGTCATTCTGACAGCGGGCATCGACCTCTCGGTCGGCGTCATCATGGTTATCTCCTCCGTCGTGATGGGACGTCTCGCGGTCATCGACGGCGTGCCGACCATCATCGCCTTCCCGCTCGGCCTCCTCTGCGGCGTCGCTTGCGGCTGGCTCAATGGGGCGCTGGTCACCAGACTGAAGATGCCGCCATTCATCGTCACGTTGGGCACGCTCAGCATCATCGGCGCGCTCAACACATTCTATTCGCAGAGCGAAACCATTCGCATGCAGGACATCGAGGAGCAGGCGCCGTTCCTCCAGCTGATGGGCGTGCCTTTCGACATCGGCAACGCGCGCATCATCCTTGGCAGTTTCCTTTTGATCGTGGTGGCGATCATCGTCTGGTACGTGCTCAACCGTACCGCTTATGGCCGCCACATCTATGCGACGGGCGACGATCCGGAGGCGGCGCGCCTGGCCGGCATCGACACGGACAGCATCCTGCTCAGCGTCTATACTTTGGCCGGGCTTATCGCGGCGATCGCCGGCTGGGCGCTGATCGGCCGCATCGGCGCGATCAGCCCGACGGCCGGCGAGAACGCCAATCTCGATAGCATCACCGCTGTGGTGATCGGCGGCACCAGCCTTTTCGGCGGCCGCGGCTCGATCGTCGGCACTTTGATCGGCGCGCTGATCGTCGGCGTGTTCCGCTCCAGCGTCTCTCTCGCCGGGCTCGACGTGCTGTGGCAGGAATTCGCCATCGGCGTGTTGATCATCGTCGCGGTGGCGCTCGACCAATGGATCCGGAGGGTGTCGCAATGAGCGCCGAACCGATCCTTCAAGCGCGCAGCCTCGTCAAGCGGTACGGCCGCGTTACCGCGCTCGACCAAACCGACTTCGATCTCTTTCCGGGCGAGATTCTCGCCGTGATCGGCGACAACGGCGCCGGCAAGTCGACGCTCATCAAAGCGCTCTGCGGCGCCGTCATTCCCGATTCCGGAGAAATCAGGCTCGCCGGCCAGGTCGTGCATTTCCGCTCGCCGATCGACGCACGGGAAGCCGGAATCGAGACAGTCTATCAGAACCTCGCGCTCTCGCCGGCCTTGTCGATCGCCGACAATATGTTCCTGGGGCGCGAGATGCGCGCGACCGGGCCCGTAGGCCGCGTCTTTCGCGCGCTCGACCGCGCCTCTATGCAAAAGTTCGCGCGCGACAAGCTCAACGAGCTTGGGCTGATGACCATTCAGAACATCAATCAGCCGGTCGAGACTCTCTCGGGCGGCCAGCGCCAAGGCGTCGCGGTGGCGCGCGCCGCAGCATTCGCCAAACGCGTCATCATCATGGACGAGCCGACGGCGGCGCTCGGCGTGAAAGAATCGCGGCGCGTCCTGGAGTTGATCCTTGACGTGAAGCGGCGCGGGCTGCCGATCATTCTCATTTCGCACAATATGCCGCATGTGTTCGAGGTCGCTGACCGCATTCACATTCACCGGCTTGGCCGGCGCCTCACCGTGATCGACCCGAAAAGACAGTCAATGTCGGACGCCGTCGCGATGATGACCGGCGCCTTGGCGCCGCCGGCCGAGGCGGCGTGAGATCAATCGCCGCCTCTCCTCACCGGGGCGGGGCGGGGATTTTACGCCTTTCCTCACGCGAACTTTATCCGCCCGTCGGCAAAATCGGCTATTCTTCTTAAATCCTTCCCGCAAATTCGTATTTCTCGAATTGGCGTCCCCCGCGCGAAGTGAGGCTTTGCTTATGAAGTACAATCCGCTCGGCCGCACCGGCCAATATGTTTCGGAAATCTGCCTTGGCACGATGACATTTCACGGCGGCTCGGGCTTCTGGCGCAACATCGGAACGCTGGAGCAGAAGGCCGCCACCGATCTCGTCAAGCGCTCGTTGGAAGCCGGCGTCAATTTCGTCGACACTGCCGACGTCTATTCCGAGGGTCAATCGGAAGCCTTGCTCGGTCAGGCGTTGCGAGACCTTAACGTCAAGCGCGAGGACGTGATCATCGCGACGAAAGTGCGCGGGCGCACCGGGCTGGGTCCGAACGACGTTGGTCTCTCGCGCGGCCATATTATGGACCAGGTCGCGGGCAGCCTGAAGCGGCTCCAACTCGATCATATCGACCTCTACCAGATCCATGGCTTCGATCCCGTAACGCCGATCGAAGAGACGATGCGCGCGCTCGACAATCTCGTGACGCGCGGGCTCGTGCGCACGATCGGCTGCTCCAATCTCGCCGCCTGGCAGATCATGAAGGCTTTGGGAATCTCGGCGCGAAACGACTATGCCCGGTTCGAGACGGTGCAGTCCTATTACACGATCGCCGGTCGCGACCTGGAGCGCGAGATCGTGCCGCTCGTTCTCGACCAGGGTCTTGGCGTGATGGTGTGGAGCCCGCTCGCGGGCGGACTTCTCTCAGGCAAGTTCACGCGGCACAGCGCCGGCCCGAATGACGCGCGACGCGTCGCCTTCGATTTTCCGCCAGTCAACCGCGAACGCGCTTATGACATCATCGACGCGATGGCGCCGATCGCCAAGGCTCATCAGGCCTCGGTCGCCCGCGTGGCCTTGGCCTGGCTGCTGCAGCGCCCCGGCGTGATGAGCGTCATCATCGGCGCCAAGACGATCGATCAGCTCGACGACAATCTCGCCGCGGTCAAGCTGACGCTGACGCCTGAGGAAATCGCGGCGCTCGACGCCGTCAGCGCGCTGCCGAAGGAATATCCCGGCTGGATGCTCGAGCGGCAGAGCGCGGGCCGGGCGCCTTAGGCGAAGGCTTGAGGCGGATTGCTTCGCTTCGCTCGCAACGACGACTCCCTAAGATAGAAGTCGAATAAGGAACAAGGGGAACGCACATGACCAAAACCGTCTCATGGGGCGTCATCAGCCCCGCCAAGATCGGCGTCGAAAAAGTGATTCCGGCGATGCAGAAGGGGGCCGTCTCGCGCATCGACGCCATCGCATCCCGGGATCTCAAACGCGCCAAAGAGAGCGCGGCGAAGCTCGGCATCCCCAAAGCCTATGGCTCGTACGAGGAGCTCATCGCCGATCCTTCGATCGAGGCGATCTACAATCCATTGCCCAATGAATTGCATGTGCCCTGGACCTTGAAGGCGCTCGCGGCGGGCAAGCATGTTCTTTGCGAAAAGCCGATCGCGCTCGACGCCGAGGAGGCCAAACAGCTCATTGCGGCGCGCGACAAATCCGGCAAGCTCGTCGCCGAGGCCTTCATGGTCCGCCATCACCCGCAATGGCGGCGGACGCGCGAGATCGCGCGCTCCGGCGAAATTGGAACGCCGCGAGCGATCCATACGTTGTTCTCGTACCATCTGCTCGATCCGACCAATATCCGTAACATTCCGCCTGGCGGCGGCGGGATTTACGACATCGGGTGTTACGCGATCATCTCGGGCCGCTACATTTTCGGCGTCGAGCCGACGCGCGTCGTGGCGGCACTCGAGCGCGACCCGCAGATGGGCGTCGACCGGCTCGCCAGCGCCCTCATTGAATTTCCGGGCGCGCGCCATCTTCTCTTCACTTGCGCGACGCAGCTCTCCGCGATGCAGCGGGTGACTGTGGTCGGCGACAAAGGCCGGGTGGAAATCCAAATTCCTTTCAATGCGCCGCCCGACCGGCCGACCAGGATTTTCTTCGATAGCGGCGTCGACCTCTTCGGCGGCGGCGCGCGGGTCGAGGAATTTCCGATCTGCGATCAATATACGCTGCAGGGCGACGCCTTCTCGCGGGCGATCCTCGGCGAGGAGGAGCTCGAATTCTTGATCGAGGACGCCGTCGCGCAGATGCGGGTGATCGACGCCGTGTTCCGCTCGGCGAAGAGCGCGAAATGGGAGGCGCCGTGAGGCGTTTGCGCGGCGCGCCGATGTACGGCGCCGACGCCGGCTGCTACGCTGAGGTACATCGGCGCCAGCGGCTTACCCTCACCCCAGCCCTCTCCCGCAAGCGGGAGAGGGGCGCGCGACGCGTTTCGTCAGCGTCGAAGCACTTTCCTCGGCGGCGGAAATCCCTTCTCCCGCTTGCGGGAGAAGGTGGCGCGAAGCGCCGGATGAGGGTACGCAGCGCTCTTTTAGTCTGCGAAACCTGCCGATGCCCCTAAACAAACCGCCTCACGAACGCCAGCGCCGTATCGCAGACCTCGCGCCAGCCATGATCAATGGTCAGCGCGTGGCCGCGGTTCGGCATTTCCCGGATTTCGGTGACGCCAACGTTGCGGGCCTGCAGCTCGTAGGAGGCGTTGGCGATCGCCCAGGGCACGGTATGGTCCTTCTCGCCCGAGAGGATGAGGAGAGGCCCGCGATCCGGATTCTCAGCGTCGACCTTCGCCTCAGTCCACGGGTTGAGATTGGCGGCGGCCGCCTGGAACAGCGGCGCGCCTGAGGCCGGCGCCGCATAGAGGTCGTAAAGTTCGTTCGCTTCATGCTCGCTCACCGCATTGGCGAAGGCATAGCGGAATTGATCGAAGGTGAGCGGCACAGCGCGATTGCGGTTGGCCGGATTGCCGAGCACCGGCCAAGCCGATTTCAAGGCGGAGAAAGGAAGCGGCAGCACGCCGCGAAACGGCGCCGGGTCGACCGCTATCGTGGCCGCCGAAAGGCCGCGGCCAGCCAGTATCTGCGCCAGCAAGCCGCCGAACGAATGGCCGATGATCGCCGGTCTCTTCTCGAGGCCGGCGACGATAGCGGCGAAATGGTCGGCGACCTGGCCAATGGTCTTGTGGGCCATGATCTGAGGATGGGCGTTGGCTTCGTCGACCGTTTCCGGATCGTCCGGCCAACCGGGGGTCAGCGCCGTATAGCCGGCCTCCTCAAAAACTTTCGCCCAACGATCCCAGCTGCTCGGCAGGAGCCAAAGCCCATGAACGAAAACGATCGGTTGTCGTCCCGTGGCGTTGGCGCGCTCGACTTCCCCGGCTTCGTGCTCGGTAATGGTCTTCGCGCCGGATTTCCCCATGGACATGGCCTTCCCCCTTTGGCGCTAAACGGTTCAGATCAACCCGCTTGCCCATCAAAGCAGAATTTGACGTTTTGGTCGTGACGATGTGGCGACTCTGTTCACTCCCGCCGCTCATGTCATTTTCAGGACCCCGCGGCTGGCCCCGCGTTCTCCTTCATGATATACATGTATAGCGAAACGCCTGTGACGGAGAAATGGCGATGCTTGCCATTCGGCTGCCAGAAGATATCGAAGCGCGGCTGGAGCGGCTTGCCAAGCAAACCGGCCGCAGCAAGACCTTCTATGCCCGCGAGGCGATTCTCGAATATCTCGACGATCTTGAAGACCTATACCTA
>DATGHD010000452.1:0-10293 GCA_035308145.1 Roseiarcus sp.
GCCAATGTCGGCGCGGGGCCGGACATCATTTTCGGCACGCTCGACGATCCGTTCAAGTTTCCCGACAAGCTGATCGATATGACCGATCTTGCCGAATATCTGGGCGCCAAATACGGTGGCTGGTACCCTGTTGCGCGCAAATACGGCATGAAGGACAAGCGCTGGATCGCCTTGCCGCACGGCGCGACGGGGGGCACGATGAACTACCGCATCAGCGCGATGCATGCCGCGGGGTTCGACGAGTTCCCGAAGGATCTCCCCGGCTATCTCAAGCTCTGTCAGGGCCTGAAGAAGGTCGGCAAGCCGCCGGGCTTCGCGCTCGGCCATGCGACCGGCGATGCGAACGGCTGGGTTCACTGGCTCCTCTGGGCGCATGGCGGCAAGACGGTCGACGACAATAACAATGTCGTGATCGATTCGCCGGAGACGGTCGCTGCGCTCGAATACGCCAAGCAGCTCTACGCGACTTATATCGACGGCGTTCTCTCCTGGCTCGATCCAAGCAACAACAAGGCGTTCCTGGCCGACCAGATCGGCCTGACCCTCAACGGGATTTCTATCTATGTCGTGGCCAAGAATTCGCCCGAGCCGGCTTTGCAAGCGATCGCCGCCGATATGAATCACGCGAACATGCCAATCGGCCCGGTCGGGCGCCCGACCGAACAGCAGAACATCCTCAACACTTACGCCTATAGCTACAGCAAATATCCTAACGCCGTGCGGGAATATCTGCGCTTCATGTGGGAGAAGGAGCAGGTCGATCCCTGGGAAACCGCCTCCGGCGGTTATGTCGCGCCGCCGCTGCCCGCGTGGAACGACAACCCGGTCTGGACCGCCGATCCCAAGGCGACGCCTTTCCGCGACGTGTTGAAATACGCCCTTGACGACGGCTATTCGGGCGCGCTCGGCTACGCCTCGGCGGCGACCATGGGCGATTTCATCGTGGTCGACATGTTCGCCGAGGCCTGCACCGGCAACCAGAGCCCGAAAGCCGCGGCCGAACGCGCGGCCGAACGGGTCAAGCGCTACTACCAGGTCTGATCGACGGCGACCGTCAAACGCCGCCGAACTGGAGATCCTGGTGACCGCTGAGATCGAGAGGGCCGTTCTTGCTTCGCCTGCCCGCGGTCGGCGGATGGCGCGCCTCATGGAAAATCGCAACGTTCTCGGCTTGCTGTTCATGGCGCCGGCCGCGACGATATTGCTGGTCTTCCTCGCCTATCCCTTGGGCCTCGGCTTCTGGCTCGGCCTCACCGACACGCTGATCGGGCAGCCGGGCCGCTTCGTCGGCCTCGCCAATTTCATCTCGCTGGCGCATGACAGGGTGTTCCAGCTCGTCATATTCAACACGACGCTTTATACGGTCGTCGCCAGCGCCTTCAAATTCGCGCTCGGCCTTTATCTGGCGCTGCTGCTCAATCGCCGCCTGCCGCTCAAGGCGCTGTTGCGCGCGATCGTACTTCTGCCTTTCGTCGTGCCGACCGTGCTCTCAGCCATCGCTTTCTGGTGGCTTTACGATCCGCAATTCTCGATCATCTCCTGGACGCTGGTGAAGCTCGGCGTCATTCGTCATTTCATCGATTTTCTCGGGGATCCTTGGAACGCGCGCTGGTCGGTGATCGCCGCCAATGTCTGGCGCGGCATTCCCTTCATCGCCATCACCATGCTGGCCGGCCTGCAGACGATCCCGCCGTCGCTCTACGAGGCGGCGACGCTGGACGGGGCGAGCGCCTGGCAGAGGTTCCGTTTTGTCACGTTCCCCATGCTGACGCCGATCATCGCGGTGGCGATGACCTTTTCAGTGCTGATGACCTTCGCCGATTTTCAACTGATCTACGCCATCACGCGGGGCGGCCCGATCAACGCCACTCACCTGATGGCGACGCTCTCTTTCGAGCGCGCCATCACCGGCGGCCATCTCGGCGAAGGCGCGGCCATCGCCGACGCCATGATTCCCTTCCTGCTCGGCGCGGTCCTGTTCAGCTACTTCGGTTTGCAGCGCCGCCGCTGGCAGCAAGGATCGAGAGACTGATGGCCGCCACGTCAGAAGGCATGGACTATCTCGAGCGGCTGCCGCGCCGCGTCGTCACGCTGTACCTACCCTTGGCTCTCTTGCTCTTCGTCCTTTTGTTTCCCTTCTATTGGATGACGACGACCACGTTCAAACCGGACGAGGAACTCTACGACTATAAGCATTTCAATCCCTTCTGGGTCGTCCGTCCGACGCTCGAGCACATCCACAAGCTTTTCTTCGAGACGAGCTACCCCTCCTGGCTCCTCAACACGATCATCGTCTCGGTGGCGGCGACCGCGATTTCGCTCGTCTCGAGCATTTGCGCGGCTTATGCGATCGAGCGCCTACGTTTCGTCGGCGCGCGCTTCGTCGGCCTCGCGATTTTTCTTGCCTATCTCGTGCCGCCGAGCATTCTTTTCATTCCCCTGGCGGCGATCATCTTCAAGCTCGGCCTTTTTGATACGCTTTGGGCTCTGATCTTGACCTATCCGACTTTCCTCGTGCCCTTCTGCACCTGGTTGCTGATGGGTTATTTCCGGACGATTCCCTACGAGCTCGAGGAATGCGCCCTGATCGATGGCGCTTCGCGCTTGCAGGTTCTATGGAAAATCACCCTGCCGCTCGCCGTGCCCGGACTGATCTCGGCGGGAATATTCGCCTTCACGCTCTCCTGGAACGAATTTATCTACGCGCTGACCTTTATTTCTTCCTCGGAGAACAAGACCGTGCCCGTCGGCGCCATCACCGAACTGGTCGAAGGCGACGTCTATCACTGGGGCTCCCTGATGGCCGCAGCGTTGCTCGGCTCCCTGCCAGTGGTGATCCTCTACTCCTTCTTCGTCGAGCACTATGTCTCCAGCTTGACCGGCGCGGTGAAGGAGTAGGGCGTTCGGCCCGCCGGCGCCAACGCCGCCGCCGGCGCAGCCATCCCAGAAAGGGCCGGCAGGCCGAGAGCCGCTTGCCCTTTCGCGTCGCTTCAGGCCAGCTTCCAGATGCGGCGGGCGTTGGCCTGAAAGAGGCGCTCGCGTTCGTCGGCGCTGCAGCCGCGCGTGATCGCATGGGTCGCCGCGATCCAGGTCGAGAGCGACGCGGTCAGCGTGCAGACCGGCCAGTCGCTGCCCCAGACGACGCGATCCCAACCGAAGCTCATAATCGCGTGCTCGACGTACGGTCGAATATCGCCGAGCGTCCAGGTCGCGCCGTCGGCATAGGCGACGACGCCGGAAATCTTGATCGCCACATGCGGCCTCCTGGCGATTTCGGCAATCTGCTCGCGCCAGGGATGTTCGACGCGATCCTTGATGGCCGGCACGCCGCAATGGTCGAGCACGAATTCAACGTCCGGGCAGGCGTCGGCGAGCGCGGTAGCTTTGTCGATCTGGTCGGCCCTGACGCATATATCGAAAGGCCGCGCCGCGGCGGCGAGCAGGCGGAGATTGGCGCGAAAGATCGACGATTGGCTCATCTCGTCCGGAACGACATGCAGCACGCGGCGAAAACCCTTGACGAAAGCGTCCCCCGCCTGACGCTCCAGAAAGGCGGGAAAATCCCTATCTTCCGGCCGGCAGGCGCTGATCGCGCCGCGCAGCAAGCTCGCGGGCTCTTGAGCCAGCGCCTTGACGTGACGCGTCTCGGGCTCGATGTCGCTTTCGGCGACGTCGACTTCCATGTGCAAAGCGTCGGTCACGCCACAACGCCGCGCCTCGGCTTGGTACTGAGCGAGCGAGAAATCGCGGTTCAGAGCCTCGACCGCGGCGAGCCAAGGGTAGCTCAGCTTTTGCCGATAGATCAGATGCAGATGCGTATCAATGAGGGCAGGGGGAGTCATTTAAAAAGGCTCCTTCGGCTTCGCCGTCCTCGCGCCTAGAGCTCGTGCGAGGCCTTGACGAGCACGGCGAGTTTTTTGCGCGTGATGTCGAGCGGGACATGGCCGAAGCCGCATTCGCTGGTCAGCACGATGCGCTCGCGGGGAAAATGCTTCAGCGCCGGCTCGATCCTTTGGCGCACGACGTCCACCGTCTCGATCTCGTCGCTGCGCTGGTCGATAACGCCGAGGGCGAGATCGCCTTGGAAGTCCCATAGCGGCCAGAGCTGCATCAGGTCATAGCTCAGCGTGCAATGTTCAAGCGAGACTTCCTTGATTTTCATTTTGCGGAAGGCTGGCGCGAGATCCATATATTTGGTGAAATAGATTCGTTTGCGCCTCGGGTTGCCGCCGCAGACATGCAGGCCGACGCGCACGTGAGCCGGCAGGCGGGCGATCAGCTCGTTGAGAATGTCGGCCGCCCATTCGCTTTGCTCAGGCGATTCTGTCCACATCGGCTCGTCGAACTGAATGTCCGCGCAGCCCGCCGCGACGACCGCCTCGAGCTCTTCGAGCAACACGTCCACCCAGGCGCGGCAAAGGGCCTGATCGTCGGGGTAGAGGTCTTTGCGCTCGTTGACGCTGAAGCGGGTCAGAACATGCGGGCCGGTGACGGTTTGCTTGACCCTGACATGGGCCGGCGCGGCTTCGCGGGCAAGCTTCCAATTATGCGCCAGATTGAAGCGCGGGTTTTCGATCCGCCCGATCACCCGCGGACATTCGATGCCGAAGCCCGCGGTGCCGAAGGACAGCCGCGGCATGTTCTCGAAGGTCACGCCGTCGACGCGCTTCTGATAGAAATAGTACATGTTCTCGCGATAGGCCTCGCCGTCGGTGATGACGTCGAGCCCGAGATCGGCCTGATCCTTCGCCGCCCAACGTATCATGTCGTCGGTCTCGGCTTGGCTCAGCGTCGGCTTCTTCATCGTGTCGGCGACCTGCGCCGGGCGCGGATAGCTGCCGACGACGGTGTTGCGATAGCGCGTGGGCATTCTTTAGACCTCCTTGAGGCCGGCCTCGCGGCGCGCCTCGTTGATATGGGCGCGCACGCCCTCACTGAGCGAGCGCGGCGCAAAACCGATCTCGCGCTCGAGCCTTTGGCCGTCCTCCCAGTCGATCAGCGGCGTTCGCGGCTTGGTCTCGTCGAACTCGATCCGAGCGTCGGGCAGCCAATGTTTCACGGCCGCCGCAATGTCCTCGCCCGAGGCGCAGGCGCCGCCATTATTGTAGGCGAAATGGTCGAGTTTCGGCTTCAGCGCGAGGAGCACGAGCTGCTCGCCGCAATCGTCCTTGTAGATCCAGGTCTCACGGGAATGGCGCGAAAACGGCAGGTGGGCCGTCTCCCCTTTGGCCGGCCGCGAGGCAAAATCCTCGGCCCAAAGCACGGAGCCGCGCTTTCGCCCGTGTCCGAAGACGACCGGCGGGCGGACGCAGGCGAGACTTACGCCGTATTTCGCGATGTACTTTTGCGCCATGAACTCATCGAGGAGTTTCATGACGCCATAGGTGAAGAAATGGTCGGCGGGCGCGCAGAAATCGTCTTCGACGACGGGCCTCTCGCCATAGCGCGCTTGCGAGGCGCCATAGACGGTTTCGCTGCTCGCGAAGATCAGACGCGCCAGCCGCCGCCGCACGGCCGCTTCGAACATATTGACCATGCCGAGCACGTTCACATTGACGCCGAGCACGGGATTGGCCTCGACTTCGGCGCTCATCAGATAGGCGAGGTGGATGCAATGGGTGATGTCGCCATGGCGGTCGAAGACGGCCTCGACCGCGCGCTGGTCGGCCACGTCCATTTTCTCGACACCTGCGCCTTTGAACGTCGCCGCGATCTCTGGATTGAGATTAGCGTCGCCGACGACGGTGGCGACGCCTCGGTCGAGGAGATTCCTGACGACTGCCGCGCCGATGAAGCCCGTGCCGCCCGTGACCAAAAACTTCATCGCGCTTCTCCCGTTGGCCTGGCGCCGCCATGGCGCAAATCCGCGTTCCGCCCATGGTCCGGCAGGCTCGAGCGGTACATCTCGTTGAGCGCGCGAACGAGGCTCGCGGCGCGCTCCTTGGCCTTAAGCCCTTCATTCAATCGTTCCGACGCTGCCCGCTGGAACGCCATGTAGCCGGCATGGCGCGGGCGGAGCCAAGCGCCGTCCAGCGTCGCGCGGGTATCGAAGTAGAAACCTCGCGCGGCGGCGTTGACGCCGGCGTCGCCCCAGGCGTCGGCATGGGCCGGCTGGCCGCCGGCCGAAGCATAGAGGCCGCGCTGGACGGGTCCGCTCGCGGCCCAGAAGGCGAAGTCGATCGCCGCGGCGCGCTGACGCGAAAAGGCCGAGACGGCGATGCCCGCCCCGCCAAGCGTCGAGCCGATCGGCCCGGCGCCGCCGACCATTGGGATATTCGCGAATTTCAGCGGCTTTTCGCGAAAGCCGGGCCGGGCATAGCTGACATAGCTATAGATCAAAGGCGCGAGTCCGATGCGCGAATTCTTCGCCGACATCGCCTCCAATACGTCGATCGGGTCCTTGGCGAAGCAGGAGACGTCGATCAGCGCGACGAGCTCGTGCATCATCTCGACCGCCCGCGCGCCTATCTTAAGATCGAACAGATCGGGTCCCTCGGCGGCGCAAGGCGCGCCGAGATTGGCGGCGAGCGTATAGGCGATCATCAGGGAGTGCGGCAGGCGCAATGGGCAGTCGACGAGGCCGGCGCGAGCGAGCGATAGCATTTGGCTCCACGACGAGGGCGGCTCAGCGATGAGGTCTGGCCGCGCCGCCTGCACTTGCGCCGCAGCGTCGATCGGCAGCGCCCATTGGCGTCCCGCCCAGGCATAGCTTTCGTACGAGGGCCCGACGCTCGCTTTTTCGAGCGCCGCGCATTCAGCGGCGCGCTGCGGCTCGTCGAGGGGCGCGAGCGAGCCTTGCTCTGCGGCCCCGCCGATATGGGGATGGTCGATCACCATCAGGTCGTAGCGCTTGGCCAACTCCTCGACCGGGAACTCTTCAAAATCCTGCAGCGACCGCCGATCCCAGGAAATCTCAACGCCGCGCTGCGTCCGCCAGACCGCCGCCGCGGCGACCAGCGGGTCGTAGCCGCGCGGATGGCTCCACGACATGCCTTTGAGCGATTGACTCATCCTTACGTTCCCACTCATGAGGTCGCGGCCGTCAGGCTTTAGCCTGCGTGCCGCCGCGCTTCTCGACCATCAGGATGTGATCGGCGGCGAGCACGATCTCATCGCGCTGGTTCAAGACTTCGCAGCGCTCGACGACGCGGCCCTGGCTCGGCCGGCGCGGGTCGTCCTCCTTTGCGGCGATGGAGACGCGCGTGCGGATCGTGTCGCCGATGAAGACCGGCCGGACAAAGCGCAGGCGATCGTAACCATAAGAGAAGGCCACTGGATTGATCAGCGTCGCCGTGAGCCCGACGCCGATCGAAAAAACCATCGTGCCATGCGCGATGCGTTGGCCGAAGGGCGTCGTCTTCATGAACTCGGCGTCGAGGTGATGGGGAAAGAAATCTCCCGTGTGGCCGGCGTGGATGACAAAGTCGGCCTCGGTAATCGTGCGACCGTGGGTCAGCCGGACGTGGCCGAGCTGGTAATCCTCATAGTAGATCGCTTGTTCGATCATGAATCGCCTTTCATTCAAGGGCGCGGCGAAAGCGGCGTGGCCGGCGCCGCGCTGGAGCGGTACGCCGCCTCGACGAGCGCCATGGTCATCCAGGCGTCCTCGACGCTGGCGACAAGCGCCGCGTCCTCGCCCGCCGCGAAGCGCTGCAGATTGGCCATGCGTCCGATGAAGGCGTCCGGAAACCAGCCGCCGGCAAGCGGGACGTCGATCCATTCCGATCCGCCTTTCGGCCGGATCGACAGCGCGTCCGGCTCGCCGCGCGGATAGTCGAGCAGAAGCCCCATGCTCATATGCGCAGCGCCTTCCGTTCCATCGAAGCGGAATTCGGCGACCTGGTGTCTGCGGCCGAAAGCATGATTGTGATTGACCGAGACCGTGCAGCGGATGCGTTCGCCATAATCGAGGATCGCCGAGGTCCGCGTCTGCGCCATTGTCGATTTCGGATGGCCGATCGTCTTGGCGTGCACGCCATTCGGATCGCCGAGGAAGCTGCGGATGAGGTCGAGATAATGGATTGAATGGACGGCGATCTCGACGCGCTCCAGCCCTTTGAGGAAAGCGAACATGTCCCAAGGCGTGTCGATGGCGAGGTGGGCCTCGACGTCGACGAGCTCGCCCAATAGGCCCTTGGCAAGCGCGTCGCGGATGGCGAGCATGGCGGGGGCGAAGCGCAACTGGAAATTCACCGCCGCGATGAGTTTCTTCGCCGCGCACAGCCGAAGAATCCCAGTCGCCTCGGTTTCGTTGCGGCCCATCGGCTTTTGGATCAGCACAACGGCGCCTTCGGGTAGCGCTTTAAGGACTGCGGCGTGCGCGCCTGGCGGCGTCGCAAGATCGAAAACAGCGCCCCTTGTCGCCGCCGCCTCGTCGAGCGTCGAAAATACCTTGTCGACACCGAAGCGGCGGGCGACCTCTTCGGCGCGGCCGCGATTAAGGTCGAAGAGGCCCGCGATCGGGTAGCCCGCCTTGCGATAGGCCGGATAGTGGGCGTCGGCGACGATCGAGCCCGCGCCAATCGTCACGATCGGCCGCGGCGCGCTTGGCTTCGCCCAGGATTGCGCGAGAGAGCCCGGATCAAGGGACATCGGCGTTCGCTTCTCTAAGGATAGAAGAACACTGACGGCATGGCGGACCACCATTCGCCTTCCTTGGCGCTGTCGAGCCGCCGCTGGCATGGCATTGAAACTTCCCACCATTTCTGCGTGGTCGGATCGGCGGCCATCTTGGCGGAGTCGACCGCGAAATCCGCGCCGTGGTACTCGAAATAGGCGAACAGAAAATTCTCCGGCTCGCGGAGGAAGATCGAATAGTTGCGGATGTTGCATTCGGAAATCTTGGCGAGAACGCCCGGCCAGACCGCGGCGTGCATGCGCTTGTACTCGTCGATCTTCTCCGGCCGAATGCCGATGATCATGCCCATGCGCTGCATTCTCGCCTCCCTCTAGTTCGCGATCGTCTTCGTAAATTCGGCGATGCTGCGGCCGCGAACCGCGTCCCAGTCCCAAGCGATGCCGAGGCCAGGCGCGCTAGGCGCGACCGCCATGCCGGCTTCAACGGTCATGCCATGCGTCGTCAGCTCATCGAGCTGCGGGATATATTCGACATAGCGGCCGTTCGGGACGGCGCAGGCGAGGCTGACGTGCAGCTCCATCAGGAAATGCGGGCACATCGGAACATCGAAAGCCTCGGCGGCGTGTGCGACCTTGAGCCAGGGCGTGACGCCGCCGATGCGCGCGACATCGGTCTGCACGATCGAGCAGGCGCCTTTGGCGAGATATTCGCGGAAATGCCGGATCGAATAGAGCGACTCGCCGATAGCGATCGGGGTCGAGGTCGAATGGGCGAGCCGCGCGTGACCCTCGATGTCGTCGGCGGGCAGCGGCTCTTCGATCCAGGCGAGATCGAACTTTGCGAATTGGCCGGCGCGCCGGATCGCCTCGTCAAGAGAGAAGCCCTGATTGGCGTCGGTCATGATCTCGAAATCGTCGCCCAGCGCTTCACGAACCGCGGCGAGCCGCGCGCGATCCTCTGAGACATGCGGCCGGCCGATCTTGATTTTTGCGCCGCGGAACCCCCGCGCCTTCGCCGCAAGAGCGTCCTCGATGAGCGCCTCTATCGGCAGATGCAGCCAGCCGCCTTCGGTCGTATAGAGCGGCCGCCGGTCGCTGGCGCCGCCCGCGGCGATCCAAAGCGGCAGGCCGCGCCGCTTGCAGCTCAAGTCCCAGAGCGCCGTATCGATCGCCGCGAGCGCCAGCGCAGTGATGGCGCCGATCGTGGTGGCGTGGGTTGCAAATTCGAGCTCGCGCCAGATCGCCTCGATACGGTCGCCGTCCTTGCCGAGGAGCCGCGGCGCGAGGTGGTCGGCGATGAGCCGCATCACCGACGATCCGCCCGTGCCGATCGTGTAGGAATAGCCCGTCCCCGTCGCCCCGTCCGAATCGGTGATCGAGACGATCGGCGTTTCTTGCGAGACGAAACTCTGGATGGCGTCAGTCCGCTTCACCTTGGGCGGAAGATCGACCATCCGCAATTCGACGCGTTGGATTTTCGCCATGTCAGCCTCTCGCGCGCGCCAGCGTGACGCCGCTCGCCTCATCGAAGAGATGGGCATTGGCGAGGTCGAAGCTGACGGCAACCGCAGCGCCAGCCACGAGCGGGCGCGGATTGAGCATGCGCGAGACCCAGTCGCGTCCCGCGAAATCGAAGAAGACCAGCGTCTCGTTGCCGAGCGGCTCGGTCAGGCTGACCTTGAGCGGCTGCTCGTGAACGGCGGCGGCGTGACCCGA
>DATGHD010000453.1:0-9887 GCA_035308145.1 Roseiarcus sp.
ACCTCTTGTTCTGTTTTTCAGCCGGACGTATACCTCTTGTCTAGGCGTAAGATCATCTTGCGGTCGATCGGTTGGCCGCGCGCGCCATTCCGCCTGTGGCGACGAGGCACGGCAGGGGCATGACTGACGACACTCAGGGCCGCGCGACGCTTTATGCGTCAGTGAGCGAAACATTGAAGCGCGAGATCGCCGGCGGCCGTTTCGCGGATACGGAAATATTGCCCGGCGAACGCGAGCTGTCGGCTCTGCTCGAAGTCTCGCGCACGACCTTGCGGCGGGCCATCAGCGAACTCGTCGCCGAGGGCGTGCTCTATCACCGTCACGGCGCCGGCACTTTCATTCGCCGCGCGCTGCCGCGCGTCGATCAGCCGCTGTCGCGCTTGACGGGCTTTACGGAGGACATGCTGCTTCGCGGCTTTGTCGCGAGCTCGCGCGAGCTCGAGCGCGGGATTTTTCTTTCGACGCCCGAAGAAGCAATGATGCTCGGCCTCGGCCTCAACGAGGGCGTTATCCGTCTGTCGCGGCTCAGGCTCGCCAGCAACGTGCCGATGGCGATCGAACACGCGGTCATTCCGCAGCGCTACATTCCTGATCCGGCGGCGATCGGCGCCTCGCTCTATGACGCGCTGGAGGCGCGCAACTTCAGGCCGGTGCGCGCGTTGCAAAGGTTGCGGGCGATGGTGCTCAGCGACGCCGACGCGGCGTTGCTCGATGTCGAGCCGAAGAGCCCGACGCTTTACATCCAGCGCATCGCCTATCTCGCCGACGGCCGCTGCGTCGAGTTCACACGCTCTTATTATCGCGCGGATACCTATGACTTTATCTCGGAGATGACGCTCCCTCCCTCTATGCGGAAGGCCAAGGCGTGAGCGCGTCCACCGTCGATACAATCTCGTTCATGCGCCGCGAAATTGTCGAGTCCGGCGCGGCGTTGGCGCGGCAATTGTCGGCCAACGCCGAGGCCATCGAGGATTACGCGGCGAGGCTCCGCCGCCTCGATCCGCCCTTGGCGGCGACGATCGCTCGTGGCAGTTCCGATCATTCGGCGCTCTATTTCAAGTATCTGATCGAGATGATCGCCGGCGTGCCCTGCGCTTCGATCGGCCCCTCGATCGCCTCGCTCTATCACGCGCCGCTCCGCCTTGACGGCGCCTTGGCCTTGTCGATCTCGCAGTCGGGCCGCAGCCCCGACATTGTCGCGATGCAGCACGCCGCCAAGCGCGGGCGGGCGCTGACCCTCGCCCTGGTCAATGACGTCTCTTCGCCGCTGGCGATGGAGGCCGACTGCCTGTTGCCCTTGCACGCCGGCCCGGAAAAGGCGGTGGCCGCGACCAAATCGATGATTGCGAGCCTGGTCGCTGGCGCGGCGCTGATCGCCGAGTGGCGGCGGGACGAGGCGTTGAAAGGGGCCCTGCAGCGACTGCCTCAATTGCTCGCCGCGCAAACCGCGGCGCCGCCCGAGGCGATCGTCGAGCGCGTGGTCGCGGCGAAATCGGCTTTCGTGCTCGGCCGCGGCGCGACCGTCGCCATGGCCGCCGAAGCCGCGTTGAAACTGAAAGAAACATGCGCGATCCACGCCGAAGCTTTCTCCTCGGCGGAGGTGTTGCACGGCCCGGCGGGAATTATTGCGCCCGGCTTTCTCGTCATCGCCTTCATGCCGCAGGACGAGGCGCGCGACGGCATGACCGAGACCTTGCGTCGTCTTGCCGCCATGGGCGCCGAGGTTCTCATCATCGACGCGCTCGAAGCCGACGGACCGATGGCGCTGGCGGCGGCCGGGGCCGGCCATCCGCAAGCGACGCCGATCGCGATGATCCATCGCTTCTACTTTCTGGCCGAGGCGGCGGCGCGGCGGCTCGGCCGCGATCCCGACAATCCGCCGCACCTGCGCAAAGTGACCGAGACCCGATGATGCTTGTTCTTTCCGGCGCGCGTCTTTTCGACGGCGAAGGCTTTCTCGATGATTGCGCGCTCATCGTCGAAGGCGGCGCAATCGCGGCTGTCACGCCGTACGCCGAACGCCCGCGCGGCGGCGAAGAACGCGATCTCGGCGGCGGCGTCCTGGCGCCGGGCTTCATCGACTGGCAGGTCAATGGCGGCGGCGGCGTCATGTTCAACGAAACGCCGACGCCGGAAGGAATCGCCGCCATCGCCGCCGCGCATCGCCGCTTTGGCACGACCTCGATGCTGCCGACGGTGGTCACTGATTCGCCTGAGATTCTCGCCGCCGCGCTCGCAGCGGCAAAGCAAGCGAAGGGAAACGTCTCCGGCGCGATCGGAATCCATGTCGAAGGGCCCTTCATCGATCCACGGCGCAAGGGCGCCCATCCGCCGCAATGGATTCGCGCCATGAACGAAAAGGACGCCGACGCGTTGATCGCGGCCCGCGCCGGCGCAATGGTCGTCACGCTGGCGCCCTCCGCCGTCTCCAACGCGCACATCGCCAAATTGGCGGGAAGCGGCGTTGTGGTCAGCCTCGGCCACAGCGACTGCACGGCCGAGGAGGCGAAGTCGGCCTTCGACGCCGGCGCGCGCGCCGCGACGCATCTCTACAATGCTATGAGCCAGCTCGCGCATCGCGCGCCGGGTCTTGTCGGCGCGGTTCTTGCCGATCCGCGCGTCATCTGCGGCTTCATCGCCGACGGCTTTCATGTGCATGAAACCGCGGCGCGGGTCGCCTTCAAGGCCAAGGGCGCCGATGGAATCGCGCTTGTGTCGGACGCGATGCCGCCGGCCGCCGGCGGACCGAAAGCCTACGAACTGCAAGGGCGCCGAGTGATACAAGAAGGCCTCAAGCTGACGCTCGAGGACGGCACGCTGGCCGGCGCGGCGATCACCATGCTCGACGCTTTGCGCTACGTGACGGGAACGCTTGGGATCGACCTTGCCTCGGCGTTGAAAATGGTGACGCTGACGCCGGCGCGCCTCCTCAAGTTGGACCATCGGATCGGCCGGATCAAAGCAGGCTGTCGCGCCGATCTCGCGCACCTCGGTGATGATTTGAGCCTGCGCGCCGTTTGGATCGCCGGCGTAGAGCGTTGAGACAGCGGGGACGAGAGGTCCCCGATGGAGACATGATGTCAGATCAGACCTTCAAGGAGTTGCGCCATCCGACGCAATGCGAGCTTTGGGAGAAGCCCGAACTTGTGGCGACGAAGGTTTCAGACCGCTTCGAAACGGTGGAAAGTTTCGTTGACGAGAGCCATCTGAGCCGCGCCCTTCTCAAATGCCGAGAGTGCGGTCAGCTCTACTTTTTCGAGTTTTATGAAAACGTCGATTGGAAGGGCGGCGACGACGCTCAGTATTCCACCTACATCCCCGTCGAAGACCGATCCGACATCGAGACGATGAAGGAGGGATCAATTTACGACCTGTTCTATTTTACGCCGCGCCTGCAATGGGACCACAAGACGGACGCGCCGGGATCAACAGTGAAGTGGATCGGCAAATAGGCGGCGCGAATCACGTCGAACCAGAATAGGCGCGATCGACGTTTCTCGTCCGTCGGCCGGGTAAAAAAATCTCGTTGCTTTTCTTACACGATGCCGGCGGACGTTCCCGCGACGGGCGGGCGCTCTTTGGCCTTATGCGCCCGATAGTCCGACGCGCGATAAGCCTCGATCGGCGCGATCGCGCCGCCGGCGCGGAGCCGCGCGACAGCGAGGAGCGGCGAAACGTCGGTCGTGAAGGCGCGCTTCAATTCAAGATGCGCGCCGAGCGCGTCATTTTTCTCTTGCGCGATCTCCAGGCCCACGCGGTCGACGATCAACGCCTGCGCATAAGCGCGTTGCAACTCGATCGCCGATTGCATCAGGCTCTCGATCGGATCGGTGACATTATGCGACTGGTCGATCATATAGGCCGGCGAAAAACCTTCGGCGCGGCGGCGCTCGGCGTCGATCAATTCATTGAAGACCAAGAAGAGGCGGAAAGGCTCGACCGAGCCTGAATCGAGATCATCGTCGCCGTATTTCGAATCATTGAAGTGAAAGCCTGCGAGCTTCTTGAAGCGGATCAGGCGGGCGACGATCTGCTCGATATTCACATTTGGCGCGTGATGGCCGAGATCGACGAGACAGAGCGCTTTGGGTCCGAGCTCCAGCGCCGCCGCGAAGCTCGAGCCCCAGTCTGAAATCACCGTCGAATAGAAGGCCGGTTCATAGAGCTTGTGCTCGATGAAGACGCGCCAATCAGCCGGCAAGGCGGCGTAGACGTCGCGCATCGCCTCGATATAGCGATCGAACGCCTGTGTCAGGTTCGATTGGCCGGCGAAGTTCGATCCGTCGGCGATCCAGACCGTGAGCGCCTTCGAGCCAAGCGCGCGGCCAATCTCGATACATTCAATATTATGGGCAATGGCCTGGACGCGCACGCCGGCGTCTGTGTGGCTGAGCGAGCCGAACTTGTACGAGAGCGGCTGGCCCGGCTGGTCCTGAAACGTGTTCGAATTGACCGCGTCGAAGGCGAGGCCGCGCGACGCGGCGGTTTCGCGTAAGGCGGCGTAGTCGTCGACCTTGTCCCAGGGTATATGCGGCGAGACAGTCGGCGTCGCCCGCGCCAATTGCTGGATGATCGAGCAATCATCGATCTTCTCAAAGACGTTGCGCGGCTCGCCCGGGCCAGGAAAGCGAGCGAAACGCGTGCCGCCCGTGCCGACGCCCCAGGTTGGAATGGCGACGGCGAAGCGCATGACTTTCTCGACCAATGCCTCGGCGTCGAAGCCGCGGCGGCTTAAAGTCCGCGCCAAAGCCTGATAGTCCTCGTTCGTCGCAGCTTCGAGGCGCGCATTATGGTTGGCGACAAAATCTGCGCTGATCGCGAAGGGCGCGGCGCTCATCTTGTGAAGGCCTGCGAATTGCCGGCGTCGACGTTGAGAATGTTGCCAGTTGATTTTGCCGAACGATCAGAGGCGAAGAAATAGACGCCTTCAGCGATGTCCTCGGGCAGCACCGAGAGTTTCAGCATCGATCGCTGGCGATAGACTTCTTCGAGCTGATCCTCGGAAACCTTATTGGAGGCGGCGCGCTGCTGGCGCCATTCGCCCTCCCAAATCTTCGAGCCGCGCAGCACCGCGTCGGGATTGACCGTGTTGACCCTGATGCCATGCGGGGCGCCTTCCAAGGCGAGGCAGCGGGCAAGATGAATCTCCGAAGCCTTCGCCGCGCAATAGGCCGAGGCGCCCGGCGAGGCGGCAAGGCCGTTCTTCGAGGCGACGAAGACGATGGCGCCGCCAATTTTCTGGCGCTGCATCAAGCGGAAGGCCTCGCGCGAGACGAGGAAATAGCCGGTCGCAAGAATGTCGATGTTCTTTTGCCAAAGTGCGAGGCTCGTGTCCTCGATGGGCGAGGCTGAAGCGATGCCGGCGTTGGAGACGACAATGTCGACGCCGCCGTAGGCGCGCGCGGCCTCTTCGAAGCTCGCGACGACGGCCGCCTCGTCGGTCACGTCGAGCTTGACCCCGATCGCCGCGTCCGGTCCGAAGCGCTTGACGATGCCGGCGATGCGCTCGTTAAGCGCCTTCTCATCGATGTCGGCGATGACGACGCAGGCGCCTTCGCCAATCAGCCTGAGCGCGGTCGCCCCGCCAATGCCGCCGGCGCCGCCCGTGACATAGGCGATGCGGCCGGCTAGCGATTTCGGTTTCGGGAGCCGTTGCAGCTTGGCCTCTTCGAGGCGCCAATATTCGATGTTGAACGCCTCCTGCTCGGGCAGGCCGACATAGGTCGAGACGCCGGCGGCGCCGCGCATCACATTGATGGCGTTGACATAGAATTCCGCCGCGATGCGCGCCGTCGCCTTGTCCTTGGCGAAGGTGAACATGCCGACGCCGGGCGCGAGATAGACGACCGCGTTGGGATCGCGCATCGCCGGCGAGTCTCGATGCTTGCAACGCTCATAATAGGCCGCGTAGTCGCGGCGGTAGGAAGCGAGTGTGTCGTCCAACGCGGCGACGACTTCGTTGAGATTGTCCTTCTCAGGGTCATAGGGAAGGACCAATGGCCTGATTTTCGTGCGCAGAAAGTGATCGGGACAGGACGTGCCGAGCGGGGCGAGCGCGGCGAAGTCCTTCGAATTGGCGAATTCGAGCACTTCCGGCGCGTCGGTGAAATGGCCGATCTTGCGTTCGTCGCCGGAGATCTTGCCGCGGATCAGCGGCATCAGCTTGGCGGCGACCTCGCGGCGCTTGGCCGCCGGCGCCGATCGCGCGGCGGGGCCGCCGAACGGCGGCGTCTTCTCATGCGCGGCCAGCCAGTCGGCGGCCTGCTGGATGATGCGCAGCGTCGTCTCGTAGCAGGCCTTCGACGTTTCAGCCCAAGTGAAAAGGCCATGCCCGCCGAGCACCACGCCGACATATTCCGGATGGGCGCTCGCCATCTCGCCGAGCTTCAGGCCGAGATCGAAGCCTGGCCGTTGCCAAGGCAGAAAGCCGAGCTTTCCGCCGAAGACCTGCCGCGTCAGCTCTTCCGCGTTGGCCGAGGCCGCAATGGCGATCACCGCGTCGGCGTGGACGTGATCGACATGCCGGTGAGGCACGAAGGCGTGCAGGGGCGTGTCGATCGAAGAAGCGCGCGGATTGAGGTCGAAGGTGCAGTGACTGAACAGCGCGACCATCTCGTCTTCATGGGCGAGGCCGCGATGGAGGCCTTTGAGGCTCTCCAACTTGTCGAGGTACAGCGTGGCGAAGCCATCGCGCTTCATTGAGCCGAGATCGCCGCCGGAGCCCTTCACCCAAAGGACGGTGACGGGCTTGCGCAAGAGCGGGTCCTGCATCTCGACTTTCGCCGAAGTGTTGCCGCCGCCAAAATTGGTGATGCGGAGGTCGCCGCCGAGAAGGTTCGATCGGTAGAGCAACTGGGCCGGCTCATCGAGCCCAGCCGCGAAAGCATCGTCCCATAGGTTCGGCAAAGGCTTGGCCGCAGCCTCGCTCATTGGACGTCTCCCCGTACTTTCTTTGGCGGCGCCATATTGATGCTGTGGGGGCACCATATTGGCGTGACCGATCACGGTCAATCAATTCCCGCTATTATTGCGATGCAATGTGATTGATGCGGCGCGGTATTGATTGATTATGAAAGTTTTCTGTTGACCCTTAAGCGAAGTCCATGGATAGCTGCCGTGCAAGGGAGGACGACGACGTTGCACGAGCGCGAGCGCTGGCAGGTCATCAAAGCGCTCTTGAGAGAGCGCTCGCTGGTGCGGATCGCCGACGCCTGCCGCGCAACCGGCGCCTCCGAGGCTTCCATCCGCCGCGATTTTGCTCGGCTTGCCGAACAAGGCCTCGCCACCCGCGTTCATGGCGGGCTCGAAGCGATTCCCGGGACAGCGGGACCGGCAAGCGACGTCCCGTCGCTGGCGACCCGCGCCTTCGACGTCAGCCAGACGCTCAACGTTGAAGCCAAACGCGCCATCGCCAAGGCGGCGGTCGCGCTCTGCGCCGATGGCGATACGATCATCGTCAATGGCGGCACCACGACCTACCAGATGGGCGAGTTCCTGCGCGAGCGGCGCCTAAAGGTGCTGACCAATTCCTATCCGCTCGCCGAAATCTTGATCAATGGCGGCAAATGCCGCGTCGCGCTGCCGGGCGGCGAGGTCTATCGCGAGCAGGGCATGATCGTGTCGCCTTTCGACGAAGACGCGATCCAGCACTATTCGGCGACGCGGATGTTCATGAGCGCGATTTCGATCGGCCCGCTCGGCGTCATCGAGGGCGATCCGCTGCTGGCGCGCGCCGAGTCCAAATTGCTGAAGCGGGCCGACAAGCTCGTCGTGCTCGCCGATTCTTCGAAGTTCGTCTCGCGCGGCAGTCTCGTCGTCTGCCCCTTGTCGCGCATCAATACGCTCATCACCGATACGGACGCGCCGCCCGCCGCGCTCGCCATGCTGCGCGAAGCCGGCGTTGAAGTCATTGTCGTCGCCGAAGGCGCGGATGCGAGCGCCGCGGCATGACGGGGCCCTTGGCGAACCCCGTTCAGTCGGAAGGCGCCGCCGTCGCGCCAATTCTGTCGGTGCGCAATCTCGAAAAGTCGTTTCCCGGCGTCAGGGCGCTCTCCGGCGTTTCTTTCGACGTTGCGCCTGGCGAAGTTCATGCCCTGCTCGGCGAAAACGGCGCTGGCAAATCGACCCTGATCAAGATCGTCTCCGGCGTCTTTCCCCCGGATCAAGGCGAAGTCATCGTCGACGGCCGGCCCGTCAGTCTGCAGCGGCCCGACGATGCGCGGCGCGCCGGCGTCGCCACGATCTATCAGGAGCTCTTGCTCTTTCCTGAGCTCACCGTCGCAGAAAACGTCTTCATGGGCCACGCGCCGCGCGGCGGTCTCGGCAGGCTTGATTGGCGCGCGATGCGCGAGAAGACGCAAAATCTCCTGGCTTCGCTCGAAATCCACGACTTGCAAGCCGACCGCATCGTCGGCGCGCTCAGCGTCGGCAATCGTCAGCGCGTCGAAATCCTGCGCGCTCTGTCGCAGGACGCGCGCATCCTGATCATGGACGAGCCAACCGCCGCGCTGACCGAATACGACGTGACGCGGCTCTTCGACATCGTCCGCCGTTTAAAGTCGCGAGGCGTCGCGGTCATCTATATCAGCCACCGGCTCGACGAAATTTTCGCCATCGCCGATCGCGTGACGGTGTTGCGCGACGGCGCCCATATCGCCACCAAGCGCGTCGCCGACACGGATTCCGCCGAGCTCGTCCAGCTCATGGTCGGCCGCAGAATCGAAAGCTTGTTTCCCAAGATCACCGTGCCGATCGGCGAGCCGATCTTGGAAGTTCGCAATCTGGCGCGACGTCCGCTGACCAAGAACATCAGCCTCATAGTGCGCGCGGGCGAGATCGTCGGCCTCGCAGGTCTTGTTGGTTCGGGACGCAGCGAGCTCGCTCAAACGATATTCGGCGTGACGCCCGCCGAGTCGGGCGAGATTTTAATCGCTGGCAGGAAGGTCGATATTCGCTCGCCCGCTCAAGCGCGCGGGCTCGGCGTCGCCTATGTGCCGGAGGATCGCGGCACGCAAGGGCTCGTGCGGCCGATGACGGTTAGGGAGAATTTCTCGCTCGCCGCGCTCGCGCGGGTTGCGGTCGGCGGGTTCATCGATCGCGCCGCGGAACGAAAGCTCGCGAGCGAAGGCGTCGCCCGCTTCAGCGTGAAGACGAGTTCGCTCGAACAGGTCGCCGGCAAACTCTCCGGCGGCAATCAGCAGAAGATCGTGCTCGGCAAATGGCTCGCCAACAAGCCGAGACTCCTGATCCTCGACGAGCCGACGCGCGGCATCGACGTCGGCGCCAAGGCGGAAATTCATCGCATCATGGGCGAGCTCGCCGGGCAGGGGATCGCGATTCTCATGATTTCGAGCGAGCTGCCGGAAGTGCTCGGCATGAGCGACCGCGTATTGGTGATGCGCGAAGGCCGCTTGGTTGCGGAGTTCTCGAGAGCCGCGGCGACCGCCGAGGCGGCGGGCGCGGCGATGATGGGCAGCGCGGGCCAAGCCGCGGAGCAAGCGGCATGACCGCGGCGACATTTGCCCGCGCCGAGGCCGATCCGCGGCGGCTCTTCAGCGCCCTCGCCTCGCAAGAGGCGCTGCTCGCCATCGCCGTGATCGGCCTCGCCATCGTCGTCGGCGTCGACAATCCGCGCTTTCTGGCGACCCGCAACCTTTCCGACGTGCTGCTCGGCAACGCCTATGTCGCAGTGGCGGCGGTCGGCATGTCGATGGTGATCGTCTCCGGCAATATCGACATTTCGGTTGGCGCGCTGATCGGCGTCTTGGCGACGATCAGCGGCACTTTGGCGGTCGACGGCGCGCCGATTTTTATCACCTGGCTGGCGCCGCTGATTGCCGGCGTCGCTGTCATGGCGTTGCAAGGCGCCGTCATCGCTTATTTGCGAA
>DATGHD010000454.1:0-6145 GCA_035308145.1 Roseiarcus sp.
CCATGACGACAACGATCAGCGAGGGCTCATCTTGCCAAGGGATCGTCAGAGCTAAATCCACCACCTACTTTCGATTCAGCTCTCGCAAAGAACCTTGAAATAGAACTGTTCAGCCCAAAGGCGCACTACAGTGAATATTGCGCCCAAAGACCCGTCACTGAGTGTCAAATCGAATCACCCTCTATAATGCGAGAAGCAGGTTCGCAGTTTCTCCCGAATGAGGCGAAAACGAAATCCTGCCACATTGCTGCTTTTGCTCGTAGTCGATAGATTCGACCGGCGTGAGATGATTTCGTCCTACTCCACCGTCACCGATTTGGCGAGGTTGCGCGGTTGGTCGGCGTCTTTGCCCATGAAAACCGCCGTATGATACGCGATCATCTGCACCGGCGCGGCATAGACGATCGGCGCAAATTCGTGATCCATCTCGGGCATGGCGAAGAAATAGGCGAGATCGACCGCCGCCCTTTCCGCCGCTCTTTTGTCGCCGATCAGAATGATGCGGCCGCCCCGCGCCGCGACTTCCTGCATGTTGGAGACGGTCTTTTCGAAAACCGGATCATGCGGCGCGATGACGATCACCGGCATCGCCTCGTCGATTAGGGCGATCGGCCCATGCTTCAATTCTCCCGCCGCGTAGCCCTCGGCGTGAATATACGACAGTTCCTTGAGCTTGAGCGCGCCTTCAAGGGCCAGCGGGTACGACCCGCCGCGACCCAGATAGAGCACATCGCGCGCCTTGGCGAGCGTATGAGCAAGGCGCTCGGCAGCGGGCTCGCGCTTCAAAACTTCGGCGAGGAGGCCGGGGATCGCGATGAGCTGACGAACCAGCTCGGCCTCGCGGTTCTCGTCGATCGTTCCTCGCGCGCGGGCAAGGCTGATCGCCAGGGCGGCCATCGCCACGAGCTGGCAAGCAAAGGCCTTGGTCGAGGCGACGCCGATTTCGGGTCCCGCCAAAGTCGGCGCCGCAACGTCAGAAAGCCGCGCGATCGACGAGCTCGGCACATTGACGACGCCGACGACTTTTGCGCCGCGCTCCTTGGCGTAGCGAAGCGAGGCCAAGGTGTCGGCGGTCTCGCCTGATTGCGAGATGACGATGACGACGCCGTCCTTGTCGACAGGCGCTTCGCGGTAGCGATATTCCGAGGCGAAGTCGACTTCGACGGGGAGTTTCGCGAAACGCTCGATCCAATATTTGGCGGTGAGGCCCGCGATATAGGCGGTGCCGCAGGCTGTGATCGTCAGACGGGTCAGCTTCTTCGGATCGACCGGCCACGGATAGGGCCTGACGCGCTGACGCGACAAATCCAGGTAATGGGCGAGCGCATGGCTGATGACTTCCGGCTGCTCATGGATCTCCTTGGCCATGAAATGGCGGTATTCGCCCTTCTCGATCAGCAAGCTGCCGGCTTGGCTGCGCTGTTTGCGCCGTTTGACGATTCTGCCGTTTGCATCGCGGAATTCGGCGCCTTGGCGGGTCAGCACGACCCAATCGCCTTCTTCCAGATAGGCAATTTCGTCGGTGAAGGGCGCCAGCGCCAGCGCATCCGAGCCAAGGTACATCTCGCCGTCGCCGTAGCCGACGGCGAGCGGCGCGCCCTGGCGCGCGCCGATCAGCAGATTCTCCTCACCTTCGAAGAGAAAGACCAGCGCATAGGCGCCGCGCATCCGCGGCAAGGCGGCGGCGACGGCCTCAACCGGGTTCTTGCCCGAGGCGAGCTCGTCCGTGACGAGATGGGCTGCAACCTCCGTGTCGGTTTCAGTCTCGAAACGGTAGCCCTTGGCGACGAGCTCCTCGCGCAATTCGCGGAAATTCTCGATGATGCCGTTGTGCACGACGGCCAGCCGGTCGCTCGCGTGCGGATGGGCGTTGGCCTCGACGGGCTTGCCATGCGTCGCCCAGCGAGTGTGGCCGATGCCGATCGCGCCTTTGAGCGGCTCCTTGGAAAGCCGAGCGGCGAGATTGCGGAGCTTGCCTTCCGCCCTGCGTCTTGTCAGGCGGCCGTCTTCGAGGGTGGCGACGCCGGCCGAGTCATAGCCGCGATATTCGAGGCGTTTCAGCGCATCGAGGATCTGGCCGGCCACCGGCTCGGCGCCGAGGATGCCGACGATGCCGCACATTAAGGTTTTGTCCTCGTTCGAAACAGGTGGAATCGCCCGTTGCAGTGGAATTGCCCGTTGCAAGAGCTAGACCAAGGGCTTGGGCTCGCCAAGTCATCTTGGGTGACCGAATATGAACAAGGGCCTAAGGGGAGCCCGCTGGCGCCATGCCGGCGCGCTTGCCATGATCCGGTTTAATAAGAGCGTTAAAGCGCGCTCGACAAACAGGAGGGGAATGATGACTTGGGGCCCTGGCGGATATCGCGTCCTCCTTCTGCTCTCTCTTGGGGCGTCCTCGCCCACGGCGGCCGCTCACGCGGCGTCACGCCCGGCGATCGAAGCGCCGCACGGAATGGTGGTCTCCTCGCAACATCTCGCCTCGCAGATCGGGGCCGAGGTCTTGCGGCAAGGCGGCAACGCCATCGACGCCGCCGTAGCGGTCGGCTACGCCCAGGCGGTGACCAATCCTTGCTGCGCCAATATCGGCGGCGGCGGCTTCATGGTCATCCATCTCGCCAAGGATAATCGCGACGTCTTCATCAATTTTCGCGAGACTGCCCCGGCCGCGGCGACCAAGACCATGTATCTCGACGACAAGGGCGAGCCGATCAAGGGCGCGAGCCTCGACGGCTATCGGGCCGTCGGCGTGCCCGGAACAGTGCTCGGCCTCGACACGGCGCTCAAGGAATACGGAACCTGGCCCCGCGCCAAAGCGATGGCGCCGGCGATCGGGCTGGCGCGCCGGGGCTTCTTCCTCACGAGAGCCGATACCGACATCATCGACGCCTTCGCCCATCGCTTTAAGGCCGATCCAATCGCCGCGAAAATCTTTTTCCGCCCGGATGGCGCACCGCTCCAGCCTGGCGACCGCCTGATTCAGTCCGATCTCGCCGACACGCTGCAAGCGATCGCCGACAAAGGTCCCGACGCCTTCTACAAAGGCGAAATCGCGGAAAAGATCGACGCGGCGATGAAGAGCAACGCTGGGATCATGACGGCGAAGGACCTCGCCGACTATACGATCACCGAGAGCCCGCCGCTTTCCTGTACTTATCGCGGCTATGTCTTTTCCTCATCGCCGCCGCCTTCCTCAGGCGGCGCGACATTATGCGAAATCCTCAATATTCTCGAAGGCTACGACATGCCCGGCCTCGGCTTCCATTCGGCGGCGAGCGTGCATCTCATGGTCGAGGCGATGCGCCACGCCTATATGGACCGCAATGCCTATCTCGGCGATCCAGCCTTTGTGAAGAATCCGCTCGATCGCCTGTTGAGCAAGGACTACGCCGCTGAAATCCGCGCCAAGATCGAGCCGGATCGAGCGACGCCCTCGAAGGAGGTTCAGCCGGGGTTGGCGCCGCATGAGAAGGCCGAGACGACGCATTATTCGGTCGTCGATCAGGACGGGAACGCGGTCGCCGTAACCTACTCGCTCAACGGCGGATTTGGCGCGGCGGTGATCGCGCCGGGAACCGGCTTCTTCCTCGACGATACGATGGATGATTTCACCATCAAGCCGGGCGTGCCCAACCTGTTCGGCCTGATCCAGGGCGAGGCCAATTCCATCGCGCCTGGCAAGCGCCCGCTCTCCTCCATGGCCCCGACCCTCGTCACAAAGGACGGCCATATCGTCCTTGCGCTCGGCTCGCCCGGCGGCTCGCGCATTATCACCATCGTGATCGAGACGGCGCTCAATTTCATCGACTACGACATGCAGCCGCAGGAAGCGGTCGACGCCCCGCGCATCCACCATCAGTGGCTGCCGGACGAGGTCTATGCCGAGCCCTTCGCGCTCTCGCCCGATACAGTGAAACTGCTCGAGGGGATGGGCTATACGATCAAGACGCAGACGCCCTGGGGCGCGGCCGAACTTGCCGCCGAACCGCCGCCTGGGCCCGCCAAGACAGGCCCTGCGACGTCAGGCAATGATTCGACCTTCGGCGGCAACATGCGGCCGGGCTTCGTCTATGGCGCGACCGACGATCGCCGCCCCGCCGGGCTTGCGGTCGGGGAGTAAGGGCGGCCCCTACCTTCTCGGCCATTCCCAGCGAGGTCTATCGAGAAGCCGCAAGCCCGCGATCGTCGTCTCGCCAAGCTCCTTCTCCAGCGCGATGGCGCGCGAGTCCTTTTCGCGCGTCAGGTGGGAGATCAGGGTCTCGTTATGCGTCACTACAATCGCTTGCGAATATTTGGCCGCTCCAGCGATCAGCCTCGCCAGCGCCGGCAGGAGATCGGGATGCAGGCTCGTCTCCGGCTCGTTGAGAACGAGAAGCGTCGGCGGGCGCGGCGTCAACAAGGCGGCGGTCAGCAGCAGATAGCGCAACGTGCCGTCCGAAAGCTCCGAAGCTTTGAGCGGCCGCAGCAGGCCGCGCTGGCGCAAGGCCGCTTCGAAACGCCCCTCGCTGTCCGAGATTTCGAGGCGCGCGCCGGGAAAGGCGTCGTCCACGGCGCGGTCGAGCCCCTCGACGTCGCCGATCTCCTTGATCGTCTGCAAAGCCGCCGCGAGATCGCCGCCGCCTTCGCTCAAGACCGGCGTATGGGTGCCGATCTGCGGCTGGCGCGCCGGCGCTTCGTCGTCCGAGCGGAAATGGTCGTAGAAGCGCCAGGAGCGAATGCGCTCGCGCACCGCGATCATTTCCGGCGCGGCGCGCGGATCGGAATATTCCGTCATCATGCTTTCGAAAGTTGACAATGGCTGCGGGATCGTGCGCCACGCGCCATTTTCATCGGACGCATGGAGGACGGGTCCCCGGCGGTCGACCAATTTGGTCGCCTCTCGAAACACTGGGCCGGACCATATGGCTTCGCGCTTGATTTCAGGATCGAGCACGAAGGCGGTGCCGCCTTTCTCCGGTCCGTCGGCATTCGGCAGACCGAGATCGATGGCGTAGCCGAAATCGTCCGCGGCAAAACCGAGACGAAGACGAGTCGAATCGGCGCGCGGGCCGCCCTGCGCGGGATGTACGCCGCGCTTCATCTCTCGACTGACCTTTTCGGGACCTGCCCAGAGCGTCGACGGCAATCCGCCCTCGCGCGCCAGCGAGGCGACAAGTCCGCCCTTGGAAGTCTCGGCGAGAAGGCGCAACGCGCGATAGAGGCTCGACTTGCCGCTGCCGTTTGGCCCCGTGACCACATTGAGCCGGCTGAGCGGGACAACGAGATCCCGCAACGAGCGATAATTGGCGACGGCGAGCGTGGTCAGCATCAAGACTTGGCTGGGAGACGAACCTGCGTCAGCGGGCCGACCTCTGTAGCATAAGTCCGCCGCTCGCCGCTCAAACGCCGTCCAAGGGCGGCCCGTTCCTGAACAGCTGCCGATAGCCGCTGAGCGTATCCATATATTCGCGCACGCTCGCGATCTTGCCGGCTCGGCACTCGAAAACCAGGCAATAATCGTTCTCGTAGCGCCCGCCATGAGGCAGGTTCGCCGTCATGCGCTCTTCGACAATCACGATCGGACCATCGGCGTAGAAGCCGCGGAAGTCGATTTTGACGTCGAGGAACAAGCGCCGCATCTCAGTAGCGATGAAGGCGGCGATCGTCTCCGCGCCCTTGAAGCCAGCCTCGCTACTGAACGCCATCGCCGTGCCGTTCGCCTGCGGCGCGATCCATTCGGCGTCCTCGGCGAATAGCGCAGCGATCCGGCTGGCGTCGCGGCTGGCGAAAGCGGCCCAGGCGTCTTTGACCAGCGCCCGGCTTTCTTCTGTTTGCATCAGAAATCTCCATCTGCGTCGCCTGACGACGTAGTTCGGCGCGCCAGGAGCCGCGCGCGCTTTTCGGACGCGGTCGCCGCGACGATCAGGTCCGAAAACCGCCAGTCCGGCCGGCCTTTTGGGCTATAGTCGGGGGATGGCTCTCGACCCCGCCCAATGCTACCGCGCGATGCAGGCGCGCGACGCCCGTTATGACGGGCTGTTCTTCACTTGCGTGAAGACGACGGGCGTCTACTGCCGGCCGATCTGCCCGGCTCGCCTGCCGAAATTCGCGAATTGCCGCTTCGCCCCGACCGCCGCCGCGGCGCAGGAGGCGGGCTTTCGCCCTTGCC
>DATGHD010000455.1:0-3970 GCA_035308145.1 Roseiarcus sp.
GACCGCAGAGGACGACGGGCGCTTGAAGCGTCTCAGCGTCGCCTGTGGCTACGACGCCTCTTCGATCGAAGTCGGCGCCTCGCTGGCGCATGCCGGCGTCTGTCTGACGGTCGTCGCGGTCGGCCGAGCGGGAAATCGCGCGACGATTGGCGTCGACCTCGGCGCCGAGACGCTGGCGCTGACCACCGCCAAGAATTGGCGCCAAGGGACAAGACTGAACCTCGAGCGCCCGCTGCGTCTCGGCGACGAGCTCGGCGGTCATATGGTCAGCGGCCATGTCGACGGCGTGGCGGAGGTCCTGTCGCGGAAGGATTTTGACGGCATGGCCGAGTTCGAATTTCGCGCGCCGGCCGCGCTGGCGAAATTCATCGCCCAAAAGGGTTCGGTTGCGCTCGATGGGACGTCGCTGACGGTCAACCAGGTCGATGGCGACAAATTCTCCGTTCTGCTCATCCCGCATACGCTCGCCGTCACCACCTGGGGCGAAAGACGCGCCGGCGACTTGGTCAATATCGAGGTCGATCAAATGGCCCGCTACGCCGCGCGGCTGATCGAAACACGCGGGTGATCTCTTGCGGATTTAAGCGAAAGCCGTCGCGAGGCCGATCAGGATCGCGGCCAAGGCGAGCGACAGCGGGATGACCGCGACCTGCAGCCAAGCCTGCCGGCCCGCGAGCTGGCCTGACCCGGTCTCGACCCGGCTCTCCATGAAATCCTTAAGCGATTGCGCTTTGCGCTCGCCGCCGCCGCGCGCCGCGCGCCGGCCCGCCAAGAAGATGAGGGTCGGCAAAGCCGCGAAAATCGCGAAGACGAGGCCGACGATCAGCAGCAGATAGTCCGTCTCGCCGTCTCTGCCAAACGCGAGCCAGGCCGAGATCATGAAGATCACGACGCTGACCAGCACCGAACCATAGACTTTCGGGTGGAGTTCGAGGCCGGGGGCCAGTCTCAGGCGGGCGGGATCCTCTCGCTCCGGCGACGACGGCGGCGATCTTCGCGCCGGCTGCGCCGGAGGCGGCGTCTCCGCAGGACGATTGAAGAGGGACCTCGGTTTCGATTGTTCGCGTTCAATGATCGACATAGCGCCTCGCTTGCGCGAAAGCGTTTCGCGCTTAAGAGCCGCCCCTATGGATGAGTTCGACGTCGGCGCGATGCGCACAGCCCGTCGCGCTTGAAACGCTTAACGCGCGACGATGGCCCGAGCTTGACGACAATGTGAAGTCTTGTTTCGCCGATTTCGCCGGAAATGCGCCCATTTTTGAGTGAAGGGGTGCGCCTATTGCGCAACTGAGATTTCGAGGGCGTCCGATGGATTCGCCGTCATCGTCCGTTGACGACATAGGCGACGAACCGACGCGGCGGGATTTTCTTTACATCGCCACCGCTGCGACTGCGGGCGTCGGCGTTGCTGCGACCATTTGGCCGTTCATCTCCCAGATGAACCCCGACGCTGCGGCGGTGGCCGCCGGCGCTCCCGTCGATGTCGACATCAGCCAAGTCCAGCCTGGCCAGCAGGTCACCATCGTTTGGCGCAGCAAGCCGGTTTTCATCGTCAACCGCTCGAAGGCCGCGCTCGACACGTTGCAGAAACCCGAATTGGTCGCGGGTCTGCGCGATCCCAACTCGCAGCAATGGCAGCAGCCGCCGTACGCCGCCAATTGGCATCGTTCGATCAAGCCGGAATTCTTGGTCATCGTCGGCATCTGCACGCATCTCGGCTGCATTCCGAAATTCATGCCCGATCCGAGCGCGACCGATCCAACGCCGAATTGGCCGGGCGGTTATTTCTGCCCCTGCCATGGCTCGAAATACGATCTTGCCGGACGCGTCTTCCAAGGCGTTCCGGCGCCCTTGAACCTGCCGGTGCCGCCGTACCATTTTCCCACCGACAAGACGCTGCGGATCGGCGAGAATCCGCCAGACGCCAATTTCGATTTCGATTCCGTGGAGCAGGTCTGACAGCTAAGGGCGTGCTTATTTTAGGTCAAATCGCTTGAAGCGTCATTGCGAGGAGCGAAGCGACGAAGCAATCCACTCATCGAGCTTTATGACTGGATTGCTTCGCTTCGCTCGCAATGACTGCCTATCATTCCAGACGATACAACGTTAGCGGCTCGGAAGGTTCTGCTCATGAGCTGGCTCAAAGACTTTGACCCGGTCGCCGGCGACGCCAAATCTTGCGACGCGTTGGAGCTCGTGGCCGTGCCGCGCGTGCGCGATATCGGCGGCTTCGCGGTGCGCCGCGCCCTTCCGCATGGCAAGCGCCAGATGGTCGGCCCATTTATCTTTTTCGACCAGATGGGTCCCGCCCAGTTCCTCGCCGGCGACGGCATGGATGTCAGGCCGCATCCTCATATCGGTCTCGCCACCGTCACCTATCTCTTCGAGGGCAAGATTTTCCACCGCGACAGCGAGGGCAATGCGATGGAGATCGCGCCGGGCGCGATGAATCTGATGACCGCCGGCAGCGGCATCGCCCATTCCGAGCGCACGCCCGCCGCGCAGCGCGCCGCCGGGCAGGGGCTCTATGGCATTCAATCCTGGATCGCGTTGCCCAAGGCGCAAGAAGAGAGCGCGCCGCATTTCCAACACTATGACGCAGCTTCGCTGCCCCTCGTCGCTGACCGCGGCCTCGAGTCGCGGGTCGTCGCCGGCCGCGCCTTCGGCAAATCCGCGCCGGTTGCGATGCTGTCGGACTGGTTCTACGTCGAGGTCAAGCTCGCCGCCGGCGCCGCCGCGCCGCTCGACGCGGAATACGAAGAGCGCGCGGTCTATGTCGCCGACGGCGAGATCGAGATCGCCGGCGATACGTTCGAAGGGCCGCGGCTCTTGATCTTCCGTCCAGGCGATCGCGTCACGATCCGCGCAAACACCGACGCGCGCATGATCTATCTTGGCGGCGCGGCCTTGGAGGGCCCGCGCTTCATCTGGTGGAACTTCGTCTCCTCTTCGAAGGAGCGCATCGAGACCGCGAAAGAGGACTGGAAGCAGGGACGTTTCGCGTCGGTGCCCGGCGAGAGCGAATTCATTCCGCTGCCGGAGCGGTAAGGCCTCGTTGGCGACTTGCCCGCTCAGCCGGCCAAGACGCCGGCGGCCGGTCCGATTTCTATTTCAGACCCAGGCGGCGCGCGATCATGTTGTCCACCATCCGCTTCGGCAACGTGTTCATCATGAAGTTGGGGATCGCTTGCGGCGTTATGGTGTAACGCGTCTTTGGCCTGGGCATGGTCAACACGCGCTTGATGAGCTCGCCCAATTTCTCCGGCGGCAAGCCGTTCTGGCCGTTCGAGACCATGAAGCTTTTCATTTTTTCGAGCGCGGGAAGGTAGGGCGTGTCGGCGAATTGCGCGACGTCAACGGCATTCCCTTTGTCCCAAATCGGCGTTGCGACGGCGCCCGGCGCGACGATGATCACGTCGATGCCGAACGTCATCAGCTCGCGGCGCAACGACTCCGACATGCCTTCGAGGCCGAATTTCGAGGCGGCGTAAGGGCCGAGGAACGGCAAAGCGTTTTTTCCGCCGACCGACGAAATCATCACGATGCGGCCCGGCGCTCCCTTGCGCGAGCGATCGGCGCCGAGCAGCGGCGCAAAGGCCTGCGTCACGATCAGAACGCCGGTGAGGTTGATCGCGATCTGGCGCCTGAAGTCGTCGATCTTGAGATAAAGCAAGGGTCCCGGCACCGCGACGCCCGCGTTGTTGACGAGCCCGAACAGCGTCTCATTGCCGAGCGCGGCCTCGACCTCCTTCGCGCCGGCGCCAACCGCCGCCTCGTCCGTCACGTCGAAAATCAGCGGCGCGAAATTGGCGCCGAATTCTTTCGACAGCCGGTCGGCGTCCGCCTGCTTCCGCACGCTGCCGAACACGCGAAAACCCTCGGCGACGAGAATCTTGGCGCAGCCCCAACCAATGCCGGTAGAGACGCCGGTGACGACGACCGATTTCATCGCAAGGCCCTCTAGAACTTC
>DATGHD010000456.1:0-3375 GCA_035308145.1 Roseiarcus sp.
ACCCGTCTGCCACTCCCCTTGCGGAGCGTTCGACTTGCATGTGTTAAGCCTGCCGCCAGCGTTCGTTCTGAGCCAGGATCAAACTCTCAAGTTGAATGAGAACTTTGACCTGACTGGTCACTAACTCTTGACGAGTTCCGAGCACATCCGCTTGGGCTTTCGCTCAAGCGCGATGAACTCTTAAACGTGACCGTCAGAGTGTCTCTTCGACTGCCCTTTTGAGGGGACAGTCCGCAAGGACTCCGCCGTCCACGTTTCTCTTTCTTCCGATTCGATTGTCAAACAGCAGATAGTCACGGACTGGGCTTGCGCCCTCAAAAAACCGAACCGCTTTCGCCCCAACCTTTCGGCCAGGAGGCATAGGCCCGAGATACTCGCGAAAACCAGATGGCTTTTCGACCGCCCAAGGCGGAAGCGCCGTCGGTGGGAGCTATATAGAAGGGGGGTCTCAGGCTGTCAAACTGTTTTTAAAAAATCTTCACTCTCCGCGCGCGGCTATCGCAACGTTGTGGAAAACCGCGCCGTGCAGAGGGCTCGTCCTCACGCCCGCCGCCCAACTGGCGCCACGGTTGCCGGCGAGGTCTATCCGCCTAAGCGGTTGACGCCGCGCCCGTCTGGATTAGTTTGACCCCCGATCAACATGCCGCCGGCAAGGCTGCTTAACTTTGACGAGGAGCTGCGAACGCGTTTGGCTGCCCCCCTCGCCATAGCGCCCCGTCGCTCCGGCTCCTCTCGCGCGCTTATCGATCTTGGGCAGGAACAGCCGATCGAGGCGGGCGAGCGACGCCTCGATCATCACGAGCGTCGAAACTTCTCCTCCCGCTGGCTCATCGGGGCGGTGCTCACCGGACTTTGCGGCGTTTCCCTGATCGGCTCGGCGCTTTATCTCGACCTCGATCGACAGTCCAATTTCGCCGAGGCGCCGGAATTGGCGGCTCCGCCGCGCCATGAGGGCGCGCAGGAGACCGGCGTCAACCCCGGCAAAAGCGACAGGCTGGTCCGCCCCGTCGATGTGGTGGCCGATAAACAGACCTATCGCGCGGCGACGACGATCCGGATCGGCGACAAGGACGTGGTGAAATCGCGGTCTTTCACCCATGTGGCGACGACCCTGACCATGTCGGCGACCGGCTTCGCCGCCGACGTCCCCGAATTCAATCCGCTGAATATCACCGCTGCGACGGCGGACGAACCGGACCAGCCGGTCGATCCCGGCTTGCAGGATGACGCCGAAGTCGCTTTCGCGACCCGCGACCTAACGAATTCCGACGCCATTTTGGTCAGCGACGATCTGACGGCGGCTGAGGCGCAGTCGCAGGTCATCGAATCAATCCGCGCCTCCGCGACGACCAAGGCCGCGCTTGCCATCCCGCCGCAATTGCTGCTGATGCGCACCAGCCGCGCCGGGCTCGATCCGGTCGGCGCGCTGCCCTATGCGGCGACCGGAACCGTCGGCGCCGGCGCCCAGTTCGCCTCGATCGATGTCCGCATGGTGCCGGAGAACGTCACCAATGCGCCGCGCAGCCCAACAAGCGAGGACACCGCCAGCCGCGAGCGCATGATCGTCCTGCGGCACGGCGAGACGCTCGAAGACGTCTTGCGAGCCAACGGCGCCGCGAAGCCTGATATCGATAAGATCATGACCGGCTTCGGCGCCAAGAAGGGCGAATCCCCGATCGCCGAGGGGCAGCGGGCGGCGCTTTTCTTCGCCGAGGCCGGCGATCCGACCGAGGCGCGCAAGATCGCCCGCATCTCGATCTATTCCGACGAGCAGTTGAAATCGACGATCGCCGTCAACGACGCCGGCGACTATGTCGCCGTGACCTTGCCTCCCGCGCCCCCGGCCGCGAAAAAGTCCAGTGAGGACGAGGCGGGCGGCCTCAGCCTTTATGAGAGCTTCTATCAGACCGCGCTGAAGCAGAATATTCCGCGGCCGATCATCGACGAAATGGTCAAGGCTTTCGCCAACGACGTCGATTTCCAGCGCAGCGTCACCGCGGGCGATTCCGTCGAGGCCTTCTATTCCGAGCCCGATGAAATCGACCCGAAGCCGGAGCTTCTTTTTGCAACAGTCACCGCGCGCGACCTTGGCTTCAAATACTATCGCTTCCAGACCCCCGACGACGGGTTGGTCGACTACTACGACGAGAACGGCCGCTCAGTCCGCAAGTTCCTGATCCGCAAACCGATCGCCGCCGGCGAAATGACCTCGCCCTTCGGCATGCGCTTCCATCCGATCCTGCGCTACGCGCGCATGCACACCGGCGTCGACTGGTCGAACGCGGTCGGCACCCCGGTCCTTGCGGCCGGCGCGGGATCGATCATCAAGGCCGGTTGGACGGCGGGATACGGCGAGCACATCGAAATTCAACACGCCAACGGTTATGTGACGACGTACTCCCATCTGTCAGGATTTGCGCGGCGAATCGCTGAAGGGGCCCACGTCACACAGGGCCAAGTAATCGGCTATCTTGGCGCGACTGGCCTGGCCACGGGCCCGCATCTGCATTACGAGGTGATCGTCAACGGCCGCTACGTCGATCCGTTGGGCATCAAGCTCGCGCGCACCCGCGAATTCGACGGCAAGATGCTCGCTCTCTTCAAGCACGAACGCGACCGCGTCGATCAGCTGATGTCCCAGGCGCCCAACGCGACGCCGGTCGCGCAGGCGCCGTCGCTTGGCACGCCGGTGGCGCAAAGAACTAACTGATCGTTAGCGCAATTCGCGCCGTCGACGCGCCGCCAAAGCCGAGCGCCGCGCGAATCTGCATCGCCGAAATCCCCTGGCTGCGAAGCTCTGCGAGCGGCGTCGCCGCGGCGCTCTTCGACATTTTCTCGCCCTTAGGGTCGAGCGCCAGGCGGTGGTGCCGGTAGCGCGGCGGCTCAATCGCCAATAGGCGTTGCAGCAAGCGATGAAGACTGGTGGCGGCGAAGAGATCGCGGCCGCGCACCACGTCGCTGATCCCTTGGAGATGGTCGTCGACGACAACGGCGACGTGGTAGGTCGCCGCCGCGCCGCGGCGCTTCAAGGCCGCATCGCCCCAAGCCGCCGGGTCGGCGCGTTCCATGCGTTCCTCGTCGCCCTCGCCAAATTCGCTCCATTGTAGCTCGGCCGGCGCGAGAGCCAGGGCGCGCGCCATGTCGAGGCGCAGCGTCGGCGTAACGCCGGAGGCCGCGCGTCTTTTTCGCTCGACGGTTGTCAACCCTTTGCAGGTCCCAGGATAGAGCGGCTGGCCGTCGGGATCACGGCCTCGCCGCCACGTCTTCTCGATCTCCGCCTTCGTACAAAAGCAAGGATAGAGCACGCCCTTCGCGTCCAAAGCGTCATAGGCCTCGGCGTAGTCGGCCCCATGCTCGCTCTGCCGGCGATAAGGT
>DATGHD010000457.1:0-11072 GCA_035308145.1 Roseiarcus sp.
TCATACGAAAGGCCGCGCCACGATCCTTCGACGCCGTCGCTGAAGCTCTCGCAGACGCCCTTGCTCAACTCGACCCAAGCGAGTGCGCAAACTATCTCAGAAATGCAGGATACGCGTATACCTAAATGCAGAACGCTTTAATGTGAGGCGCGAATGAGTAAGTCCTCGATGCAAGGGCAAGAATACCGAATCGTGTTCAAGCTCTACAGCGAAGACGGAAAACGAGCTGCCGACGTGCTGGAGTTCCGCAACGGCGAAACATATCTCGATGAGCAGGAATGGGTCGAAGGGACTACATTCAAGAACAGGCATTCCGGTAGGTTGGTCGGTCCGTTCGCCTCGCCAGCAGATGCAGAAAACTTCATAGTGGCGACGCCCTGGTTCCGCGGTCGCCCCGCATAGGGCGTCCGCTTCCCACCCTTTTTGCTGGTTCGGAACGTTCGCTTGTTGCCGGGTACCACCCGCTCAGGTGTGAAGACTTCGACGGAGGGCGGATTTTCTCATTGTTTGCATGGCGGAGCGAGTGCGCGATCTGAATTCGAAGTCAAGGATGCGCCTTAAGGCGCACCGCCTCCGGCGGCGGCCCTTCGGGCCGTCCTTGAGTTCGAATTCAGATCGCGCAAAATCGCAGCCATGCAATCAATGGGAGCCTGACGCTGAAAGCAGCGCCGGCTCCCTCCGGTCTCATATGTCTAGACCTGGATAGGCAGCACGACCTATCTCCGACTCGGATCCCCTGCCGAATACGTAACCTATCCTACCGATGCGAGCCGGGCGCCGCTCATAGACAGCCGCTTGTGCAAGCGCGTCATGAAGGCGGTGGCGAAGAGCGGCGCGCAAAGGTTCAACACGGGCACGGCGATGAAGCCGGCGATGATCAGGCCGGCGAGAAAGACCGTGAGGCCGAAATGCTGGCGCATTGCGCGCGCCTCGTCGAATGAGCGGAAGCGCATCGCGGCAAGTTCGAAATACTCGCGGCCCAGCAGATAGCCGTTGGCGATGAGGAAGGCGAAGACGTTGACGCCCGGCGCAAAGAGCAGCGCCAGCGCAACAAGATTGACGAGGATCGCGAGGCCCGCAAAGCGAAGCGCCAACAACGCGGCCGTCCCAAACGGAATAGGCCGGCCGACCGGGCCGATCGGATCAATTTCGCGCTCGACCAGAAGGGCGATGTCGTCAAGGAAGAAGCCGGCGGTCAGCGACGTGATCGGCGCGACGAGAAAGGCAAGGCCGACGATAAGGCCAAGCGCCGCGAGGATGGCCAGCGCGGTCGCGAGCCACGGCGGGCCGAAGGCCAAATAGGCGACGGCCAACCGATCCAGCGCGAACCACGCGACGATCAGGACGCCGATGGTCAGCGCCAGCGATTTCGCCAGCGTCGCGCGGAACGGCGGCGAGAAGATTTGCGCAAAAGCGGCGAAGGCGTCGTCAAACATGGTCCGGCAATCCAAGCCGCAAAATGGCGACGGAACGGCGCGATGACAAGGCCGCACGAGCAACGCTTGGATGCGCGCGTCGCCTCACGCCGACCGCGGCCTGCGCCAGACGAAGGCCGTGCTCACCGCATAGTTCCAGACGACGCCAACCATGGCGCCGGCCAGGCCTGCGACCCACCAGACCGGCCGGCTTTGATAGAGCCAGGAGGCGATGTTGATATTGGCGATCGCGCCGACCGAGCAGACGAGCGCAAAATAGGCGAGCCCGACAAGCTTTCGCCAGCCGCGATAGCGGTGCTCGCGATAGGTCGCTTCGTTGTTGATCAGAAAATTGCTTGTCATCGCCGCCAGCGTCGCGATGAATTGTTCGAAGCCGAAACTCGGCGGCCCATAAAGGCCAACCAGCAGCTTCAACGCGGCAAGATGCACGATGAGGCCCGAGGCGCCGACCGCGGCGAAGAGCGCGAAGCGGATCGGCAAGACGCCGCCCGTCGCGTGATGGACGACGAGGCCCAGGAAATCGAGGCCGACCAACGCCGTCAATTTCGATTCGCCCGCCCGCCGCTTTCGAAACACGTACGGCGTTTCGACGATTTTTACCCCTTTCGGCAGCGAAAGAAGGATGTCGGCGAGGATCTTGAAACCGTCCGGCGAAAGCCGCGGCGCGATCGCCGCGACAAGGCTTCGGCGAATCATGAAGAAGCCGCTCATCGGGTCCGTGACCGCAAGACCCGAGAAGAGTTTGAAGACCGAGGCGCCGGCGTTGCTCAATCTCTGGCGCGCCGGCGACAGGCCTTTCTCCGCGGCCTCATCGGCGACGCGCGTCCCGATCGCGAGGTCTGCGCCGTCGATCAGCGCCTGGCGCATGGCCGGCAACGCCTTTTCGTCGTGCTGCAAGTCGGCGTCGATCACCGCGACAAAATCGGCGCTCGAAGACAGAATGCCTTCGATGACGGCGCCGGCGAGACCCAGCCGATTGACGCGCCTGACGCAGCGCATGCGCGGATCGTCATGGGCGAGCGAAGAAGCGACGTCAGCCGTGCCGTCCGGCGAATCATCGTCGACGACGATCATCTCCCAGTCGAGACCGGAAAGGACGTTCTTCAAGCGCTCGAAGAGGATCGGCACGTTGGCCGCTTCGCGATAGGTCGGCGCGACGACCGAAAGTTTCGGCGCGGATTGGGTCACGGCGTGGCGCCTGTGCGAGGCGGATAGGGCAAGGGATAGGCGCGCAGCAGGCAATGCGCCCGCACCAATGACAGATCGATTTCGGCGCGGCCGGCGCGGCCGAGGCTCAGCGACTGCGGCGGGTCGAGACTGGCGAAATAGGGGGAAAGCGCCGCGATCGTCGGCTGAAGCCGCTTTTGCGCGACAATGATCACCGCGTCTTCGCCAATGAAATGCGCCGGATCGTCGAGAAAGGCGAAGCCGCGGGGATCCTCGGAAAAGACCATGACCGGCCTCGCGGGACCGAGGCTTTGGGCGATCTTGCCGGCCTCGTTCCATTTCGTCGCCACAATGAAAGTACGTCCAGGAAGGTCGCGCAAGGCGGGCGCTTCGTTGAGGGCCGACCAGCTGACCGTCTCCAGCGTCGGATCGACGCCGGCGGCAAGGCTCGGGATAACCCGCGTCAACCAGGCGCCGTCAGCCTGGGCGACCGCGGCGAGCGTGAGAACGGCGAGCAAAGCGGCAGAGCCGACCGCCCAGGCGCGCAAAGGGACGCGGCGCATCTTTTCCTCAGCGAGCCAGGCGCCGAGCAGCGGATAGGCGAAGAGCCAGCCGGGCATCGGCCAATGCGGCAAGCCGCGCGCGCCCCAGAGCGGCGTCAGCGTGAAGAGGATGATCGACGGCAGCGCGAGGCAGAGCAGAAAGAGGCGTCGCCCGTCATCCTCGCCGCGCCGCGCCTGGCGCGCCGCCGCGACAAGGCCGCCGATCAGGGGTGCGGCGATCCACGGCGACAACAAGGCGAATTCGGCGAGCGCCATGGCGGCGACTTGCGTCAGCCGCCAGTGACCCGTCGGCGCGGCGCGGCCGCCCTGAAACAGGAACGAGACCCAATCGTTCTCGACATTCCAGTAAAAGACCGGCGCGACGATCGCCACGGCCAGTAAGGCCGCGCAATAGGGCGCCGGGTGGCCGAGCCAATGGCGTTGGCGCCGCGACAGCGCGAGAAACAGGACAAGTCCCAGCGCGACAAGAGCCGCGTTGTATTTCGAGAGGCCCGCGAGGCCGAAGCAAAGGCCTGCGGCGAGCCACAATATCCAGGCGTTGGCGCGAGGCGCGAAGAACAAGCGCGATAGGAGAAGCGCGGCGGCGGCCAGAGCCAGAAGCAGGGGCCCGTCAGGCACGATCCAAGCGCCGGCTGAAGCGAAAAAGAACGGCGTGACATTCAGCGCGAAAATCGCCCAGAGACCGGCCCGCGCGCCAAACAAGTCGCGCGTCAGCGCGAAAATCAGCCAGCCGGTGACCGCAAACAGCGCGACGAAGGGCAGACGCGCCAAAGACCCCTCGCCCAGCGCCAGGGCGGCGACATGCGCGATCCATTGATGAAGCGGCGGATGGTCGAAATAGGACCAGGCGAGCCGGCGGGCGATAGTCAGCGTATAGGCTTCATCGACGCCAAAGCCGAGCGACAGGTCAAACCCGAACCGCGCAACGGCGAAGGCCAAGATCAGAGCAAGAGCGAGCGCGCCGGCGTTCGCCGCGCTTGTCGCCGACTTTTCGCGGGCGGCGACAGCTTCGCCGACGACGTTGCGGCGCAGCGAGGACTGCAACAATGGGTCGACCCGATCGGCGCCCGCGGGCGAATTCCCGATGGCGGCGGCCGATGGATGCGGTCAAGGCGGCGGCCTGTCAATCGGCGGCCCGCCCGGCGCCTCGCGGGTCAGACCGACGCGCGTTTCCTGAAAATCTCGCCTTCGACGCCTGGAATGAACTGATCGAAGGCCGCCCAGAAGAGATCGCGGTAGCGATCTTGTTCGACCATCACCTCGTGCTCGGCGCCGTCGATCACGATCAATCGGCCCGTGCGAAGGCGCGAGGCGAATCGCTCGGTTGCTTCCGTATCGACGACGCGATCGGCGCCCGAGGCGAGGACCAAGGTCGGGGTGGCGATTTCCCGCGCGAATTCCGGCGCCTCGAATTCGGCCATGGCCCGCATCGCGGCATTGAGCCAGCCGATGGTCGCTCCGCCAAGGGCAAGTTCCGGCGCGGTCTCGAGCACGCGAGCGGTGCGGGCGTAGCGCCTTTGGTCGGAGGTCAGCACGTTGCCGGCGAAAGGCTTGACCGAATAACTTGTCGAGCCGCCGCCCGGCGCAAAAGCGCCGCCGAAGCCGAGCGTATCCAGCGTCTCGACCACAAAGCGATTCAACCACGGAAGACGTTGGCCGACGAGCCCGACCATCGGCGAGGTCAGAACCAAGCGCTCGAACGGACAGCGCCCGGCCCTCGCAATGCCGAGCATGATCGCGCCGCCCATCGAGTGAGCGAGTCCAAACCAGGGCTGCGGGCACGACGGACCCAGCACGTCGTCGACCAACGCGCTCAGGTCGCGCTCATAGAACGAGAAATCGTCGATATGCCCTTTGTGCGGGTTCTTTAGCTGGCGCTGCGAGCCGCCCTGGCCGCGCCAATCGATCGCCGCGACGGCGAAGCCGCGCGCGAGCAATTCTCCGGCGACTTCGAAATACTTTTCGATGAACTCGGCGCGTCCTTGCAGGATCGTCACCGTGCCGCGCTTGGCGGTGGTCGGAACCCAGCGCGCGGCGCGGAGTTGCGCGCCGTCTATGGCCCGCGCCTGCGAGACGATCGCGCCCGGCGGGATGGGGTTTTCGGGCGTGGCGATAAGCTTCATGGTCGGGGTCTGGTGGTTCGGGCTTTTCCTGACATGGCGCAGGCCGCCGCGCAACGGACAGGCAGGCGCGCCGCGAGCCGCGTACTGCTCGTCACACGAGACTCCGATTTGAAGGCGGATTTGCTTATTGGTCGCCGATCCCGACGCTGCTCCGGCTTGTTTGAGCACGACATGAGGCCAAGGCTCGTTCTTGCGCGGCGATCAGCGAGGAACTGCCTCACGTCGGCGCTCCGCGCGATTTGCAAAGGTACGAGTTTTTGCGGCTCGAAGAGCGTTTCGCGAAAGAACGACCTCAGACCCCCGCCTCCGCGCCAATGCGCGCCTCCAGCGCCTCATAAAGCGCATTCCGCGCGTTATACACATGCTCCAGCGCGCTGACGCTGACCCGCTCGGCGCCTTGCGCGAGGAGCCAAGCCGCGAGATCGGCGACGCGGCTCTTCGGCGCGTGCAGCACCATGTGCCCGTGCGGCTCGGCCCCCTCGCCGAAAGCCGCCTGCGCCTCAAAAAGGGCGCCCGCCGCTTCCGCGACCCCTCTGGCGTCGCCGGGCAATCGGGCGCGTAGCTCGCGGGCGTGGCTCGCCTCCTCGGCCGCGGCGACGCGCATCAGCATGGCGCGCGCGCGATCGCGCTGAAAGCGGCCCCAAGGCGCGCGGAGCGCCGCGACGAGATTGGCCTCAGACCGCAAGATGACGCCGTCGTCGAGGACCTTGAGGGCGTTGGCGGCAAGCGTCGCGCCGGTCGTGGTGATGTCGACGATGAGCTCCGCCGCGCCGGCCGCTGGGGCGCCTTCGGTGGCGCCGAGGCTCTCGACGATCCGATAGTCGCCGACGCCCTTCTCCGCGAAGAACCGACGGGTCAAATTCACGTATTTGGTGGCGACGCGCATCCGCTCGCCGCGGCGCGCGTGCAGGCTCGCGGCGACGTCTTCGAGATCGGCCATGGTGCGAACGTCGATCCAGGCCTGCGGGGCGGCGACGACGACATTGGCGGCGCCGAAGCCAAGCGGCGCCAGCAGCGCCAATTTCGAATCGGCGTCCGCGACTTGCTCGCGCACGAGGTCCTCGCCCGTCACGCCGAAGTGAGCCGCGCCGACGGCCAATTGCCCGACGATTTCCGAGGTCGAAAGAAAGAGGACTTCGACGCCGGGGAGGTCGGCGATCGCCCCGCGATAGTCGCGGGCCCCGCGCCCTTGAACGAATTCGAGGCCGGCGCGGAAAAAGAACGCGGCGGCGTTCTCCTGCAGCCTGCCTTTGGAAGGTACGGCCAGAACAAGCGGCGCTTCCGTAAGGCTCATTGCGCGCCGCCTTTCGCGCCGAGACGATCGATCCAGATCGCCGCGCCGACTGCGGGAATGTCCTTCGCCGCGCCGAGGCGTCGAGCCAGCCTGTCGTAACGGCCGCCGCCGATCGCCGGCCGGCCGTCGGCGCGCTTCGGATCTGCGGCTTCGAAGACGAAGCCGGTATAGTAGTCGAGGTCGCGAACGAAGCCGGCGGAGAAGGCATAGCGCTCGACGGCCATGCCGCGTGCGGCCAGGAAGCCGGTCCGCTGATCGAAGGAATCGAGCGCCGCGCCGATGTCGAGCTTGGCCTCGGCGGCAAGGGCCCGCAATTGTCGCGACGCTGAATCGGGGTCGCCCGTGACGCTAAGGAATTTGCGCAGCACGGCGCGCTTTTCCTCGGAAACAGTCGAACCCGCGCGAAGCGCCGCCTGATTGAGAAAGCGGTCGGCGATTTCGCCTGCGCTGCGGCCGCCGACGCTGGCGATGCCGGCGATCGCCAAAAGGTCTTCGACCAATGCTTTGGCGCCCGCATGGTCGGCGCGCTCCAGCGCGGCGAGCACGCCGGATTGGGCGCCCGCCGTCGCGCCCGCCGTCTCGTTCAAAATCACGTCCGGCGAGCGGCCCTGCGCGATGCCGCGGCGGAGCCGCCTAAACCAGACCTCCGGCAAATCGAGCGCATGGAGCGCAGCGTCGAAGAGACTGGCGTCGCCAAGCCTCACCGCCAGAACGCCCGCCCCCGCCGCTTCGCCGGCCTCCATAGCCAGCCCGAAAATCTCGGCGTCGGCGGCTTCCACGTCGGCGCGGCCGTAGCTCTCCAGGCCGCTTTGCAACGCCTCGCCGGATTGGCCGGCGCGGGCCCGGAATACCGACCCGAGATAGGAATATTGCGCCTCGCCGCCGGCGTCTGGGGAGGCCAAATAAGCGAGGCAAACGGGAATCGTATAGTCGGGGCGTAGGCAAAGCTCCTCGCCCTCGGCGCCGGACGTCAAATAAAGGCGGCCGCGGATTTCCTCGCCTGACATATCCAGAAAGACCGACGCCGGCTGCAGCGCCGGCGGCTCGATCCGCACGAATCCAGCCGCGGTCAGGCGCGCCAGGGCGCGCGCGCCGGGATTGTCTCTTTGCGGCTCGAAAAACGCGTTGTTCACGGGACCGATCTCGCAAATTTGCCGCTTCCTTTAACAAAGCGGCCGGGCCGGCGCAGCCTCTTTCCCCGGCGACGGTGAACAGCTTCCTCACGGGGGCGCTCCTTGCCGCCACGAGTCGGCCATGGTCGAATGTCTGAAGGAGCCGCCTTTTTCCGCGAATCAGCAAATGACCGCGCCGCCTCCCTTCCGCGCCGCCCTCTTCGCCTTGGCTTTCGCGCTCCTGGGCGGCCTCACGGCGGCCGGGGCGCAGACGCCGGAAAACGTCCGCCAGCAGATCGACCAGGTGCGCGCCACCCTCCTCGACATCGATGCAGCCTTCAAGAGTCCCTATCTCTCCGACGTCGAATTGCTTCGCCTCAGAAGCGAAAACCATCCCTTGGCCGGCATTGTGCAGGGCGTCATTGACGAATTGGCGCCGAAGCTCGCCGCCTCGACCAAGCGTCTGACCGAGCTCACGCCGAAGTCGAAGGACAAGGTCGAAACCGACGCGGTCGCCACCGAGATCGCCGCCGAACAGAAGGTTCACGACGATCTCGACGGCTCCATGCGCACCGCTCGCGCCTTGGCCGTGCAGGTCGACGAGACCAATTCGCGGATCGGCGCGGCGAGGCGCGCCCTCTTCGCGAGCCAGGTTTTCGCGCGCTCGTCGAGCATCCTCAGCCCGGCTTTGTGGATAAGCGTGGCGCACGAGACGCCGGCCGATTGGACGGCTTTCGCCAACCTGGTCGGCGCGTGGCTCAGCGGGGATGTCTCGCGGCTCGGCTGGGGGCAGTGGCTCGGCTTCCTGGCGCTGGCGATCGCCATGGCGGCGCTGGCGCCGCCGCTTCGATGGGTTGCGCAAAGAGTCATCACCCGCGACCCGGCGCTTGCCGCGCCGGGCAAGCTGCGCCGCGCCATCACGGCGCTCTGGACGATCCTCGTCCTCGCCTGCCTGCCGCTTCTTGCGCTCGTCTTGTTGAACTATGCGCTCGATGCGTTCGACATTTCCGATCCAAGATTGCAGGGCGTGCAGGAGGCTTTTTTTGACGGGCTGAAGCTCATTTTCGTGGCCAACGCGATCGCCCGCGGGCTTTTGGCCTTGAAGCGGCCCGCCTGGCGGTTGGTCGACCTGAGCGAGCCGGTCGTCCAGCGCATTTGGCGCGTGTGGATCGGCGTTGCGGCCATCGTCGCCTTGGAGAGAGTGCTCGAGCCGATCGACGACGCAGTCGCCGCGTCATTGAGCGTGACCGTCGCGACGCGCGGCGCCTGCGCGCTGGCCGCGGCTCTGCTGATGGCCCATTCGCTTCGCGGCGTCTACGCGCCGACCGAAGACGCGCTGCTTTCGTCGCAATCGCCGCGCGACGCCTGGGCGCCGGTCAGGGCGCTCGGATGGCTCATCATCGCGGTTATCATCGCTTCTGTGCTGGTCGGCTATGTGGCCTTGGCGACGTTCCTTCTATCGCAGATCGTCTTCACGACGGGGCTGATCTCGACGCTGTACCTCGTCGGCGTGGTGATCGAACGCGGCGCCGACGTCGTCTTTAAGCCGAGAGCCTTGATCGGCCGCAGCCTGATGGTGATGGGCGGCTTACGCAAGGAATCGCTCGAACAATTGGCGGTGCTGGCGCAAGGCGTGGCGCGCGTCGCGCTGTTTATGACCGCCGCGCTGTTGATCCTGGCGCCTTGGGGCATCCAGTCGCAGGACATGCTCGGCTCGCTGCGCGCCGCCTATTTCGGCTTCAAATTCGGCGAGGTGAAGATTTCCCTGTCGTCGATTGTCATGGCGACCTTGGTCTTCATCGTCGGCATCCTGCTGACGCGCGCGGTGCAACGCTGGCTCGCCTCGCAACTGCTGCCGCGCACCAGATTGGACGACGGTCTCCGCAATTCGATCCAAACGATTTTCGGCTATTGCGGCTTCATCCTGGCGTTGACATTCGCCGCCGGCCAAGTCGGATTGAATTTCGAGCGATTGGCGCTGATCGCCGGCGCCCTGTCGGTCGGCATCGGCTTTGGTCTGCAATCGGTCGTCAACAACTTCGTGTCGGGCCTGATCATCCTCTGGGAGCGCGCGGTAAGGGTAGGCGACATGGTGGTGGTCGGCCCCGATCAGGGCTTTGTCCGACGCATCAACGTGCGCTCGACGGAGATCGAGACTTTCGACCGGGCGCTGCTGATCGTCCCGAATTCAAATCTCGTTTCTGGCGTCGTCAAGAATTGGGTGCGCGCCGATCGAGTCGGCCGCATCATCATTGCGCTCAACGTCGCCTTCGACAGCGACCCGGAGCAAGTCCGGGAAGTTCTCATCGCGGCGGCCAAGGCGCAAGATCTCGTCATGGCGATTCCGGCGCCGCTGGTTTTGTTCAGCGAATTCGGCGAATGGGCGATGAAATTCCAACTGATCTGTTTCGTCGACGAGATCGAAATGGCCGACCGCGTCAAGAGCGAGATTTTGTTCGATTTGCATCGCCGGTTGAAGGAGGCGGGCCTGAAAGTTCCGTATCCACGGCAGGATATCGATTGGCTCGGTTCGGCGCCTGGCGAACCGCGGCCGGCTTGAGGCAAATGGCTCCGCAGGGCCGTCGTTTTCGGGTGGCTCAAGGGGTTCTGCGCATGGCAAAATCCCCCCAAATGGACCCAGAGGCCAGACCCATGCTCGATTTCGCCAAGCCCAACATCTTCGAAGCCGCGCCGGCCGAAACGGCGGATGACTATGCCGCCGTCAAGAAGGCCATTGAATTCATCGCGACCAAGTGGCGCGACCAGCCGTCGATCGAGACGATCGCGAGACATGTCGGCTTGTCGCCTTCGCACTTTCAGCATCTCTTCAAGCGCTGGGCCGGACTGACCCCCAAGGCCTTTTTGCAAGCGCTCACCATCGACCAGGCGCGCCTGCGCCTACGCGATTCGGCGAGCGTGCTCGACGCCGCCTATGACGTCGGCCTCTCCGGACCCGGCCGCCTGCATGACCTCTTCGTCACCCATGAGGCGATGACGCCCGGAGAGTACAAGCGCCTCGGCGAAGGCTTGCGCCTTGCCTATGGCTTCCATCCCTCGCCCTTCGGCGAGGCGATTGTGGTGGCGGCGCCGCTCGGCCTCGCCGGCGTCGGCTTTGTCGATGGGGGCCGCGCGGCCGCGCTCTCGGACATGGAGAAGCGCTGGCCGCGCGCGACATTTGTCCATGATCAGGCGGCGACCGAGCCGATGGCCCGCCGCGCCTTCGATCCGCGGCTATGGCGTCCGGAGAGGCCGTTGCGCGTGGTGATGATCGGCACCGACTTCGAATGCCGCGTTTGGGAAACGCTGCTCAATGTGCCCATGGGCGCGGCGACGACCTATTCCGACATCGCCCGCCATATCGGCAAGCCTAAGGCCGC
>DATGHD010000458.1:0-7962 GCA_035308145.1 Roseiarcus sp.
CCGCGCTCGACGTCACGACGCAGGCGCAAATTCTGAAATTGCTGAGGGATCTCGTCGAGGAACGCGATCTGGCGCTGCTGATGATCACCCACAACCTCGGCGTCGTGCGCGCATCCGCCAACTACGTCTATGTGATGTACGCCGGGTCGGTCGTCGAGCACGGGCCGACCGCTGCGCTCTTCGCCAATCCGCGCCATCCCTATACGCGAGCGCTGATCGATTGCGTGCCGAAGCTTTCAGGTCGGACGACGTTCAGGGGCATCGAGGGAACTCTGCCTGACTACGCGGCGCCGCCGCCCGGCTGCCGTTTCGCGCCGCGCTGCCCCCATGCGACCTCAGTCTGCGCGACCCCGCCGCCCGATCTCGCCGTAGGCGGCGCGCATGGCGTTTCCTGCTGGCTTGAAGCGGAGAAGGCGGCATGAGCGCGCCGCCGCTGCTCGAAGTGATCGGCCTTTCAAAGAACTTTCGGGCGCGCGGCGCCTTCGGTCAAAGGGCGGGCGAGGTCAAGGCGGTGCGCGGCGTGAGCTTTGCGATCGCGTCAGGAGAAGTCTTTGGCCTCGCCGGGGAGAGCGGCTCCGGCAAGTCGACGATCGCGCGCATGATCCTCGGCCTCACCGCGCCAAGCGCCGGCGCCATCATGATCGAGGGCGTCGAGGCTTCGCCCGGCGCCAGCCGCGCAAGGGCGATCCAAATGGTCTTCCAAAATCCAGGGTCGTCGCTCAATCCACGCCGCTCGATCGGCCAGTCGATCGCTGTGCCCCTGGAGGCTGCCCGCCGACGACGCGTCGCGGTTGCGGCGCGCGTCGACGAATTGCTGAAGATGGTGCAATTGCCGGCCGACTTTGCCGAGCGCTATCCGCACGAACTTTCGGGCGGACAGAAACAGCGCGTCGCCATCGCCCGCGCGCTCGCCGCCGAGCCGCGGCTGATCCTGCTCGACGAACCGACTTCGGCGCTCGACGTCTCCGTTCAAGCCAAGATCATCGAGCTCTTACAAGAACTCGGACGGACGCTCGGCTTGACCTTCCTGTTCATCTCGCATGATCTGAGCTTGATGCGTAACTTCGCCTCGCGCGTCGGCGTTCTCTATCTCGGCCAGATCGCAGAGATCGGCGAAACAACCGCGCTGTTCGCTTCGCCCGCCCATCCCTATACGCGCTCCCTTTTGGCTTCCGTTCCTGTTATCACCGCCGAGGAAGAAGCGATGCGTCCCAATGTTCCGATCATCGAAGGCGAGGTGCCGAGCCCCGCAAACTTACCTGCCGGCTGTTCCTTTCACACGCGCTGTCCGAATGTTTTTGCGCCCTGCGACGCCATCGATCCGGACTTTACAGTGATCGCCGCCGATCATCGCGCGCGTTGCCACCTGCTGCGACCGGAAGCCGATACGACTTTGCCGCGTTGAACGAGACGAGGGCCACAACCGTGATCAGAATCGGAATAGACGTCGGCGGAACCAACACGGACGCGGTCGTGATGGACGGCGGCGCCGTGCTGGCCGGGGTCAAGGCGCCGACCACCAAGGACGTGATGTCCGGCGTCGTCGCCGCCCTGCAAAAGGCGCTCGAGGCCTCCCGACTGCCGGCGAGCGCCATCGATGTCGTGATGATCGGCACCACGCATTTCACCAACGCCGTGGTCCAGCGGCGCGATCTTGCGCCGACCGCCGCGGTGCGGCTCGCCTTGCCGGCGACGGCCTCGTTGCCGCCGATGGTCGACTGGCCCGAGGACTTGCGCGACGCGATCGGCAATCACACGTACCTCGCTCATGGCGGCAACGAATTCGACGGCCGCGCCATATCGGCGCTGGATGAGGCCGAGCTCCGCCGGATCGCCGCCGACATCAAGACGAAAGGAATTCGCTCCGTCGCGATTACCGCCGTTTTCAGCCCGGTCAGCACCGATTTCGAAAAGCGCGCCGGCGCGATTTTCGAAAGCGCGTTGCCAGGCGCTCACGTGACATTGTCGAGCGACATCGGCCGCATCGGCCTGCTGGAGCGCGAGAACGCCGCGATCATGAACGCCTGCCTTCGCGATCTCTCCAAGCTGGTGATGGACGCGTTCCGCGCGGCGCTCGACAAATGCGGCGTGAAATGCCGCTTCTTCTTGACCCAGAATGACGGAACGCTGATGGACGCGGCTTACGCCGAAAAATTTCCAGTGCTCACTTTCGCCTCAGGCCCGACCAATTCGATGCGCGGCGCGGCCTTTCTCTCCGGCGTGTCCGAGGCGGTGGTGGTCGACATTGGCGGCACGACCAGCGATGTCGGCTCGCTGCACAAAGGCTTCCCACGCCAGGCGACGGTGGCGGTAGAGGTCGGCGGCGTGCGCACCAATTTCCGCATGCCGGACGTCTTCTCCTTTGGCCTTGGCGGCGGCTCGCATGTCGTCGACGGGCCGAACGGCGTGAAAGTCGGGCCGCTGTCGGTCGGCTATCGCCTGACCGAGGACGCGCTCGTGTTCGGCGGCGCGCAGATGACGACCACAGACATTGTCGTCGCGGCGGGCCGCGTTGACCTCGGCGATAAAAACCGCGTCGCCTCGATCCCAAAGGACCTCATCGCCCGCACCGAAGCGCGCATTCTCGAAATGCTGGAGAACGCAGTCGAACGGACGCGCCTCTCGCCCGAACCTTTGCCGGTGATCGTGGTGGGCGGCGGCTCGATTCTGGTCAAGGACAAGATCGGCGGGCTCGAAGTGGTCAAACCGAACCACTTCGCCGTGGCCAATGCGGTGGGCGCCGCCATCGCGCAAGTCTCGGGCGAAGTCGACCGGGTCTACGCTCTCGCCGAGATCGGCCGCGCGGAAGCGCTGGCGGACGCGCGAGCCAAGGCGACGCAAGCGGCGGTCGCGGCTGGCGCGCGTGAAGATACGATCGAAGTCGTCGACGTGGAGGATGTGCCGCTCGCCTATCTTCCCGGCAATGCGACGAGGGTCCGGGTGCGCGTCGTGGGCGAGCTCAATGTCGTCTAAAGGCTATCTGCTTCAAGAAAGCGACCTGTTGCCGCTCTCGCTCGGCGCCGCGCTTCTCGGCACGGGCGGCGGCGGCAACCCCTATATCGGCATGCTGCGCACACGCGAATTGATGCGTAAAGGCGCTCAAGTCGAAGTCCTGCCGTTGGACGCGCTGCCAGGCGACGCTTTCGTTGGTTCGGTCGGCGGCATTGGCGCGCCGGTTGTCGGCGTCGAGAAGATCAAAGAGGGCGCCGAGTGTTTGCGCGCGCTGCGCGCCGTCGAAGAGGCCGCCGGCGTCAAGGTCGCCGCGTTGATCTCGGCGGAGATTGGCGGCGCCAACGCAATGGAGCCGATTTCGACCGCCGCGCGGGCGGGACTTCCCGTTCTCGACGGCGACGGCATGGGCCGCGCCTTTCCCGAAGTGCAGATGTCGACCTACTTTATCTACGGTCTTGAGCCTTGGCCGGGGGCGATCGCCGACGACAAAGGCAATGTCGTCGTGTTCAAGAAAACGGTCGACATGTATTGGCTGGAGCGCTTTGCGCGGCACATCGCCGTCGACATGGGCGCCGGCGCCGGCTTCGCGACCACGCCGATGTCAGCTTCATTTGTGCGCCGCGTGGCGGTGCCGGGCACGGTGACGCAGGCGCTGGCTATTGGCCGCACCATCCTCACTGCGCGGGCCAAGCGTCAGGACGTCGTCGGCCGGCTCATCGCGACGACCGGCGCGACGCTGCTCTTCACCGGCAAGGTGACCGACGTTCGCCGCGAGCTCAAAGGCGGCTTCGCCATTGGCGAGGCGGCGCTTGCCGGCTTCGGCGATCACGCCGGCGCGATCGGGCGCATCGCCATCCAGAACGAGAATCTCGTTCTCTGGGTCGACGGCGTGCCTGTCGCGATCGTGCCCGACCTCATCATCAATGTCGAAATCGACACCGGCGAGCCGATCACGACGGAAGTCCTTCGCTATGGCCAGCGTCTGGCCGTGCTGGGCTTGCCGGCCCATGAGCTGATGAAAAGCAAAGCGGCGCTCGAAGTGGTCGGGCCAAAGGCCTTCGGCTATCCCGATCTCGACTACCGGCCCTTGCCCTATATGGCCGCCTCGCCCACTTTCGAGTCGCAAAGGAGCGCGCGATGAAGATCATCCGCATGGTCGACGCGGCCGATCTCGATGACATCGCGATCGGCGGCGCGATCTTGGGGACCGGCGGCGGCGGCGATCCCTATATCGGCAAGCTGATGGCGCAGCAGGCCATCCGCCGCAAAGGCAAGGTCAAGCTGGTCGACGTCGACGAAATGCCGGACGACGCGCTGATCGTCCCGGGCTGCATGATGGGCGCGCCGACGGTGATGACCGAAAAGCTGCCGCAGGGCGAGGAGCTCGTCGTCGCTTTTCATAAGCTGGAAAATTTCTTGGGCCGCAAGGTCGACGCAGTTCTTTGCGGCGAGGCGGGCGGCATCAATTCGACGACGCCTTTCGTCGCCGCGGCGGAGCTTGGGCTGCCGCTTGTCGACGGCGACGGCATGGGCCGCGCCTATCCGGAATTGCAGATGGTGACGTTTACGCTGCACGGGGTCTCGGCGACGCCGATGGTGCTTGCCGACGACAAGGGCAATTCGGTCGTGCTGGAGACGATCTCTAATCAATGGACCGAGCGCCTCGCGCGTTCCTGCACCATTGACATGGGCGGCTCGGCGCTGCTCGCCTTCTACCCGATGAGCGGCAAAATCGCGAAGCAAGCGATCGTTCGGGGGACTTTAAGCCTTGCCGCAGATCTCGGGCGGGCGCTTCGGGAAGCCCGCGCGGCCAAGGCCGACCCGGTCGCCGCGATCATCGCCAAGCTTGACGCCGTGCTTTTGTTCGAGGGCCGGGTGCAAGACATCGAGCGACGGACCATAGGCGGCTTTGCGCGCGGACAGGCCAAGTTCGAGGGGCTCGACCGTTTCCGCGGCCATCGCTACCGCTTCGCGTTCCAGAATGAATTCCTGATCGCCGAGCGCGACGGCGAAGCGATCGTGACGACGCCCGATCTCATCACGCTGCTCGATGTCGACACCGGTGATCCGATCACCACGGAGTCGCTGAAATTCGGACTGCGCGTCGCCGCCCTCGCAATACCGGGACCGGAGAAATGGCGCAGCGAGGGCGGCCTCGCCCTCGTCGGCCCCCGCTATTTCGGCTACGACATCGATTATCGGCCGCTCGACAAGGCGCGCATCGCCGCCATGGCCTGAGAATACGCGCCCGCCGTCACCACTTTTCGCCGAAGGGGTTGAATGCGTGGGGCCGCCGGAGCGACAAATGACGCAAGAGCTGATCGAGAGCAAAACGGACGGCGTCGCTACGCTGACGCTGAACCGGCCCGATCGTCTCAACGCGCTTTCGTCTCTGATCCTCGACGGCCTCTTGGAGGCGTTGCCGCGGCTAGAGGCCGATCCCGGCGTCGGGGCCGTCGTACTGACCGGCGCCGGCCGCGCGTTCTGCTCGGGCGGCGATGTCAAGAGCATGGCTGAAGGGTCGGCTTCGCTCGGCGTCGACGCCGTGCAGCGCCTGCGGGCGAGAATGGAAGTCTCGCGTCTGCTGCACGAAATCGGCAAGCCGACGATCGCCATGGTCAACGGCGTTGCAGCCGGCGCGGGTCTGTCGCTCGCGCTCGCCTGCGATCTCCGCATCGCGGCTCAGTCAGCGCGCTTCATCACCGCCTTCGCCAGGGTCGGCTTCTCGGGCGATTTCGGCGGGTCCTTTTTCCTCTCGCGACTCCTCGGCGCCGGCAAGGCGCGGGAACTCTACTTCACGTCAGACGCGCTCGACGCGGCGCAGGCTCTTGCGCTTGGCGTCGCCAATGACGTCGCTTCCGACGATAGGCTCCTGGAGACGACCATGGCTTTGGCGCAAAGGCTGGCGCGAGGACCGCGCGTCGCGCTCCGCCTAATGAAGAAAAATTTCAACGCGGCGGAAAGCGGGACGCTCGACGAATTGCTCGACCTCGAGGCGCAACATCAGATCGAGACCGGGCGGACCGAAGATCATCGCGAGGCGGCGCGCGCCTTCGTCGAGAAGCGGACGCCGATCTTCCGGGGAAAATAAGCCGGAGGCGGCGCGAGACGGGCTGACGCTTGCCCGAGGCGACGGCTTCAGCCAAGGCTGCCATATGGCGGAGCGGCGCTCCCTTGTTCGAATCGCTGCGCGCGGCGTCGCTTTCGCGGCGCTGGCCCCCATCTGCCTTTTTGTCGGCCTCCTGGTCCTCTACGCCTTCGCGCCGCCCCTCTCGACGCTCATGCTGGCGCGCCTCGTCCTCGGGGAGAGCTACGAACGCAGCTACGCGCCCCTGCAGGCGATCGCGCCGGTGGCGATCGCCTCGGTGATCGCCTCGGAAGACGCGACATTCTGCGACAATGACGGCGTCGATTGGGACGCTCTGCACGAGGTGATGAGCCAAGCCGGCCGGAACGGCCCAAGACGCGGCGCATCGACAATCACCATGCAGACCGCCAAGAACCTTTTTCTTTGGCCCGGACGTTCCGTCATTCGGAAAGGCCTCGAAATCGGCATGGCGCTTGTCCTCGGCAAGGTTTGGTCCAAGTCGCACACGGTCGAGGTCTACCTCAACATCGCCGAATGGGGCGACGGGATTTTCGGCATCGAGGCGGCGGCGCAACGCTACTTCCATAAAGGAGCGAGCCAGCTCGACGCCCGCGAGGCGGCCTTGCTCGCGAGCTCGCTGCCCAATCCGATCAAGCGCGACGCCGCGCATCCAACCGCTTTTCAGCGCCGCCTCGCCGCCAGCGTGGTCCTCAAAGCGCGCGACAGGATAGGGTCGCTCGACTGCTTGTCGCGATAGAGCCGACTGATCGCGTGCCCAGCGCGGACGATTTATCTAACCCAGCGCGGCGATGACGTCGTCCGCGCGCGTCACCGCGGCGACATTTTGCATCGCATAGTCGATCGACGCGCGATGCCAGTCGGCGTTCATCGTCGAACAGCAATCCTCCGGCACGACGACGAAATACCCTTTGTCTGCGCCGGTGCGAGCAGTGTGCTCGATCGACATATTGGTCCAGGCCCCGGTGTCGATAATCGTATCACGACCTCCCGATTTAAGGGCGATTTCGAGGCTGCTGCCTTCGAAAGCGCACATGCGTCGTTTCTCGATGACAAGGTCGCCTGACTGCGGCTCGAGCCCGGCGACCGGCGCAGCGCCCCACGTCCCCCTCACCATCGCCTTTTGATCGACCACGCCCTCAAAGAGCGGCGCATTCAGCGTGAAGCCTGGCGCGCCAGGTTCGACGATGAACCACACATGCACGACCATCACGCCGCGGGCGCGGCAGGCTTCCGCCAGACGGCGGATGTTCTCGACGACATTTTGCTCCCTGGCGTGATTGGGCGAGCCCGAGGCGGCGAAAGCGCCGCCGTCGATCATTACGTCATTCTGCATGTCCTGAATGAGCAACGCGCAGCGCGACGGATCAAGCCTGAGATTTCCCTTTTGCGGCGCGCGCTCAGGGCCGGAGGCGGCTCTGGCCGCGCCGCCCGCTTTCATGAACGGCTCGACGCGCGGGCCGATTTTCGTACGCACCGAATAAAGGGAATGGGTGGCGCACATGAAGAGCGTGCGCCAATCGGCGCCGCCCCAATGCAGATTGGCGACAAGCTCCGGCGCCTTGATCTTGCCCAGCAGCGCGCCGGACGGCGAATAGACCCAGACGCCGCCGGGCGCCGTGACCCAGACATTGCCGGCGCTGTCGCATTTCATGCCGTCCGGCACGCCGGGTTCGAGTTCCGAGCGAATGCCGGACGCGAAAATGCGGTCGGGGCCGAGCGTGCCGTCGGCATTGACGTCAAACGCGCGAATGAGGCAGCGCACAGTGTCGTTGACGTAGAGGATGTTTTCGTCGGGCGAGAAGCATAGGCCGTTTGGTTGTTCGAACAGATTGCGGTCGACCACGAGCTGCGGCGGCCCACCGCCCGGCGGCACGCGGTATACGCCCTGAAAGCCAAGTTGG
>DATGHD010000459.1:0-6555 GCA_035308145.1 Roseiarcus sp.
GGCGCCCGAGGCGGTCTTGGCGACGCTGGCGACCTTGTGGCCGAGATGGAACTTGAAGCCCTGCTTTTCCAATATGCGCTGAAACTGCTTCGCCACCTCGCCGTCGGTGCCGGGCAGGATGCGGTCGAGATATTCGACCACCGTCACCTCGGCGCCAAGGCGCGCCCAGACCGACCCGAGTTCAAGGCCGATGACGCCCGCGCCGACGATGAGAAGTTTCGCCGGCGTCTTCGACAGGCTCAAGGCGCCGGTCGACGAGATGATCACCTTTTCGTCGATCTCGACGCCGGGCAGCCGCGCGACGTCGGAGCCTGTGGCGATGACGATCGTCTTGGCCTCCAGGATCGCCGTCTTGCCATCCTCGCGGGCGATGTCGACCTTGCCAGGCGCAGCAATGCGCGCGGCGCCGACGTGGAAGTCGATTCTGTTCTTCTTGAAGAGGTACGCCAGGCCCTTGACATTGGCCTCGACCGTATCGTCCTTGTGCTTCATCATTGCGACGAGATCGAGCTTGGGCGCGTCGACCATGACGCCGAGCGGGCCAAGGCCGTGCGCCGCCTCGGCGAACATTTCAGAGGCGTAGAGCAAAGCCTTCGACGGAATGCAGCCGATATTGACGCAAGTCCCGCCGGCGTTCTTGCGCTTGTCGACGATCGCGACTTTCAGCCCAAGTTGCGCGGCGCGTATGGCGCAGACATAGCCGGCCGGCCCCGCGCCGATGACGATCAGATCATAAGCCATGAAGGATCTCGTGCTTCTCTCGACGCCGATCGAGGCGCCGACGCCTCACTCGTTAACGTTCTCGTATTCGTCATGCAGCCAGCGGTCCCGGATCAAAGCGAAATAGAGAATGGCGCCATTGCAACTGACAATCCAAGAGTTAGGGCGGCCCCCGCCGCCATGGACATATTCAAGCGGCGCTCTCTTCAGGCAATCCGCCATCTGTTCGTACATTTCAAACTGCCGCTTAAAGCCGGCTTCAGAATCGTTTTTGGCGCGTTGCGTCACGACATTCTTGAGCGGGAAGCTCGTGAGGGCCTCGGTCGCTTTAAGGTCCTTCGCCGCGACCGCGGCGGCAAAGGCCGATCGCGCTTCGACGAGCGCTTGAGGCGGCGCGTCGGCCGCAACCGCAGCGCTCGGCGCCAAGACGAGAAGGCTCAAGCTTAGGACGTACCCGCGCATGCTCGCCCGCGCTTCCAATCCTCGCCGCATGGCGCCTCCGTTTTACAAATCGAGCACCAGCCGCGCCGGATCCTCAAGCGCCTCCTTCACACGAACGAGGAAGCTCACCGCCTCCTTGCCGTCGACGACGCGGTGATCGTAGGACAAAGCCAGATACATCATCGGCCGGATTTCGATCTTGCCGTCGACGACCATCGGCCGCTCCTGGATTTTGTGCATGCCGAGGATGCCCGATTGGGGCGCGTTGAGGATCGGCGTCGACATCAAGGAGCCATAGACGCCGCCATTGGAGATGGTGAACGTGCCGCCCTGCATCTCCTCGATTTTCAGGCGACCGTCTCGCGCGCGCTTGCCAAAATCCGCGATCGCTTTCTCGATGCCGGCAATGCCGAGGTGATCGGCTTCGCGGACGACCGGCACGACAAGGCCTTTGTCGGTGCCGACAGCGACGCCGATGTGATAATAGTTCTTAAAGACGAGATCGGCGCCGTCGATCTCCGCGTTGACCGCCGGCACGTCTTTCAGCGCCTGCACGCAGGCCTTCACGAAAAATCCCATGAAGCCGAGCTTGACGCCGTGCTTCTTCTCGAAAGCGTCCTTGAACTTCGTCCTCAAGCCCATGACCTCGGTCATGTCGACCTCATTGAAGGTCGTCAGCATGGCGGCGGTGTTCTGCGCGTCCTTGAGCCTGCGCGCGATGGTCTGGCGCAGCTTGGTCAGGCGCACGCGTTCCTCGCGCGCCGCATCATCGGGCGCGGCGGGCGCGCGTAAGGCGACCGGCGCCGGAGTGACAGATTGCGGCGCGATCGGGATCGCTCCCAACGAGGCGGGCGCCGCCGGGGCTTGGGCTTGCGTTGCCGCCGCGGCGAGAACGTCGCCTTTCAGGACCTGGCCGCGTTTGCCCGTGCCGGCCACTCCACTGACGTCGAGCCTGCTGTCGAGAGCGATTTTCGCAGCGGCCGGCGAAGGCGGCATCGTTGTTGGCGGCGCTCCTCCGGCCGGCGCGGCTTTCTGGACCGCCGGCGCTGAAGCGGGAGGCGTCGCCTCGCTCTTCTTTGCGTCGGACGGCGCGGCTGCGGCCGCGCCAGCCGCCACCGAGCCGAGCAATGCGCCGACCGCCACGGTCTCGCCGGTCTTCACCGCGATCTCGGAGAGAACGCCCGCGGCCGGCGCGTTGACTTCGAGCGTCACCTTGTCGGTCTCGAGCTCGACCAACGGTTCGTCAGCCTTCACCGATTCGCCAGCCTGCTTGAACCATTTGCCGACCGTCGCCTCGGTGATCGATTCGCCAAGCGTCGGAACGCGGATTTCAGTCGCCATCTCGTCACTCACGCCGCCTTCACGCGGCGCCCATGCCAGAAGTTTCTGTCCAACGCGGCTTCACACCCGCGTCACGCCGCGAAACATTCGTCCTGGAACGCTTTCAACTGCGCCAAATGCTTCGACATCAAGCCAGTCGCGGTCGCGGCGGAGGCGGGGCGGCCGGCGTAGCGCGGGCGTCTCGACTTGCCGCCGACTTGCGCCAGCACCCATTCCAGATAAGGCTCGACAAAGGACCAGGCGCCCATGTTCTTGGGCTCCTCCTGGCACCATACGATCTCGGCCTTCTTGAAACGCGTCAGCTCGCGCACCAGCGCCTTGAGCGGGAAGGGATAGAGCTGCTCAACGCGCAGGAGGTAGACGTCATCGACGCCGCGCTTCTCACGATCCTCGTAGAGATCGTAGTAGACCTTGCCCGAGCAAAGAACGATCCGCCTGATCTTGTCGTCCTTGACGAGCTTGATCTTCTCGCCTTTACGTGATTCCGCGTCGTCCCACAGAAGGCGATGGAACGAAGCGCCTTCGCCGATCTCGCTCAAATTCGAGACGGCGCGCTTGTTGCGCAACAGCGACTTCGGCGTCATCAGGATGAGGGGCTTGCGAATCTCCCGCTTCAATTGGCGGCGGAGGATGTGGAAGTAGTTGGCCGGCGTCGTGCAATTGGCGACCTGCATATTGTCTTCGGCGCAGAGTTGCAGATAGCGCTCGAGGCGCGCCGAAGAATGTTCTGGGCCCTGGCCTTCGTAACCGTGCGGCAGCAGGCAGACCAAGGCCGACATACGCAGCCACTTGCGCTCGCCTGACGAGATGAACTGATCGAAGACGACCTGCGCGCCATTGGCGAAATCGCCGAACTGCGCTTCCCAGATCGTTAGCGCATTGGGCTCGGCCAGCGAGTAGCCGTATTCGAAGCCCAGCACCGCCTCTTCCGAGAGCATCGAATTGATGACTTCGTAGCGCGCCTGGCCATCGCGGATGTGGTTCAATGGGATGTAACGCGCTTCGGACTGCTGATCGATCAGCACGGAATGGCGCTGCGAAAACGTGCCGCGCTCGCTATCTTGGCCGGAAAGGCGAGCCGGATAGCCTTCGTCGAGCAATGAGGCGAAAGCCAGCGCTTCCGCGGTCGCCCAGTCGATCCCCTCGCCGCTTTCGACCGCCTGGCGGCGATTGTCCAAGAAGCGCTGAATCGTCTTGTGAACATTGAAGCCCGGCGGGACGGCGGTGATGCGCGCCGCCAATTGCTTGAGCTTGCCGACCTCGACGCCTGTGACGCCGCGCCTGTCGTCATCGATCGAATCCTGCCCCGATTTGAGGCCGGCCCAGCGGCCGTCGAGCCAATCCGCCTTGTTCGCCTTGTAGCCCTGGCCCGCTTCATATTCGGCCTCCAGGCGATGGCGCCAGTCGGCGCGCATCTTGTCGACTTCGCCCTCGGTGACGAGGCCTTCGGCGATCAGCTTCTTCGCGTAAATCTCCAGCGTCGTCGGATGCGAGCGAATGATCCGGTACATCAGCGGCTGAGTAAAAGCCGGCTCGTCGCCCTCGTTGTGGCCGAAGCGACGATAGCAGAACATGTCGATGACGACGGGCTTGTGGAAGCGCTGCCGGAACTCGACGGCGATCTTTGAGCAGTAGACGACCGCTTCTGGATCGTCGCCGTTGACATGAAAGATTGGCGCTTCGACCAACTTGGCGACATCGGAGGGGTACGGCGACGAACGCGAATAGCGAGGGTAGGTGGTGAAGCCGATCTGATTGTTGACGATGAAATGCACGGAGCCGCCGGTGCGATGGCCGCGCAGGCCCGAAAGACCAAAGCACTCGGCGACGACGCCTTGCCCGGCGAAAGCCGCGTCGCCGTGAATCAGCAGCGGCAGCGCCTTGACGCGCTCGATGGCGTCGTTGAGCTGGTCCTGCTTGGCGCGCACCTTGCCAAGCACCACCGGATCGACGATTTCCAAATGCGAGGGATTAGCGGTCAGCGACAGATGGACTTTGTTTCCGTCGAACTCGCGGTCCGACGAGGCGCCGAGATGGTATTTGACGTCGCCTGATCCGTCGACCTCATCGGGCGAAGCCGAGCCGCCCTTGAACTCGTGGAAGATCACGCGATGCGGCTTGCCCATGACTTGCGAGAGCACGTTCAGGCGGCCGCGATGGGACATGCCGATGGCGATCTCTTTGACGCCGAGCGCGCCGCCGCGCTTGATGATCTGTTCGAGCGCCGGAATCATCGCCTCGCCGCCGTCGAGGCCGAAGCGCTTGGCGCCGGGATATTTGATGTCGAAAAATTTCTCGAAGCCGTCTGCTTCGACGAGCTTGTTCAGGATTGCGCGCTTGCCTTCGTTGGTGAAGGAAATCTCCTTGTCGGGGCCTTCGATGCGCTCCTGCATCCAGGCCTTCTCGGCCGGGTCCGACATGTGCACGAATTCAAAGCCGATCGTTCCGCAATAGGTCCGGCGGAGGATGGCCAGCATTTCCGGGATGGTGGCGAATTCGAGCCCCAGAACCCTGTCGATGAAAATCTTGCGGCCGTAGTCGGCTTCGCTGAAGCCGTAGTTGGAAGGATGCAGCTCCTCATGATCCTTCTGCGGCTCGAGACCGAGCGGATCGAGATTGGCGTGTAAATGACCGCGCATCCGATAGGCGCGGATCATCATCAGCGCGCGAACGCTGTCGCGCGTCGCGCGGTGCAGATCCATTTCGGCCAGCGCGGCCTCCGGCTCGGCTGCCGCCTTGGCGCGCAGCTTTTCGTCGACCGCTTTTTCGATCGCCGGCCAGTCGCCGTCGAGCGCGGAGATCAGATCGCCCTTCGGCGCCAGCGGCCAGTTGGGCTTTTCCCATGAAGGGCCTTCCGCAACCTTCTCGACGCTTGCTGGATCATCGCCGAGCGCGTCGAAAAAGTCGCGCCAGCCCGGCTCGACGCTATTAGGGTCCTTCTCGTACGCGGCCTGCAGCTCCTCGATATAGGGCGCGTTCGCGCCATAGAGGAAAGACGTTTGCAACAAGGCCTGGTTGAAATCCTGTCTCGTCATCGAAGAGAACTCCGATTCTTTCCGCGGCGCGCGGCCGCGCCTATTTTCCGTTCAACAAATCCGCCAGCGTCTTGCCGAGCCGCGCCGGCGAAGGAGAGACGCGAATGCCCGCCGCCTCCATGGCGGCGATCTTGTCCTCGGCGCCGCCCTTGCCGCCCGAGATGATCGCGCCGGCGTGACCCATGCGGCGCCCCGGCGGGGCGGTGCGCCCCGCGATGAAGCCGACGATCGGCTTGTCGCGGCCGCGCTTGGATTCGTCCTTCAAGAATTGCGCTGCGTCTTCCTCGGCCTGGCCGCCGATCTCGCCGATCATCACGACGGACTTGGTCTCCGGATCGGCCAGGAACATCTCCAGGATGTCGACGAATTCAAGCCCCTTGACCGGATCGCCGCCGATGCCGACGGCGGTCGTCTGGCCGAGCCCGGCGCGCGTCGTCTGGTACACCGCCTCATAGGTCAGGGTGCCTGAGCGCGAGACGACGCCGACGCTGCCGCGCTTGAAAATGTTGCCCGGCATGATGCCGATCTTGCATTCGCCGGCGGTCATCACGCCAGGACAATTCGGTCCGACGAGGCGCGACTTGGAGCCTTGCAGGGCGCGCTTCACCCGCACCATATCGAGAACGGGAATGCCCTCGGTGATGCAGACGATCAGCGGGATTTCCGCCGCGATCGCTTCGCAAATCGCGTCGGCCGCGCCAGCCGGCGGCACATAGATGACGGAAGCGTCAGCCCCCGTCTTCTCGAGCGCCTCGGCGACCGTGTCGAAGACCGGCAGGCCGAGATGGATCGAACCGCCCTTGCCCGGGGACGTGCCGCCGACGACGCGCGTGCCATAGGCGATCGCCTGCTCGGAATGGAACGTGCCGTTCTTGCCGGTGAAGCCTTGGACGATGACTTTGGTGTTGGCGTCGATGAGGATGGACATCAGGGCTTGCCCTTCAAATGATCTCTAATTTCCTGGAGCAGCGCGACTGACTGGCGCAGCAACTCGCCGTTTTCTCTCTGCACCGCCAAT
>DATGHD010000460.1:0-20407 GCA_035308145.1 Roseiarcus sp.
CTTCATTGGTCGCTCGATTATCGGCTCGGAATTCGACTGCCGAGTTGATCGCGTGGCGACGGTGGGCGGCAGGCCAGGCGTCAGTCCGATCATTTCGGGGACGGCCTGGATCACCGGCGTTCATCAGCACATGCTCGACCCTTCCGATCCTTATCCGGCTGGCTACCGGCTCGCCGACACATGGCCGATGGAAAGGGCGACGTAGAGGCTGCCGAAGAGGCGCAAGGGGAAGCCGGCGCCTCGAACGGCTTTTGCAGGGATTGGGTCAGGCCGGCTGTTGGTCAGGGCGCGACGCCGCGGCATGCCCATGCGACGTTGGCAAAAGACCTCGGGCCGTCGGGCCTGCCGGCCTCGTAGGCGTCGCGCACCGCGGCGGTGGCGCGCGCCCGTTCCGCCGCATCAAGCGTAGACACATATTTGCCGAGCGGCCCTTCGCCGGCGGCAATCGGCGCCCAGTAGTCGTTGAAGCTTTGGTAGTCCATGCGAATCATCAGTTGGGTTTCCGTTACCTCCAGGAGCCCCTGATCGACAAAGGTCCGTTTCATCTCGCCTGGTTGCATCATCGGCTGGAAGCAATATCGGCCGCGCAGTTGACGTCCGCCTTCGCTGAGCGCCGCTAAAGTGTCGACCATCATGCGCATGCCGGGCATGCCGCCAAGATGATCCCACACAGCTGCCGCAACTACGCCGCCGCGTCGCACGACGCGACGCATTTCAGCGACCGCCTTGCCTGTCTCGGGCACGAAATGGAGCACGAGCAAGGCCAAGGCGCGGTCGAACGCGCCGTCTTCGAAGGGCAAGTCGCAAGCATCCGCCTGCCGGATCTTTATGCGCGAGTCACTATTGCGACGGATCGTCTCCTCCACGAAGACCGGCGAGTAGTCGATCGCGACGATCTCCCTAAGATCGGCTGTCTTGGCGAGCTGAAAGGTCAGGCTGCCGTTGCCGCAGCCGACGTCAAGAATCTTTTCATCTTTGGCGAGCCCCGCGAAATCGATCAGCAAGGGCGCCAGTTTCTTACTCCAGCGGCCCATCAGTTGTTCATACGCGGCCGCATCATGGACGTTGAAACTTGAGGTCATCGAAGCCTCCAATCCACCCTAAAGACCGGGTGGGCTCGAGAATGGGTTGCGAAAAGCTGGCGGGACAATGCAGGAGCGATGTTCGCCACCCAACTTATCGATATTGCGGGTTTCATGCGTATTGCGCGATCCCATTGCCGAAGGACCAATTTTCCTTGGCGACTTCGAGAAGGTTGATGAAGACGTCCTCGCGGCGCAGGCCGGGATCTTTTTCAAGACGCTCGACGATGCGGCGGTAAAGCGCCTTCTTCTGCTCGATCGAGCGCGTATTGCTGACCGTCATCTGGATGATCACCAGATCGTCGCCGCGGTTGATGTTGAAATACTCTCGGTCGAAAAAGAAGTCGTCCGGTTGATGCTCCACGACAGTGGCGAAGAAGTCATGCGCCGGAACGTCGAAGGTCTCGCGCAGCGCCTCGTAGATATTGTCGGCAATGGCGCGGCGATAAGCGGCGGGCTTGCCGACGTTGAGCGAAATGCGAATGAGGGGCATCGCGATTCTCCTTTAAGCGCTGGACGGGCGGCGCGTGAATGAGCGCCGCCTTGTTGTTGCGCGTGGTTTCGATGAAAAGCCTCGGCCTCGTCAGGCTATCGGCGGCGGCTGACCGTCGATGCGCGGGATCGTTGCGTCGATTGTCGCCCACGACGGGGCCGAGGCCGCCCAGATCGTTGCGGTCGGGCGGACCAATTCAGGATCGTCAAACGTGCCCACGCGAATGAAAATCACATGCGGGCGCTGTTCGGCCTCGCTGAACATAGGGACGCCGCAGGTCGGGCAGAAGCGGCGATGCATCACGGAACCGCTGTCGGCGACGCTGACATAGTCCTTGGTCTCGCCTTCGATCGTGACGGCGTTCCTCATGAAGGCGGCGCTGATCGCCGCATTCCCCGCGGCGAAATATTGGCAGACGCGACACCAGCAGGCGCGCGTGATCAGAGGCGCAGCTTCCGCCTTGTAGCGAACCGCCTTGCATAAACACGATCCTGTGATCATCGCCGCGCCTTCTTATTCGTTGGCCCGCGCAACTCCTAAAAGCTCTGTTTCTCAGCGGCAAGCCGGGCGATCCGCCACGCGGGACGGCTTCTGGCGTCGCCAAGATGAACGCCAGATGAACATAACTGGCAAGTAGATTCAGACCGTAAGGCATCGGCGTGGATCGCGTGCGAATGCACGTGAAGAGCCTGGGTCAATGTCCATTTGAGGGTACGAAACAGGCACCCATCGTCGCGAGGCAATCGCGTCTCGCGAAAAAGCAAGGGAGATGATCATGCTGAACAGACAGATGATCCGTCGGGCGGCATTGGCGGCGGTTGCGGCGGTTACGCTCGGCGTCGCTGTTGTTGGTACGACCCAGCCCGCGGCTGCGTGGTGGCACGGCGGTTGGGGCTGGCACGGCGGTTGGGGCTACCATCCCGGTTGGGGATGGGGCGGCTGGCGCGCCCATTACTGGGGCGGCGGCTGGGGCCCGGGCTGGGGTTACGGCTATGGCTACGGCAGGGCTTGCCCTCCCGGCATGCACCTTGGACCCTATGGCATGCGCTGCTGGCCGAACTGATCGGAACGCCCAGCTTTAATGTGAAAGAGCGCGAGGCGGCTTCGCCTCGCGCTTTTTTATTTCCGCATGCGCCGGCTGTCTGGCGCTGGTTGCTTTGGCTGCGCCCTTTGAGGCGCCGCCCGAGGACGCCTCGTTGTCGGCCGCCTTGACGCGCAACCATTCCTTGCTGACCAATGCCGCCTGCGCCGGCTCCATCGCCGCGACAGGCGCCAGATTTTTGAAAAGGTCGTCGTTGCCGCCTTCATCGCCGCTCGCCGCGCCGGCTGCGCGCGAGTTGCGCGCCGCAATATCGGGACGCAGCAGAAAATCCAGCAGAGCGTAAGAATCATCGAGGTGCGGCGCATTCTTCGGAATGACGAAGGCGTCGATCGACATTGGCGCGCCTTCTTTCGGGACGGCGAAGCGGATCGTCAAATCAAGGCCGCCCTGCTTGGCGCGCTCCATGGCGCGGCCGGCGTCGGCCTCGCGACCGATGCTGACGCACACCGAGCCGTTGGCCAAAGCCCCGACGCTGTCAGGCGCAAGAAACGCCCGCGCCGCCGCCTTGAGCCGCAGGATGAGATCGCCGGCGCGACGAATGTCGACAGGCGCCAGCCGCGCAAGATTTGTCCCCATGAATTTCCAGGCGGCCACGAACAAATTGTCGCGGTCGTCAGGCGCCGCGAGGCCGCAATCGCCGAAACGCCGCGCGAGCTCCGGCGAAAAAAGAACGCCCCAGGAGACCGGCGCCGCGCCGAGGCGGGCCTTCGCCTTGTCAGCGTCCATCAAAAGGCCGGTGACAAACCACATATAGGGCAGCGCATAGGCGCCGCCTGGATCGTAGCTCGCGAGCTTCGCCATGACGCGCGGCGAGACGGCGCTGAAATGGGAGAGGCGCGCGCGGTCGATCTTTTGCAGCGCGCCTGACGAGATCGCCTCTGGTAACGCCGGCGCGGGCATCACGATGAGGTCGTACGGCTCATCGCGCATTTTCCCGGCGACCTCGTCGGGCGAGTCATAGGCGTCGTAGGCCACCTGCCTGCCGCTCGCCTTCTCGAATTCGGCGAGAGCGGCGGCGTCAAAGTAATCGCCGAAGGCGAGCAGCTTGACGTAGCGCGGCTCGGTCTGGGGCGGCGGCGCAAAAGGCGACTGCTGGGCGAGAGCCGAGGCCGACGTCAGCGACGCCAGCGCCACAAAAATGAAGACGGACGCGCGGCGCCAGGTCACGACGAGCCTTCAATCTCTCCAGCAATTTCGTTCGTGGCCGGCTTGTTTCGGCAAGACGCCCTCCCGCTTGGCGATCGCGAGCATCGCTGCTTCGACAGCGCCGTCATCGACATCGGCGGTAAGCGCATCGAGCTTGTTGTCCCACTGCGTTGTCTCGCCATTCACGAAGAAGTAGCGGCCGCGGACTTTTCTGTCCACCGAGGGGCGGCCTAGCTAGGGGCGGCGCGCAACGTGGTCGAGCCGCGCCAGCGCGCCATCCAAGGTGGCGTCGTGTTTGGCGAAACAGAAGCGGACCACTGTCGTGATCGGATCTCGAGAATAAAAGGCGGAGACCGGGATGGCCGCGACGCCATGCTCTTTGACCAGCCACATGCAGAAGGCGAGGTCATCGCCGCGGCCGAGCGGCGCAATGTCAATATTCAGGAAATACGTGCCGCCGCTCGGCAAGACCGAAAAGCCGCGCGCGCTCAAGCCTCGAGCGAACCGATCGCGGCTGCGCTGAAAGCCGGCGCGCATCGCGGCGAAATAAGAATCCTCCTTGGCGAGGCCATAGGCGACAGCGCTCTGCAGATTGGGCGGCGTCGTGAAGGTGATGAATTGATGGGCTTTGGCGATCACTTTCATGATCGGCGCCGTGGCGCAGACAAATCCGACTTTCCAACCGGTCAATGAGAAGATCTTGCCCGCCGAGCCGATTTTCACTGTTCGCTCGCGCATGCCTTCCATGGCGATGAGGGGAACATGGACGCGGCCGTCGAAGATCACGTGCTCCCAAACCTCGTCGCAAACGGCGATCGCATTATGCTTGACGCAGAAACGCGCCAGCAACGCCAGCGCCGCGCGATCATAGACGACGCCGGGTTGTTGAACAAGACGACTCGCGTTCGATCGGAAAAGGCGGCCGCAAGGTCCACCTCGTCTATGGCCCAGGTCGGCGGACGCAGCGTAACGAATTTGGGAACGCCGCCCGCCCGTCGCACCAGAGGCAAGTAGGCGTCGTACATCGGCTGGAACAAGACGACCTCGTCGCCCGGCTCGATCAGCGCTAGCAAAGCGCCGGCAAGCGCCTCGGTGGCGCCGGACGTCACCATGATTTCAACTTCGGGATCGAAGGCGAGCTGTTAGCGCCGACCCCCTGGATTTCTTGGCCTATGATTTTGCGCGAGAGCAATCCATTGCTCAAGGACGACGGCTATGTGAGGCGCGCCGTGAAACTGGGGAGGGGACCGCGCTTAAGCGCGGTGGAGGGGGCTTCGGCGTCGGGGACTTGCCTTTGACTCAGCGGCCTCACCACCATGCTGCGCATGGTCCCCCTCCTCCGCTTCGCGGGGGAGGATGGCGTCAGCGATTTGTCTCTACTCTTGTTAGATGCGAGGAAGGCCAATGGTCGAGCCGTTCCCATTGTTGGAATGCCGCAGCCTGCTGGCGCTCGGCGGCGCGCGGTCAGGCAAGAGCCGCTACGCGCGCCTCCTCGCCGAGGCCGCTGCGCCGACGCGGCTGATGATCGCCACCGCTTCCGCCGACGATGACGAGATGGCGGCGCGGATCGCCCGCCATCGCGCCGAGCGCGGCGAAGGATGGGAGACGATCGAGGAGCGGCGCAATCTCGTAGAAGTTCTTCGCGCCAACGCGCGCCGAGATCGAGCAATCGTTGTCGATTGCTTAACGCTTTGGCTCGCCAATCTCGCCTTCGCCGGATGCGATGTCGGCGTTGAGATGGAGCGGCTGGGCGAGGCCGTCGCCGCGCTCGCCGGGCCCGTCGTGTTCGTTTCGAATGAGGTCGGTCTTGGAATCGTGCCGGAGACGCCGCTTGGGCGCGACTTTCGCGATTGGCAAGGTCGTCTCAATCAACGTATTGCGGCCGCTTGCGACGTGGCGGTATTTGTCGTCGCGGGCCTGCCGATTGTCGTGAAGCCCGCGGCGACGCCGCGAATCGTTTTGCGCTGACGATCAGATTGGCGCCGCAATTTGAGTCTACGTCAGACGCAGTCGCTTCGGGGGAGAGAACGCGCTCGCGATTTTCTTGAACTGATGCATTGGCGCACTAGCGACTCAGCGCCGCCTCGCCTAAAGAACGAATCATGCTGCGTCTCTTCCAGCGCGGCGCGCCCGGCGCGCAGACTGGTCATCTCGAAGTCGCCCATTGCGGGGCGGTCCATCGCATCGAGCTCAAGCGGCTGAAAAGCGCGCGGCGCTTTACGCTGCGCGTTCGCGCTGCGTCGCGCGACGTCGTGCTCTCAATGCCGGCGCGCGCCTCGCTGAAGGCGGCGCGCGAATTCGCCGAGCGCCACGCCGGCTGGATCGGCGCCAGGCTCGATCGACTGCCGAAGCCGATCTATTTCGAGCCGCTCTCCATCGCGCCGCTGCGCGGCGTTGATCATCGGATCGTCCATCGCCCAGACGCGCGCGGCGTCGTGTGGACCGCGGAAGACGAGGACGGCCCGCTTCTTTGCGTCGCCGGCGATCTCGCGCATGTGGCGCGCCGCGTCGGCGATTTCTTCAAGCGCGAGGCGCGCCGCGATCTCGAGACCGCGGTCGCTCGGCACACCGCGGCGCTTGGGCTTAAGACCAGACGCTTGACGCTCCGCGACACGACGAGCCGTTGGGGTTCATGCTCCTCGACCGGCGCGTTGAATTTCTCCTGGCGTCTCATTTTCGCGCCGCCTTTCGTGCTCGACTACCTCGCCGCGCATGAAGTCGCTCACCTTATTCATATGGACCATTCGCCGGCCTTCTGGCGGGTGGCGCGCCGCCTCTTTCCGGAAACCGATCGCGCCGAAGCCTGGCTCAAGGCGCATGGCGCGGACTTGCATCGCTTCGGCGGCAGGCAGGCCGCTTAACGATCAGTCGAAGCTCTCGATCGTCGACAGCAAAAGCGCGATGTCCTCCGGCCGCGACAGGCGATGGTCGCCGTCCTTGATCAGCGTAAGCGTGACGGAATCGCCGGCCATGTGCTCGATTGCCGTCATTGCATGAGCGAAGGGGACATCCTCGTCCTGCATGCCCTGCAGGATCGCGACGCGGCAATGGGCTCGGATCGTTCCGCCGAGCAAAAGGTGACGTCGCCCGTCCTCGATCAGCGCCCGTGTGATCGGGTAAGGATCGGCCGAATAAAGCGAAGGACGCAACCAAGCGCCTTCCTCCATGATCGCGCGCCGCGCCTCCGGCGGCGCGGCTTTCCAGATCAGGCTTTCAGTGAAATCGACCGCCGGGGCGACAAGGACAAGGCCGGCGAGACGCGATGCTTCGCCCGACTGGGCGAGCGCGCGCGCGGCGAGCAGCGCAAGATAACCGCCCATCGACGAGCCGACGAGAATCTGCGGTCCCGCGGTATGAGAGCGGATCATCGCCAGGCTCTCTTCCAGCCAATGAGAGAGCGTCGCCGCTTCGAAGCGCCCGCCCGATCGGCCGTGGCCAGAATAGTCGAAGCGCAACAGCGCGCGTCCGCGGCTCGTGCAATAATCGTCCAGCGCCGTCGCCTTGGTCGAGACCATGTCGGATTTGAAGCCCGGGAGCCAGACGAGGCCGGGCAGCGCCGCGTTACTCTCGGTCGCGTCGCGCTTGAGAAAGGCGATCTGCCGCGCCGCCGGGCCTTCGCCGATTGTCGCGGTTTGCAGTTGGAGAGCGGTCAAAACTAATCTGTTCCCATGATTCGGCGTGAGCAACGAATGCGCGAGGCGATTGGCTTACCCTAGCGCCGTAGGCTTAGCAGGCTTGTCGGTGACTTTTCGAGATGGCGCTGACTTATGAGCTGCGAGATGACGATTTGACGCCGCCCCCTTCGTTGCTCGCCCGACTGGGCGAAGCATGCGCGGAACGCCAAGAGAGGGGCGCTGCATTCGGCGCCAAATCTTCATTGATTGCATGGTTGCGATTTTGCGCGAACGAAATTCAAACTCAAGGACGGCCCGAAGGGCCGCCGCCAGAGGCGGTGAATCGAAGGGCGTCGGCTGACGCCCTTCGATTCATCCTTTACTTTGAATTTCGTTCGCGCACCGCTCCGCCATGCAATCAATGGGGAAATCCGCTGTCGGACCGAGTCTCATACGCATTGAGCTGGGATCCTTTGAATGTCTCTCGTGCGCGACACGACGAAATCACTGAGGAAATCGAATTTAGCGCGAAGCGCGGCCTAAGCGGCGATCAACACCAATACGTCTCGCGCGCTCTTGAACCCCGGCGCTCGACGCCGCCTCCTCGAAGAGACAGCCATGGACGGCGGTGATCTCAAGCCCTTCAGCGCCGGCAAGCGCGCCAGCCTCGCCGGCCGAACCATTCTGCAGATCATCCCGCGGCTTGACGCCGGCGGCGCGGAGCGGACGACAATCGACGTCGCCGCGGCGTTGGTCGCCGCCGGCGCGCGCGCGCTTGTGGCGAGCGAAGGCGGCCGGCTGACGAGCGAATTGCAAGCGGTCGGCGGCTTGCTGGCGCCCTTCGACGCGGCAAGCAAGAATCCTTTCGTCATGCTTTTTAACGCTCGCCGCCTGGCGCGATTGATCAACGACGAGCGCGTCGATCTTGTGCACGCTCGCTCGCGCGCCCCGGCCTGGGTTGCGCTCGCTGCGAAGCGGCTCGCGCCGCGCCCGTTTGTCACGACTTTCCACGGCGCCTACGCCGGCCGCTCCGCGCTTAAGTTGCGCTACAATTCAGTGATGGCGCGCGGCGACGCGGTGATCGCCAATTCCGATTACACCGCCGCCATGATCTCGCGTCTTTATCCTTTTGCGCGCGAGAGGCTTGTGGTGATTCACCGCGGCGCCGACTTCGCCAGATTCTGGCCGGCGGCGATCGATCCTGCGCGCGTGGCGAAATTGCGCAGCGGCTGGAGCGCCGCGCCGCAGGAGCGCATCGTGCTCCTCGCCGCGCGATTAACCCCTTGGAAGGGTCAGAAAATCCTGATCGAGGCGGCCAAGATATTAAAAGACAAAGGCATGAGCGGCGTGCGCTATGTCCTTGCCGGCGACGCGCAGGGGCGCGGCGGCTATGTCAAAGAGCTCGACGCGCTGATCAAGAAACTGGACCTCAAGGACATCGTCGTCCGCGTCGGCCATTGCGCCGATATGCCGGCAGCCTTCCTCGCCGCCTCGGTGGTCGTTGCGCCATCGACCGAGCCGGAGGCTTTTGGGCGCAGCGCCGTCGAAGCGCAGGCCATGGGCGCGCCGGTCGTCGTCTCCGATATCGGCGCCGTGCCGGAGACTGTGCTGGCGCCGCCCGAGACGCCGGCGGAGGAACGCACCGGCTGGCGCGTTCCTTCCGGCGACCCTGAAGCGCTCGCCGAGGCGGTCGGCCATGCCTTGAGCCTCGGCGCGTCGGCGCGCGAGGCCTTGGCGCGCCGGGCGCGCGCCCATGTCGTCAGCCGATTCTCGCTCGAGCAAATGACGCGCGCGACGCTCGACGTCTATCTCAGCGTGCTTGAAGGACGTTCGCCGAGCCTTCCTTGATGAAGGAGCCTGCGTTGAGCTCGGCGATCGCCTGCCTGATCTGACTTTGCGTGTTCATCACGATAGGACCGTACCAGGCGACCGGCTCCTTGATCGGCCGGCCGGAGACGAGCAGGAAGCGGATGCCGTCCTCTCCGGCGCGGACCGTCACTTCGTCGCCCGAATCGAACACGACGAGCGAACGATTGCCGATCTTTTCGCGCACCAAAACCTCTTCGCCGTCGACCTGCTTTTCATGGAGGACGCCGAAAGGCTGCGAGGCGTCGGAGAACGTCCCTGACCCTTCGAAAATATAGGCGAAGGCCTGGCGATAGGTCTCGACAGGAAGGGTCTTTCGCGCGTTCGGCGGCACCCAGACGTCGAGGTAGCGCGGCTCGGCGGCGATGCCGTCGACCGGGCCCTTCTTGCCCCAGAAATCGCCGCAGATGACGCGCACCCGCGCGCCGTCGTCGTCGACGACCTCAGGGATCGCCATGGCCGGAATGTCCTGGTAGCGCGGCGACGTCATTTTCAGGGACGACGGCAGGTTGGCCCAGAGCTGGAAGCCGTGCATGCGCCCCTTGGCGTCGCCTTTCGGCATTTCCTGGTGCAGAATGCCGCTGCCGGCAGTCATCCATTGCACGTCGCCGGCGCCGAGCGCGCCGCGATTGCCGAGGCTGTCGCCATGGTCGACCGTGCCGGCGAGAACATAGGTGATGGTCTCGATGCCGCGGTGCGGATGCCAGGGAAAGCCGGCGAGATAGTCGCTCGGATTGTCGCCGCGAAAGTCATCCATCATCAAAAAGGGATCGAATTCCGACGGATCGCCGAAGCCGAAGGCGCGACGCAGCTTGACGCCAGCCCCCTCGATCGTCGGCGTTGATTGCGCAATGCGCTTAACCGGACGAATGGACATTTCAGGTTTTCCTTCGGGCGCGATGGGCGCCCTCTCGGGCGCTAATCTGGGGGCGACGCGCGCAAGCGTCCAGGCGGAGGCGTTTGCGCTGATGCAAGCGAGCGTGGGCGACGATCGCGGATGATCGCGAGTGAACGCGTCCCCTTCCCCCCTTGCGGGGGAAGGTGGCCGTGCGCAGCACGGCCGGATGAGGGGTGAACCGGAGGACTCTCAAAGCTCGTACTCCACGAGAGTCAGTCAGAAAGCGCGGCGCGACCCCTCATCCGTCGGCCTTTGGCCGACACCTTCTCCCGCAGGGGAGAAGGGGACGCGGTCGCCGCCTTTACTCAATCCGACCCGACCAAGGAGATATGAAGGTACAATCTGTTCTGCCGAGCATTCTCCGTTGAACGCGGTCGCGCGCGGCGCCGGCGCTCGCGGAAAGCCGGCAAGGCGATCCGACACTTCATGAATCCGCCGGAAGCCGACGGCTACGCCCGCATCCCTATTGCGGGCGAGAATGGCCCATCATCTCGGGGAGGGACGACGGCATAGTGACTGAACTGCATGGAGAAACTGGCTCGTCCCTGCGTGCCGGAGCGCAGCTGATTGGCATAGCCGAACATGTTGGCGAGCGGGAGCAAGGCGTTGATCACCGTTGCGTTGGCCCGCATGGTCCGGCCCTGCACTTGGCCGCGACGGGAGAGGAGATCGCCCATCACGAAGCCGACGTATTCGTCGGGCGTGATGATCTCGACCCTCATGATCGGCTCGAGCAGAACCGACCTCTTGTTTAGCCCTTCGCGGAACGCGGCGCGCGCGGCGATCTCGAAAGCGAGCGCTGAGGAGTCGACGTCATGGTACGCGCCATCGACGAGCGTCGCCTTGACGTCGACGACCAGGAAGCCGGCGAGGACGCCGGAGCTCATCGCGCTCATGACGCCCTTCTCGACGCCGGGGATATATTCCTTCGGCACAGAACCGCCGACGATCTTCGACTCGAAGGATGAGCCTGCCCCGGCCTCGGCCGGCTCGAAAACGATCTTGACGTGGGCAAACTGGCCGCTGCCGCCTGATTGCTTCTTGTGCGTGTAGTCGATCTCGACCCGCTTCGTCAGCTTCTCGCTATAGGCGACCTGCGGCCGGCCGATATTGAGGTTGATGCCCCGTTTGCGCAAAAAACTGACCTTTGCGTCAAGCTGTTCTTCGGTCGCGCCTTTAATGATGGTTTGTCCGGTTTCTTGGTCAACCGCAAAGCCGAAAGAAGAATCTTCCGCCGCCAGCTCTTTAAGCGCGAGCGCCAACCTGGCCTGATCCTCCGTTGTGCTCGGCTCGATTGCGACTTCCATCAAGAATGGGGCGTCATTCATTTGAGAACCGGCATGATTTTGCGGGCGATTTTGAATGAGCGGCGGTTATCACAATCGGCATGCTCGCGGCAATAAAGTGCGAAAAATACGCCGGGCCGAGCCGTGTATCCGGGTTCACTTGAGTTAAGCGGGACTATCGTCTTGAGTCCCGGCGAAAGTCGCAAAAGCGCCGCGCTCTTGGGCCATCGCAACAATCGCCGCTCATCGACGTTGTTGCCCCGTGCTCGCTCGCTTCGCTTCTTGCGCTTTCACGTTTTCCATCCTGGCGGCGCCGACCGCTTGTGCCGGCGCCTTCCCATGGGACGATCGCTCTCTTCCTGCCGCCCAGCGCGCCGAGCTCGCGCTTGAGCAAATGACGCAGCAGGAGAAGCTTACGCTGGTTCGTGGCGGGCTTGGCGCGCCCTGGGGTCGCGAGCCAAAGCCGAGGGGCGCGATCGGCTCGGCAGGGTACGTGCCCGGCGTTCCCCGGCTCGGCATTCCGCCTTTGCAGGAGACGGACGCTGAGCTCGGCATCGCCAATCCCGGCTTCATCAGGCGCGGCGATACGGCGACGGCCATGCCCTCAAATCTCGCGCTCGCTTCGACTTTCGATCTGGCGGCTGCTCGGCGTCAGGGCGAGGCCGTCGGGGCCGAGGCGCGCGCCAAGGGTTTCTCGGCGCTCCTTGGCGGCGCGGGCAATCTTATCCGCGATCCGCGCGGCGGCCGCAATTTCGAGTATTTCTCGGAAGACCCGCTGCTCACCGGGCTGATGGACGGAAACGCCGTCGCCGGCGTCGAGAGCCGCCATCTGATCTCGACGGTGAAGCATTTCGCGCTCAACGATCAGGAGACCGATCGCGTCGTGCTTGACGCGAAGATCGACAGGGCGGCGGCGCGCGAGTCGGACCTCCTCGCTTTCGAAATCGCCATCGAGCAGGGCCGCCCCGGCAGCGTGATGTGCGCGTACAATCAGGTCAACGACGCCTATGCCTGCGAGAATCCGTGGCTTCTGAATAAGGTCCTCAAGACCGACTGGCGTTTTCCCGGCTTCGTCATGTCGGATTGGGGGGCCGTTCATTCGACGGACGCCGCGGCTCTGGCCGGGCTCGATCAGGAATCCGGCGATCAGCTCGATACGCAGAATTTCTTTGAAGCGCCGCTGGCGCGCGCGGCGAAGGACGGCGCCGTGCCTGAGGCGCGGCTCGACGACATGGCGCGCCGCATTCTCACCTCCATTTTCGCAGACGGCGTTTACGATGATCCGCCGCAGCAGGATCCAATCGACGTCGCGGCGGGCGATCGTGCGGCGCTCGACATCGCCCGTGAAGGAATCGTGCTTTTGAAGAACGACGCCGTGCTGCCGATTGCTCAAAACGCCGCCCGGATTGCCGTGATCGGGGCCCATGCCGACAGGGGAGTCCTGTCCGGCGGCGGCTCCTCGCAAGTCGTCCCACGCGGCGGCGTCGCGGCCAGGGAGAGAAGCAACCTTGTCGAGGGCGATCTCATTTTCGATCCGTCCTCGCCGCTGGAAGCGATCCGCCGCCAATTGCCGAAAACGCAAGTCGACTACGACGATGGACGCGATCCCGCCCGGGCCGCGGCGCTCGCCGCCAAGGCCGAGATCGCAATCGTCTTCGCCGATCAGTGGATGACCGAGACGGCGGACGCGCCCGATCTTAAGCTGCCGGACGGTCAGGACGCGCTGATCGAGACGGTGGCTCGCGCCAATCCGCGCACCGTGGTCGTGCTCGAAACCGGCGGCCCGGTGTTAATGCCCTGGCTCGACAAGACGGCGGCCGTCTTGGAGGCGTGGTACCCAGGTCAGCAAGGCGGCCAGGCCATCGCCGAAATTCTCGCCGGCGCCGTCAACCCATCCGGTCATTTGCCGGTGACCTTCCCAGCACGCGAATCGCAATTGCCGCGCGCGAAAACGCCGGGCGATCCGAAAGGCGCGCCGCGTGGACCGGTCGGGCGCGGCGGACATTACGGCGCGATATTTTCCGCCGAGTACAACGAAGGCGCGGCGGTCGGCTACAAATGGTTTGCGGCGCGCGGCGAGCGGCCGCTGTTTCCATTCGGCTTCGGCCTGTCGTACGCGACTTTCCAACTTCGCGATCTTGCTGTCGCGGTTCGCGGCGATATTGTCGAGGCGAGCGTCAGCATCAAGAACGTGGGCGATCGAAACGGCGCCGGCGTGGCGCAATTCTACCTTTCCGCGGCGCCGTCGGCGGATATTCCCTTGCGGCTTATAGGTTGGGCGAGGGCCGACTTGCGCCCCGGCGAGGAGCGACGCGTCTCGATAACGGTCGATCCGCGGCTCCTCGCCCGATTCGACGAGCCGGCGGACTGCTGGCGGATCAGCGCCGGAACTTACGCGGTGACGGCGAGCTTGGACGCCGAGCATCGAGATCAGACGGCCAGCGCGCGCCTCGAGTCGTTCGACCTGCCGCCATAAGCATCGCCTCAGCTCGCCACAAGCAGCCCGATCCGCGCATAGGTCCCGAGCCTGCGGTCGACCTCTGCGCTAAGCGCGGCGCGCAAAACCTTGCGATCGTGGATCGCACCCTCAGGGCCTTTCGCTTGCAAGCGCCCGTTCGCCGCCTCGTCGACGACGAGGTCGACCAAGCTGTCGCGGCTGCGGCCCCCGTCGAGCTTGGGCAAGAGAAAACGGTCGAGCATGTCCATCGGAAACGGCGCGTGGCGCAAGGTGGCGGTGAGATCGCCGGCCTTGGCGTCGCTTGCGGCGAGCGCTGAGGCCTTCGGCCGCGCGGGCAGGCCTTCGGCGCAGACGACCGGTTCAGAGGAGACGTCGAGAAGGCCGGTCTCCGCCATTCGCCACAGGAACGCCAAGAGCGCGGCGCGCCCGTTCTTCGCGGCGCTCGGCGCGATGTCGGCGAGCCGGCTCGACGACGGCCGTCGCGCGATCAGGCGGCGGATGGATTCGATGACGTTCGGATCGTTGCAGCGCAGCGCTGCGTCGCCATCGGCAATGGCGATTGCGTCCGCTTGGCCATCGACGGCTTTAACGTCGAGCCCAATCGGCGCGACCAGATGCAAATCCGCAAGTCGGTTCATCTCGTCGGAACGATCAATGCGACGCGCGTGCGCCGCACGGGCAAGGATCGATTCGCGGAAGGTGCGGCCAGAAAAGATATCGACATATTGCTCGCGTGAGCCCGGGTCGCCGCCGGATAAATCCTCGATGATCGCAGATGCGCCGGGCGCGACGCTTTCGACGCAATTGGCGCGCGCGCGCGCCTCGCCGACGTAACTCAATCCCCAGCGCGCGGCTCGCGCGGAAAAATCCCTGAAGGGGCAGGGCGCGCTCGCTTCCTCGAAAATCTCGTGGGTGAAATAGGCGTCGTCGCCGGCCGCCATTTTCTGCGCTTCGTTAAGCCAGAAGCGGCCATAGCTGGTCTCGGGATCGGCGCGCTCCTTGAGAAGAGCGAAGAGACGGCGGGTTTTGTCGCTGCGCTTCTTCTGGTCGGCCTCGCCGCCGGCGTGGAGCGCCATCGAGTCGCGCGCGATCTCGAAGAGGCGCCAGCCGGGCAGAACGTTGTAGCTGATCAGCGCAAGCCCGTTCGGCGAAAGGCGCTCGCCGCAGACGCGCAAGAGATCGTCGCGCAAGGCTCCGGGGATCCAGGAGTAGAGGCCGTGCGCGATGATAAAGTCGAAGACGCCGTCGCTTTCGCTAAGATCGGCGAGACTGCGCGCGGCAAGCTCGATGTTGCGAAGGCCGAGGCGCTCGATGCGCGCGCGCCCGTCGGCGATCTGGCGCGGCGAGATGTCGAGGCCGAGAAAGCGCGCCGTGGGAAAGGCGGCGGCGAGCGGAATGATGTGGCCGCCCGAGGCGCAGCCGATTTCCAATATTCGCGCGGTTGCGACCGGCGGCGGCTCGAGGCCGAGAAGCATGGCGCGGCCAGCCAAACGCGCCGGATGCAAGCGCATCAAGGCGACCGAACGATAGGGCGCCTGGTCGTACGCCTGGCGGGCGCGGTCAGCCAACATCTCGTTGCTTGCCGACGATCGTTCTTGCGACATGCGTTGCCTCGCGCCGAGACTGTCGCGGATCATGGGAAGCCTGTTCTGCTCAAACACATCTTAAGACTGGCGCTGGTCGCAGAGCCAATTCCCCATTGATTGCGTCGCCGCGATTTTGAGCGAGAGAAATTCTTTACTCAAGGACGTATGCTGGCTCACTATATATGAGATTCCGACGGAGGTGGATTTCTCCATTGTTTGCATGGCGGAGCGAAAGCGCGAGAGAAATTTGAAGTCAAGGACGACCGCGCGGCGGTCGCCGCCTTAAGGCGGCGCTTCGCGTCCTTGAGTTCAAATTTCTCTCGCGCAAAATACTCGCCAAGCTCTCAATGAGAGCGTGGCGCTGGTCGCGGCGCCGACCGCGGCGACCGCTCCGGGGTCGTTCTTGACCCATAGAATTTCTCTCGCACACGGCCAAGCGATCAACGTCAGGTGACGTTTGGTCAGCATTGCTTCTGCGCCAAGGCGCCGACATACTCTCAAAGACTTCTGATACGCATTTTGAGCTGGACCAAATTGGGGGGCGCCGGCGATGCGGAAGCGGCTGCTTGGAATCATTCGGCGACGGCCATCGTCTGAAGCGATATTTTTGGTCGCGCTCTTAGCGCTTGTCTCTTTCCTCCCGATCCGCGCCGAAGGCGCCGAGCCGCCCGCATACCTCAAGGATGCGACGGCTTTCACCACTCATACGGCGGAGTTGGCGCCGCGCGCGCTGCCCGCCGCCAAGGTCGAAATCAAAGGGCCGCCGCTGACGCTCATGATCGACGGCTTGGCGGCCGGCTCGATTCAAATGAATCTCGACAGTGTCTATTCTTATTGCCGCCGCGCGCCGGACGATTGCGACGAGCGCTTGGCGGCGCAAGTCGCTCAAGCGATGGCGCTCTTCAACCGGATGAAGACGCCGCTGCAGCAATCCGATCTCAGGGCGATCGTGCGAACCACCGCTTATGTAGAAGGCGCCGAGGAGCTGTACAAGGCGCAAGGCGATCTCGTCGCCGAGCCGCTGGTCGGCGATCTTTGGATTCTCTGCGTCGTCGATATGCCGGGCGCGATGCAAATCCTGGCTCCGGGGGAATTGCCCAATCTCAAGTTGTCCGCGGCGGAAGCGCTGACGATCTGCAAACGAAATAGCGCGGTCACTCTGCGGCCGCTTGCGCCCTCCCGGCGCGATTATCCCTGGGCCGGCGTCGATCTCATCACCGGCGATCCTTACGATGCGAGCTGGCTGATCTTTCCCGAGCGGTGGGCGGCGATCGCCGAAAGCATGCAGGGCGACCTTCTGGTCGCCGCGCCGGGAATCGACATGCTGATCTATGGCAGCGGGAGAGAGGAAGGCTCTGTGGCCGCGCTCGCCAAGGCCGCCGCCGTCGTCGCGGCGAAGGCGCAAAAGCCGCTGTCAACCGCGGTGTTCAGATGGACGCCGACCGGATGGGAGGAGACGAAGCCTTAAGCTGAGCGCGGGATCGGTCGAGTAGGAAATTTTACTTTGGCGAGATGGGAGGACGACGGCGATGCGAGGACGATTGGCCTTTGTTGCGCTCGGCGGCGTTGATGCGACAGTAACGTTCGTCGCGGCGCTTGCATTGCTGACGACGCTTCTTTCCGTAGTCTGTTTCGCCGAGGACGCGCCTGTGTCAGCCGACCTTGCCGACGTGGACTTCTTCACCGCTCACGCCGCGGCGCTCTTCGCCAGGGCGATGCCCGAGGCCAAGATCGAGATCAAGGGCCCGCTCGCCCTCTCGATCGGCATGCCAGGCAGAGGCCCGACGAGCGCCTCGCTCGACAATGTCTATTCCTTCTGCCTGCGCCGTCCGGAGGCTTGCGAAGAAAGCCTCGTCAGGCATGTCGTGAGCATGGCGGCCAGTTTCGAAGCGCCGGCGGCGGTCGAGCGGTCGCAGCTTCGCGCGATCGTGCGGCAAGCAGCCTTGGTCGAACTCGCCGACAAATCCTACGCCCGGCGGGGCGGGGCGACCGTCTCCGAAAAACTGATCGGCGATCTCTGGGTCATGTGCGCGCAAGATCTGCCCGGCGCGGTCGGAGTCCTGAACGCGAACGACCTCGCCAAGCTTAAGCTCTCAAGGGAGGAGGCTTTGACGGCGTGCAAAGAGAACGTCGCTGCTTCCTTGCCGCCGCTTAAGCCCTTTAAGCGCGATTATCCCTCGCCAGGCGTCAATCTCCTCACCGGCGATCCATACGAGGCGAGCTTGCTGATTTTTCCCGAACGCTGGACAGAAATCGCCGAAAGCCTGGATGGCGATCTCCTGGTCGCGGCGCCGGCCAACAATGCGCTCATCTACGCGAGCGGGCGCGACAAAGACGCCGTCGCCACGCTCGCCAAAGCCGCGGAATTCGTCGCGGAACGGGCGCAGAAGCCGCTGTCGACGGCGGTGTTTCGCTGGACGCCGACGGGATGGGAGGAGGCGGGGCCGTAGCGTGGTGTAATTTGCGCTGAGGCGGATCAACTATGCTCAGCTAGCGAAAGGCGCCTCGAAAGCCGTCTCACATCAAATAAGCCAAGCCGCAAGCGCTTGACGCAAGGCCGCGCGACCCCTCACGTGCAGCCGCAACTCGAACGAGGACTTCCGATGCCTCGCACCGCGGCCGATCTCGTCGCCATTCTCGATCTCGAAAAGATCGAGGAGGACATTTTCCGCGGGTTCTCGCCCGCCAACGGCTGGAAGCGCACGTTCGGCGGCCAGGTCATCGCGCAAGCTTTGATGGCCGCGACCCGCACCGTCGAGGACCGCGCCGCCCATTCATTGCATGGCTATTTCATTCTGCCTGGCGATCCCGAGGCGCCGATCATTTTCGAAGTCGACCGCATTCGCGACGGCGGCAGCTTCACCACCAGGCGCGTCGTGGCGATCCAGCACGGCAAGGCGATCTTCTCGCTGTCGGCGTCTTTTCATGTCGCGGAAGACGGCTTCGAACATTTCATTCCGGCGCCGAACGTCCCCGATCCCGAAAAGCTGATGGACGCCGCGCAACTGATGCAACTCGGCGGGCGGCCGGCGGAGCGAGTCCAGCGCTTCGTCGATCGGATCAGCCCGGTCGAGCTTCGTCCCATCGAGCCGCATAGCTTTGGCCCGCTCGCGCCCGGCGAAACGCGCGAGCCGAAGCAATCGCAGTGGATCAGGGTCGGCGGCGCGCTGCCCGACGATCCGGTCGTCCATCGCGCCGCGCTCGCCTTTCTCTCCGATATGACCTTGCTCGGCACCTCGGTGGTCGCGCATGGCCGCAACCTCGCCGAGCCGGAAATCCAGGCGGCGAGCCTCGACCACGCGCTTTGGCTGCATCGGCCGTTCCGCGCCGACGAATGGCTGCTCTATGTCCAGGACAGTCCAAGCGCCGGCGGCGCCCGCGGCCTCAATCGCGGGCTCCTTTATTCGCGCGACCGAAAATTGATTGCGAGCGTCGCGCAGGAAGGCCTGATCCGCAAACGGACGCGGACGCCAAAGGCGCCGACTTAAGGCTGCCAAGAATTTAGGCGCCTATTTTCGAGGCGACCTCCGCAGACCCTGAGCGGCCAATTCAACATTGTCCTGATGGCGTCTGGCGAAAACGCATGATTTGCCGCACGCGCCGCTCATCGCCCCGGCTTTGGCACGCGGCTTGTTAAGGAGCCTTCGGTGCGGGGCGGGCTTGGCGCTTGCCCGGCCGCCACCGCGGGACGCGCGCTCTCAAGTTAAGGGCGCCGGATCGCCAAGCTGGGAAGAGGGCACATGAAAATTGTGATGGCGATAATCAAGCCGTTCAAGCTCGAGGAGGTGCGCGATGCGTTGACCTCCATCGGCGTGCACGGTCTGACGGTGACTGAAGTCAAAGGGTATGGGCGTCAGAAGGGGCATACGGAAATCTATCGCGGCGCAGAATATGCGGTGAGCTTTCTGCCGAAGCTCAAGGTCGAAGTGGCGGTCGCCGCCAACATGGTCGATCAGGTGATCGAGGCGATCACCGCCGCGGCCCGCACCGGCCAAATCGGCGACGGAAAAATCTTCGTCTATTCGCTCGAATCGGCGGTGCGCATCCGTACCGGCGAAAAAGACGCTGACGCGCTCTGACGCTCTCAAAAACCATTCGAAAAATCGGAGTTCTAGAAAATGAAACTTCCCAGATTCCTGGTGGGGCTCGCGCCGGCGTTGGCGATAGCCGCCTTCGTCGGATTTGCCGCGCCGAGTCCCTCGAGCGCGCAGGACCAACCTGCGGCCGCCCCAGCCGCTCCCGCCGCCGCTGCGCCTGCCGCGGCAGCGCCGGCCGCTCCGGCGGCGACTGCCCCAGCCGCCGCGGCGCCGGCGGCCCCGCCGCCGTGCTCATCGACCGTCACCGACAAATGCACGGGAAACTCCGGCGACACGGCCTGGATGCTGACCTCGGTGGCGCTGGTTCTGATGATGACGATTCCCGGCCTCGGCCTCTTCTACGGCGGCATGGTCCGCAAGAAGAACGTCGGCGACACCGTGATGACGAGCTTCGCGGTCACCTGCCTCGTCACCGTCGTCTACGCAGTGCTGACCTACAGCCTGTCGTTCACCGGCGGCAGCGCGTTCATCGGCGGGCTCAGCCGCGTGTTCCTGCAAGGCATCCACTATGACATGTCGTCAGGGGTCAACGCGCCGAACGGCCTCGCGCCGACGATCCCCGAGACCGTCTACATGTGCTTCCAGATGACCTTCGCGATCATCACGCCGGCGCTGATCGCCGGCGCTTTCGCGGAGCGCATGAAATTCTCGGCGATGCTGTGGTTCATCGGCCTCTGGGCGATCTGCGTCTACGCGCCGATCGCGCATTGGGTCTGGGGCGGCGACGGGTTCCTGTCGAACGTCAATGTCGACGACAAGGGCAACAGCCTCGCCTGGGT
>DATGHD010000461.1:0-12797 GCA_035308145.1 Roseiarcus sp.
TGGGCGAGCCGCTCTACAATTACGACAATGTCGCCGCCGCGCTGAAGATCATGATGGACCCCGAGGGGCTGGCGGTATCGCGGCGCAAGATCACATTGTCGACCGCCGGCGTCGTCCCGCTGATCGCCCGCGTGGGCGAAGAGCTTGGGGTCAATCTCGCCGTGTCGCTGCACGCGGTCAATGACGAGTTGCGCGACCAGCTCGTGCCGCTCAACAAGAAATACCCGATTCGGGAGCTGCTCGACGCCTGCCGCAGCTATCCGGGGTCGAGCAACGCGCGGCGCATCACCTTCGAATATGTGATGCTCAAAGGCGTCAACGACACGCCGGCCGAGGCGCGCGCGCTTGTTCGGCTGCTCAAAGGCCTGCCGGCGAAGATCAATCTCATTCCGTTCAATCCCTGGCCCGGCTCGTCTTACGAATGTTCGGACTGGGAGACGATCGAGCGCTTCTCCGACATCGTCTTCAACGCGGGCTACGCCAGCCCGGTGCGCACGCCGCGCGGCCGCGACATTCTCGCCGCCTGCGGGCAGTTGAAGAGCGAGACGCAGAAGCTCCGCGCGCGGGCCCGGTTGATGCTTGAGGAGAGCCTGGCGCTGGCGCAGGAGTAGCCGTCATTGCGAGCGAAGCGAAGCAATCCATTCGTCGGGCTGCGCCCCATGAGCGGATTGCTTCGTCGCTTCGCTCCTCGCAATGACGATTGCGGAATCATGGTACTTTCGGCCTACCGCACCCCCGCCTTGAGCAGCTTGTAATTGATCGCCTCGACGATCGCCTGAAACGACGCGTCGATGATGTTGGCCGAGACGCCGACCGTCGACCAGCGCGCGCCGGTGGAATCGCCGAATTCGACGAGAACGCGCGTCACCGCGTCTGTGCCGCCCTGGAAGACGCGGACGCGAAAATCGAGCAGCTCCAAATCTTCGATATAGTTCTGGTACACGCCGAGGTCCTTGCGCAGCGCCAGATCGAGCGCATTGACCGGGCCGATGCCCTCGGCCGCCGAAATCAGCTCTTCGTCGTGGACCTTGATCTTGACGATCGCCTCCGACGCTGTGACGAGGTCGCCGGCCGCGTTGAAACGCCGCTCGACATTGACGCTGAACCGCTCGACTTCGAAGAAGACCGGCGTTTCGCCGAGCACCGAGCGGGCGAGCAATTCGAAAGAGGCGTCGGCGGCTTCATAGGCGTAGCCTTCCGCCTCCTTCGCCTTGACGATGTCGAGGAGCCGCGTGAGGCGCGGATCGTCCGGCGAGACTTTGACGCCGAGGCGCTGAAGCTCGGCGACGAGATTGGATTTTCCCGCCTGATCGGAGACGAGAATGGCCCTGGCGTTGCCGACGGTCTCCGGCGGCACGTGCTCATAGGTGCGAGGATCCTTGATCATCGCCGAAGCATGAATGCCGGCCTTGGTTGCGAAGGCCGAAGCGCCAACATAGGGCGCTTGGCGATTGGGCGCGCGATTGAGGAGTTCGTCGAGCGTGTAAGAAATGTTGGATATTTCGCGTAAAGCCTCGCGGCTGACGCCGATCTCGAAACGATCGGCGAAGTCTTCTTTGAGCAGCAAGGTCGGAATCAGGGAAACGAGATTAGCGTTGCCGCAACGCTCGCCGAGCCCGTTGAGCGACCCTTGAATCTGCCGCGCGCCGGCCTTGACCGCGGCCAGGGAATTGGCGACCGCGTTCTCGGTGTCGTTATGGGCGTGGATGCCGAGACGCTCGCCGGGGACGACGCGCGCGACCTCGCCGACGATGCGCGAGACTTCGTCGGGCAGCGCGCCGCCATTGGTGTCGCAGAGGACGATCCAGCGCGCGCCGGCTTCGTATGCCGCCTTCGCGCAGGAAAGCGCATAGTCCGGGTTCGCCTTGTAGCCGTCGAAGAAATGCTCGCAATCGAGCATCGCCTCGCGGCCGGCCGCGACCGCCGCCTTGACGCTCGCCGAAATGCTTTCGAGGTTTTCCTCGAGCGTCGCGCCGAGCGCCACGCGCACATGATAGTCCCAGCTCTTGGCGACGAAGACGATGGCGTCAGCCTTCGCTTCGAGCAAGGCGGCAAGCCCGGGATCGTTCTCGGCCGAGCGTCCCGCCCTTTTGGTCATGCCGAAGGCGGCGAAACGAGCGCGCTCGGTCTGCTTTTTCTCGAAGAACTTGGTGTCGAGCGGATTGGCGCCCGGATAGCCGCCCTCGACATAGTCGACGCCGAGCCGGTCGAGCAGGCCGGCGATCTGGCGCTTGTCCTCGAGCGAGAAATCGACGCCGGTCGTCTGCGCGCCGTCACGCAGCGTCGTATCGAAGAGATAGAGGCGTTCGCGGGCCATGGCGGGACCTACTGCTTAGGTTCGCCGGGCGACGCCGCGCCGGCCAGCGTCTTGACCATCGTTGTGTTGGCGAGCCATTGATCGCCCTTGCGCACGATATTGCGCCGTTCAGCGGCAAAACCCTGGCGTTCGAACGTCGGCTTGGCCGTGTCGCTGACCTCGCTGGTAAGTTTCTTGACGCCGCGCGCGCCGGCGAGCTTGACGAGAGCGTCGAGCAGCATCGCGCCGATGCCACGGCCGGCGACCGCCGGCGCGACGAAAAGCATGTCGATCGTTTCGCCTTTGAGGCTGGCGAAGCCGACCGGGCCGCCCTGGACGAGCGCCACCAGCGTCAGCGCGCCGGCGAGCCTGGCGCCGAAAGCCTCGACATCCTCGCCGCGCGACGCCCAGGCCTCGCGTTGCGCTTCGTCGTAGTCGTCCCCGGTCAATTCTTCGATCGCCGAGCGGAAGATTTCCGCGCACAGCGCCGCATCCGAAGGAAGGTACGGCCTGAGGCTGGCGGGAGGCGCGCGCTCGGCGCTCATCGGACGCCTTCCGCTAAGAATTCGTCGCAGCGTACAAACCCGTCATGCCCGGCCTTGTGCCGGGCATCCACGCCCTTGTGCGCTTCATCGCCCCGTGGATGGCCGGGACGAGCCCGCCCATGACGGCCGAGGCTCATCGGGCGATCTCCCAAGTAGTGCCGTCCTTAGTGTCTTTCAGTACGACGCCAATTTTGGCGAGTTCGTCGCGGATACGATCGGACTCTGCGAAGTTTTTCTGCTTACGCGCATGCAACCGACGTTCAATTCGATTATTCAATTGTTGAATCCCCATCACCTTATCGACATAGTCGCGGTCTCGCGAAGAAATGTAGTACGGATTATATTTTATCCAGTCATCGACAAATTTATAAGAGTTTGGAGCGCCAGTTAGTATCGTCGATACAGTTGTGACTATTGAAGTCGAATTTGTCGATGGAGGCAGATTCAAAAAGTATTTTTTTACGTACGATTCAATCGCAGGAGTGCGCTCTGTGATAGTCGCGGGACTTGCGGTAGCAGGAAGGCCTGCTTCCATTCGAATTTCTTCAGCAACCATATTGGCGATCGCAAACTCATCGGGGATCAATCCGAAAAATACGAGACTAGCGTACAAACGATCCCGGGCCTCATCGTTTTGTTGTGCGCTTCTTGCCATCTCGTGTAGCCTAGTAAGCATCTCTGGAGTATTGAGATCGTCAAGCACGGAATCGATGATCAGCCGATCCGGTTGAATTGCAATTTTTCGCACATCGACCCCGGAAATAATTCTCTTCCAAACCTCCCAGGTCTTTGACGATTCTTCGAGCAACTCGACTGTCCAATCGATAGGCTGTCTATAATGTGTTGTGAGCATTGCTAATCGCAATACTTCTCCTGGCCAGCTTCGACCGCCAAACTTCTGACTCGCGAGCAAATCATGCATCGTCACGAAGTTGCCGAGCGACTTCGACATCTTCTCGCCTTCGACCTGCAGGAAGCCGTTGTGCATCCAAGTGTTCGCCATCACCGGCGTATGAAAGGCGCAGCGCGATTGCGCGATCTCGTTCTCGTGGTGGGGAAAGACGAGGTCGACGCCGCCGCCGTGAATGTCGAAAGTCTCGCCGAGATGCTTCCAGCTCATCGCCGAGCATTCGATGTGCCAGCCGGGACGGCCGGGCGCTTTGACGCCGGCGGGCGACGGCCAGGCCGGCTCGCCGGGCTTGGACGGCTTCCACAGCACGAAATCCATCGGATCGCGCTTATAGGGCGCGACGTCGACACGCGCGCCGGCGATCATCTCGTCGAGCGGCCGTTTGGACAGCCGCCCATAGTCGGGCATCGAGGGCACGCTGAAGAGGACGTTGTCCTCGGCGACATAGGCGTTGTCGGAGGCGACGAGCCGCTCGATCAGCGCGCGCATCTCGGCGATATGCTCAGTGGCGCGCGGCTCGACCGTCGGCTTAAGGCAGCCGAGCGCGGCGATGTCCTCATGAAACTGCCGGTCGGTCTTTTCCGTGACCTTGCGGATCGCCTCGTTAAGCGGCAGGTCCGGATATTCTTCCGCCGCCCGCGCGTTGATCTTGTCGTCGACGTCGGTGATGTTGCGGACGTAGGTGACGTGATCGGCGCCGTAGAGATGGCGCAGCAGCCGGAACAGCACGTCGAAGACGATCACCGGCCGGGCGTTGCCGATATGGGCGTAGTCGTAGACGGTGGGCCCGCAGACATAGACGCGCACATTCGCCGGATCGATGGGCTTAAAAACCTCTTTCGACCGGGTCAGCGTGTTGTAGAGCCGCAAAGGTGCCGACATATCCGTCCCAAGGGTCGCGCATCAATCGCGCCTGGCCGGCCCTGTCGTCGCTTTTTCAGGAGGGATTTTTGAAAAAAGACGGGGCGCCAGCCAGCGAAGATGCTAGCGGCGAATGATAATAATCCGGCAAATGCTGAATCGGCCCGTCATGACGGCCTCCTTTCCCGCAGGCGGCTTACGAAGTCAAGCGACGGACGAACCCGACGATCCAAAGCCGGGCTTCGAAACCCTTAAGGGCCCCATCCCGTAAACCATTGGCGAATATAGGGGCGACGCCATGCGGGCCTTAACAAAAAATATACGACGCAACGGCAATTTGAATGTAATTCTAGCCGCCTCGGCGGCAATCCCGTCCAATACGAGCGTGAGCATGCGTCGTTTGGCCCTATGGCCCGCCCTCCTGTTTGCTGTCGCGTTGGCCGCATCGCCCGGGCCGGCGATGGCGGCGAAAGCCGGGGCGGCCCAGAGCTTTATCCTTGCGGCGTCCGATGGCTATGGCGTCCAGGATTGCCTTGCCGAAGGGGGCGAATGCGGCCAGGCCATGGCCGACGCCTGGTGCCAATCGCAAGGGCACAGCCGCGCCCTCTCCTTTGGCCCAAGCGACGACGTGACGGGCGCCATCTCGAAATCGACCGCCGCGAAGATCGAGACCGGCGCATACGTAATCACCTGCGGCGACTGAGCCCGCGCTTAAAGCCTAGCGCAGAAAGTCAGCGCATTTCGGGACATCGGCGTTCGCGCCCCAGGGCTGGATTGGCACGCTGGAGGTCGAATTCTTCGGCGAGCCCTCGATCAACTTATCGGTATAGACCATATAGATCAGGACATTGCGCTTGGCGTCGCACCCGCGCACGATCTGCATCCTCTTGAAGAAAATCGAGCGTCTCTCGCGAAAGACGACATCGCCCTGCTCGAATTTGTCCTTGAGCTTGATCGGCCCATACTGCCGGCAGGCCAGTGAAACGTCGGAAGTCTGCTCGGCAAGGCCGAGCGCGCCGGAAAGGCCGCCTTTCTCCGACACCGTGAAATAGCAAGCGACGCCATCCACCATCGGATCGTCGACGCCATAGGTGGCGAGCTTGTCGTTCGGCGTGAGCAGCTTGAAAGTCGTCGACTTGCGGAAGATGAGATCAGGCTCGTCGGATTGGGCGACAGCCGGCGAGGCGCAGATAAGGCTCAAGGCGGCAAGGACAAAACGCAACTTCATTGAACTTAAAGCTCCAGTCCGCCGGCCTATGCGACGCCCATGGCAAGCCCAGCCGGCCGGTGGGTGAAAAATAGGCGTGAGCGGAGCATGCGCAAGGCTACGGATAGGGGTCGCGACATTGTTGCCCGCCTCGGCCGCGTCGCCTAAACAGAGCCAAGGAGCGCGGGAACGACGGTCGGCGCTGCTTTTCATCGAACGATCTTGGCCCTTCGAAGCAGCATGAATGTTTTGATCATCGGGTCGGGCGGCCGGGAGCATGCGCTGGCTCTCGCCCTCGAGAAATCGTCTCGCCTCGGCCAGCTTTTCATCGCGCCAGGAAACGCCGGCTCGGCAAGCGTCGCCGAAACTGTCGCGCTCGATGCGAGCGACCATGCGGCTATCGTCGCCTTCTGCAAGGGCGAGGGAATCGACCTCGTGGTCGTGGGGCCCGAGGCGCCGCTGGTCGCCGGCCTCGCCGACGGTCTCGCGGCCGCCGGAATCGCCTGCTTCGGCCCCAGCAAGGCTGCCGCACGGCTTGAAGGCTCGAAGGGCTTCGCCAAGGATTTTTGCCGCGAGTTCGGCGTTCCGACCGCGGCGTACGAGCGTTTCCGCGATTCTGACGCGGCGCTGGCCTACTTGAACGCCAAAGGCGCGCCGATCGTCATCAAAGCCGATGGGCTGGCGGCCGGAAAAGGCGTGGTCGTCGCGGCGACGCTCGCCGAGGCCGAGGCGGCCGTGCGCTCGATGTTCGCCGGCGCTTTTGGCGCGGCCGGCGCCGAAGTGGTGATCGAGGACCTGCTCGAAGGCGAGGAGGCCTCGTTCTTTGCGTTGAGCGACGGCGAGCGCGCCTTGGCTTTCGCCAGCGCGCAGGACCATAAACGCGTCGGCGACGGCGATAAGGGTCCGAACACCGGCGGCATGGGCGCCTATTCGCCGGCGCCGATCATGACCGAGGCGATGACGGCGCGGGTGATGCGGGAGATCGTCGAGCCGACGATCGCGGGCATGCGCAAGCGCGGAACGCCGTTCCGCGGCGTTCTCTTCGCCGGCCTGATGATCGGCGCCGATGGGCCGAAGCTCATCGAATACAACGTGCGCTTCGGCGACCCGGAAGCCGAGGTTGTCCTCGCGCGTTTCGAGGGCGATCTCTTGACGCTCCTTAACGACTGCGCCCGCGGCGTTGCGCCGAGCGAAACGCTGCGATTTTCGAACAAGGCGGCGCTGACCGTGGTGCTCGCGGCGAAGGGCTATCCGGGAACGCCGGCGAGGGGCGGCGAGATCCGCGGCCTGGCGCGCGCCGAGGCGATGGCGGACGTCATTGTCCATCATTGCGGCACGCGCCGCGAAGGCGGCCGGATCCTGGCCAACGGCGGCCGGGTGCTCGCCGTCACCGCGCTTGGCGGATCGGTCGGCGAAGCGCAGCGGCGCGCCTATGCCGCGGTTGATGCGATCGACTGGCCGGACGGATTTTGGCGGCGCGACATCGGCTGGCGGGCCGTGGCTCACGAGCGGGCGAGGGTCGCAACCCCGCCCCTTTCGGAAGGCGCGGCAGCAGAGTCGAGGCGCGCATGACGGCGATCGTCAACGATTTTTTCGCGGGCTTTTCGGCGCAATGGATCGAAGCGCCGGCCGGCAAGATTTTCGTTCGCGTCGGCGGCGGCGGCCCAGCGCTCCTGTTGCTACACGGCTTTCCCCAGACCCATATCGAATGGCGACTCATCGCGCCGCAGTTGGCCGCGAAATTCACGCTCGTGCTGATGGATTTACGCGGCTATGGGCAGTCCTCGGTCCCGCCAAGCGAGGGCGGCATCGCCTATTCGAAGCGGGAGATGGCGAAGGACGCCGTCGCGGTCATGGCGAAACTGGGCTTCTCGCGATTCGGCGTCATCGGCCATGACCGCGGCGGCCGCGTCGCCTATCGGTTGGCCTTGGATCATGCCGAGCGCGTCGAAAAGCTCGCCGTTCTCGACATTGTGCCGACATTGGAGATGTGGCGCGGCATGGATGCGGCGCTGGCCATGCGGACGTACCATTGGCTGTTCCTCGCGCAGCCGGCGCCGATGCCCGAAAAAATGATCGCGGGCGCGCCGATCTCCTGGCTCAAGCACACATTGGCGAGTTGGACCGGCGATAAAACCCTGGCCGCCTTTGGCCCCGCGGCGCTGGAATGCTATTGCGGCGCTTTCGACCAGCCTGATCGCATACACGCCTTTTGCGAGGACTATCGCGCCGGCGCGACGATCGACAAAATGCTTGATGGCGAAGACGAAGCCGCCGGCCGCAAGATCGCCGCGCCGTTATTGGCGCTTTGGGGCGCAAAGGGGATTCCAAGCGAAGGGGCGCGCGCGCTCGACATCTGGCGCCGCTGGGCGCCGCGCGCCGAGGGGCGCGCCCTCAGCGGCGGCCATTTCCTTCCGGAGGAAAACCCCGCCGATACGGCTGCGGCCTTGCTGGACTTTTTCACTCGGCAATGACTCGAGCCCTCGCAACAAGCGACCCCTCATCGCCGACTGTCGCCATTGCGCTTGGCGCCGGGGGAGCTCGCGGCATTGCGCATATCGCGGTTCTCGAGGCGCTCGACGAGCTCGGAATTAGGCCGGTCGCCCTGTCAGGCGCCTCGATCGGCGCGATCGTGGGCGCAGCCTACGCGGCAGGATTCGACGCAGCATTGTTGCGAACGCATGTGCTGCACGTCATGCGCGACCGCACCGACGTGATGGCCAAGCTTTTAAAGGCCAGGGTTGGCCGATTCGCGGATCTGATCCTTCGCGGCTTGGTCAATCCGGTGCTGCTCGACGCCGAGATATTCCTCGAAGTCTTCTGGCCCGAAGACATGCCTGCCCGTTTCGAAGACCTGGCGATTCCCTTTAAGGCGGTCGCCGCCGATTTTCGCGGGCGCGGCGAGGCGGTTTTTGCAACCGGCCCGCTCGCTCCCGCCGTCGCCGGCTCGATGGCGATGCCGGGCTTGATCAAGCCCGTCGACTTTGACGGGCGCATTCTGATCGATGGCGGCGCCGTTAATCCCCTGCCTTATGACTTGCTGTTCGATCTCGCCGATATCGTGATCGCCGTCGATGTGACTTTCGGCATGCCGCATGGCGGCCAGCGTGGCGTGCGGCCATTCAACGCCATGTTCGGCGCGGCGCAAATCATGCAAGGGGCGATCACCGCGCAGAAGCTCAAGCTGCGCCCGCCCGACGTTCTGATCCGGCCGCCGGTGCAAAGCTTTCGCGTGCTCGACTTCTTTCGCGCCGCGCAGATCTTGCGCGCCGCCGCCGACGCCAAGGACGAGTTCAAGCGACAGCTGTGCGAAACGATAGAGGCGCGCCGCGTCAGTTGAACCGCGCGCCTTTTGCGATCAACGCGCCGCGGACAAGGTCTACGCCGGACATCGGCGTTTTTCCCGGCCGTTGCGCTTCGATAACGCCGATTGCGCCGCTTCCGCAGGCGATCGTCAGCCCGCCGCCAATCGTCTCGCCCGGCTCGCCCGCCCCATCCGCCACTTTCACGCGAAGAAATTTCACCCGCTCGACGCCGCGGCCGAAATCGATCTCCGAATAAGCGCCGGGCGCAGGCGAAAGGCCATGGATGTGGTTGCGGACCGTTTCGGCGTCGCGCCGCCAATCGATGCGCGCTTCGCTCTTGTCGATCTTCTTGGCGTAGAGCGCGCCTTCGGCGTCTTGCAGACGGAAACTCAAAGCGCCGCGCGCCAACGCCGTTAGGGCGCGCACCATCAGATCGGCGCCCATTCGCGCGAGGCGCTCGGTCATATCGCCGGCCGTCGCCTCAGGGAGAATCGCCGCGCGCTCGACAAGGGCGATTGGCCCGGCGTCGAGCCCTTCCTCCATCCGCATGATGCAGACGCCTGTCTCTCGATCGCCCGCCATGATCGCGCGCTGGATCGGCGCCGCGCCGCGCCAGCGCGGCAGCAGAGAGGCGTGGACGTTGAGGCAGCCGAACTTGGGCGCGGCGAGAATTGGCGCCGGCAGGATCAATCCATAAGCCGCCACCACCGCGACATCGGCGTCGAGCGCGTAAAACCGCTCCTGCTCCGCGACGTCCCGCAAGGTCGCCGGCGTCAGGACAGGAATTGCGAATTGCTCGGCGGCGAGGTGGACCGGCGTCTTGGTCAACTCCAAGCCGCGACGCCCAGCGGGCCGGGGGCCTCGCGTATAGACCGCGGCGACATCGTGACCTTGTCCGATAATTTCCAGGAGCGTCGGCGTTGCAAAGGCCGGCGCGCCCATGAAGACGATGCGCATGGCCGGCGCGGATAGCATCGCGGATCGAGGGCGTCAAAGACCTGGCCGACTGGCGCGCTTCTCGACGACGCCGGCTTGCGTTAGGTTCGGGTTATGATGGAAGGCAAAGTACGCGACGAGGGAGCGCAGGGCCGAGCCTGCCGGCTCGCTCTGCGCGTCTATTACGAGGACACTGATTTTTCGGGGCGAGTCTATCACGCCTCTTACTTGCGCTTTCTCGAGCGCGGACGCACTGAATGGCTTCGCGCGCGCGGCTTCGAGCAGCGCGACATGGCGGCGGAGGGATCGATCGTCTTCGTCGTTCGCCGACTCGCAATCGACTTCTTGAAGCCCGCGGCAATGGACGATCTGCTGACGGTCGAAACAAGACCGGCGGCCATTGGCGCGGCGTCGATCGACTTTGCGCAAATCATCTTGCGCGGCGAGGAGAGACTTGCTGCCGCGACGGTCAGCGTTGCAGCGTTGAGAGCCGGCCGCCCGGCGCGACTGCCTAAAGAGATGCGAGCGCGGCTTGGCGGGGATGCTTAAGCGCCGGAACCACCGAGCGCATGATCGATACGGGCGGCCAAGGCGTCCATTCTCTCGATAAGCCGCTCTTCCATGTCGCGGAGGTCGCCCCTGGTCGGCAGAGTCGCGGTTATTTCGCGAAGCCGGCAGTGCTCGTCGTGCAGTTGGGTCAGGCGCTCGGCAAGGCGAAGGTTGGAAGCTTCGCCGGCCTGCTTGGCCGCCGTGAGCTCCGCCTTCTGCCACTCAAGAGCCACGGAAGCCTTCTCGAATCGCGTCGCCAGGCGCCAAACAAAGGCCGAGGCCCCGAGCCCGGCAGTCGCCAACGCGGTCGATAAGGCCTCGATCAGGCCCCACGGCGGATCGCTTCCGATCATCACGCTCATGAACGACTCCTCGGCGAACGGCGCCGCATGGGCTCGTCCCTCGTCATTGCCGCGCGGATTTCAACGACGCCGTGATGGTGGCGTAAATCGACGCCGCCTCGATCAGCATCGAGGCGACGTCCGTCGGCGGGTTGCGGCAAAGGCTCTGGAGGCCGGCGAAGGCGGCGGCCTCCTGGCTCACCAAAGCCAGCTTTAGCTTGCCGGTCGCGGCGATCGTCGCGAAGGCGGCATGGGCGGCCGCGCCGAGCGAGCAAGTGGTCGGCAGCGACTTCGACGCATCGGCGGCGATCATTCCGTTGACCGAGGAGACATTGCAGCCACCGACGGCAATAACGGCGGCAAGGGCGAGCGCAGCCGCGCCCGCGCGAAACGGGTTTCTCATGGGATCTCTCAATTTTCTGGGGCTTAAAGGATTGCGCGCAGACGCAAGCGTCAGGCGCGCGGGTCGCGGGAGGCCGCGATCAGGACTTCGCCGCCATCTGATTCCAGATTTCCGTGAGGATCTGCACGCCGCCCTGCGCGAAGACGGCATAGGGACCGAGCGAAGTCCAATCCACGCCGCCGGCGTAGTGGAGTACGGCCGGCACAGCGGCGGCAATCGCGCCGGTCGCGAGGTGGCGTATGAAGTCAGGGCTCATCAGCTTCTCCTTCGTTTCAGGTTGGATTGGTGATGGTCGGAACCGGCGGTCTCGCGCGGCTCGAGGGTGTTTCAATCGGCCGCGGAGCGCGAGAGCTCGGCGACAAGGTCGTCCAGAGCGTCGCGCCGCGCGCCATGAGCAAGCCATGTCCAGACTTGCGACGCGATGACGAACGCAGCGCCAGCCACGATGGCGAAAATGGTCCAGGCCGGCGCGTCGCATTGCGACGCGAGCGCGGCCCAGGCGCCAGCGGCCGGCGCTGCCGCGATGGCGACTGCCCGGCTGTTCCGGCTGGCCTCATGGGCCGCGGCGGCCGCGCGCGCGATGCTTTCCGGCGTGATCTTTTCTATCGGCGGGGCCCGCATGTCGGCCGGCGTCAGGAAAGCCAAGGCGTCTGGCGATCGAAGGGGCGCAACCTTGTCATCGCCCCGCGCAGCCGCCATCGCCATCTTGAGCGATTCCGCCTCTACGCCCGCGACGCGGCGCGCCCAGCCGACGCGGAAGACGCGCCATGATCGGAGAGTCTCGAGAAACGCCAGCCGCAAAGCGGCGTAGGCATGGATACGCCCCGCGACGCTCAACTGCGCCGATTGCGCCTTGCCTATCCGCCGCAGAGCGCCGGCCGGACCAGCGTTGTACGCATCATCGCTTGCCGAATGATCGAGGCCGGCAGGAAGACTGTCCGCCTTGATCGACAGCCAATACGCCTCAACGAATAGTCTCAGCGCTTCATCGGCGGTGATCGCCCCCGGCTTCAGCCCATTTTTGAGCGCGACTGAAGCCGACACGCCCCATTGCGAGCCGAGGCATTCTCCGGCGCCGATCCCGCCGCCGCTCCAATTGCCGGGATCGCGCGGATCACGCGAAAGCTTGTCGCCGCCTTCCCAGACCATCGTCGCCAGGAAAGACGCCACGCGATTTGCAGCGGCCATGAGTCACGCCGGCCCGCCGATGTGATTGACCTTGCCGGCGCCAACGTCGAGCAGCATCTGCTTCAGTTCCGGCGGGAGAACGCCAGCGTCGCAGGCATTGGCGCCGTCGATGAAAAGGACGCCGGCGCGGTCGCCGATCAAGCCCATCAGCGCGTGATCGCCGGGCGGCAGGCGTCGCGACAGCGGCGGCGTCGCGACGAAAAGGCCTCTTACAAATTCAAATTGCTCGGGGGTCAGCTCGATGAGCGCGCCGCCC
>DATGHD010000462.1:0-9836 GCA_035308145.1 Roseiarcus sp.
AAGGCCTTGTCGCCGGCGGTGAGAATGACGCCGGCGGCGATCGTCGCGCCGCCAAGCTCGAGCCGATCGACCCGCAGTTTTCCCTCGCTCGCCATTGCTGACGCGGTCGCGCGGGCGAAAGCGGCGCGGCCCGAATCGGCGGCGAGCGGCGCGCCGCGTCGCCCTTTCCAGCCTTTGGCTTCCAGAGCGAGGAATTTTTCAAAGGCTTCTGAATCTCGCGCCGACAGGAAGCGAAGCGCGCCGCGCTCTTCAAGACGGCGGCGAAGGCGGCGCCATTCTTTGAGCCTCTTTGCCGGCAAAGAGCCTTCGAACCCGCCGCTCCGCGCCGAAGCGAGCATCGCGCGGCGGCGGGGATTGGATTTCAGAAACGCCAATCCCTCGCGCTGCGCGCTCTCCTCGAGCGATTGAAACGTCGCCCCGCCGACGCCGAGCGTCGGCGCCAGCAAGCCGGCCATGCCGCGGCGCTCGCGCTTGAGCCACGCAAGCGCGCTCGTCCACACCGCTATAGCCGCCTCCCTATCGAGGACCAGCCCGGGCAGAGCCGCCTGTTCGCTCTGCCAGATGAGCGCGACGCCATAGGGCAAGCGCGGCGGCGCAAGGGCGATCAGTCCGACAAGGCGATTTCGCCTCTCATCCGGCCAGAGGAACAGAAATTCGAGACGCGGCGCTTCGCCGAGACGACGGGCGGCGTTGAGCAGGAACGCCGGTTCGGCGAAAGGGTTCGCCTCGAGCGCGCGGCCGCAAAGCTCGCGCCATGAAGCCGAGCGCGCCTCCGCGCCCTCCAGATCGACGCTTTCGACGAACAATGCGGCGTTCGCCATCTGAAATCTTCAGTCGCTGTGGCGAGCCGCAGCCCGCGCGGCGCCGCCCAATAGCGCTTCGGAGCACGAAAGCGCTTGAGTCGGCAAGTCGCGACGCGAACGGGCGTTACACGCCGCTGTCGCGACCCGGCAGACCTGAGATCAGCGCTGGTCTCCTCCGCGGCGCCACGCTCTCATTGAGAGCTGGCGAGTATTTTGCGCGAGAGAAATTTGAACTCGAGGACGCCATAGCCCGTCGTATACGACGGGCGTCTTCGACGCCCTATGGCGCCGCCTTAAGGCGGCGACCGCTACGCGGTCGTCCTTGACTTCAAATTTCTCTCGCGCTTTCGCTCCGCCATGCAAACAATGAGAAAATCCGCCCTCGAGCGCGGGGCTCCTCCGCGATGAGCCCTCTTGAGACAGCTTGACCTCAGAACCGATTGATGGGCCGCCGTTGCGATGACGAAAGGCGAACCGGCCGCAACGATCGAAGCGCGCGGCCTCAAATGTCCGTTGCCGGCTCTGAAGACGAGACGCGCATTGGCCCGCCTTAAGATCGGCGCGACGCTCGTCGTACGTGCCGACGATCCGATGGCGGCGATCGGCATTCCTCATACCGTCCGCGAACTCGGCGACGAACTCATCAAGGCGACGCAGGCAGGAGAGGTCATGCGCTTCGTCGTTCGGAGGCGGGGCCGAACGGAGGCCGGCGACAAAGCCTCGTGACCGCGGGTCACGCCTTCAGGAACGCCTTGTCGAGAATATAACCGTTGTCCAGTTCGAAGCCGCCGTGCGGCGTATGGCCGCCGACATTGTCGCGATGGGCGTCGATCCAATCCTTGAACGCAGGGATGATCGCGCCGCCGTCATTGTGCAGCATGGCTTGCATCTCCCAGATATAGGTCTTGCGCTTGGCCTCGTCCGTTTCGCGCTTGGCGTCGGCAAGCAGCCTTTCGAACTTATCGTTGCGCCAATGGGTTTCGTTCAAGGGCGAGTCGGCGCCGAACACGCGAGCAAGAATATGCGTTGCGGCGGGGGCGCCGCTCCAGCAGCTTTCGACAAAGGGCGCCTTGAGCCAGACATTGTCCCAAAATCCGTCGGTCGGTTCGTTCCTGAGCTGCATCTTGACGCCGGCCTTCGCAAGGCTCGCCTGCAAGAGCGCGCCCATGTCGACAGCGCCGTCAAAGGCCGCGTCCGAGGCTTGAAGCACGATTTGCGAATCGACGACGCCGGATTTCTTGAGATGGAATGCGGCCCGGTCCAGGTCATGCGTGCGTAACGCCAAGTCTTTGTTGAAATACGGATCGCCCGGCGGAATTGGGTGATCATTGCCGATCGCGCCGTAGCCGCTGAACGAGGTCTTGACGATCTGGTCGCGATCGGCGGCGTATTTCAGCGCCAACCGAAAATCGGGATTGTCAAAGGGCGCCATGTCGATCTCCATCGCCATGACGGCGAACCAGGCGCTCGGCGCGGCGACAGTCTCTATCTTCGGCGTTTTTTGCAGGAGCGCGACCGCCTTCGGGCCGACGCGGTTGATCACGTCGGCCTGGCCGCCGACGAGCGCGCCAAGGCGCTCGGAGCTCTCGGCAAGGACGGAGATTTCGGCGGCGTCGAAATTACCGCGTCCCTCGCCGGCGCGCCAATAGTCCGGCGCTCTCTTGAACGTGATCCGTACTCCCGGATCGAACTTGTCGAGGAGATAGCCGCCGGTGCCGATCGGTTTCGACCAATCCTTGAATCCATCCGGCATAATTGCGAGGCGATGGTCGGTCAATACAAAGGGGAAGTCGGCGTCGGCTTCGGCAAGACTGATCTGGATCTGGTAGCGATCGAGCTTCTTGATGTCGGAAACCGCGCTCATGAGCCGAGCCGCTCTCGACTGGGTCTCGCCGCGGTGCATGTTCAACGAATAGATCGCGTCATCGGCGCTGAACTCGCGGCCGTTGGAGAACCTGACGCCCTTGCGGAGCGCGATCATCCAGGTCTTGGCGCCGTCCTTGGTCTCCCAGTTCGTCGCCAATTCAGGTTTCGTCGCGCCGTCGGCCGCCAGTTCTATGAGCGTGTTAAAAAGGCCGCGGCCGGCGACGGTCATGACGGAATCGGCGTAGCCGCCCGGCTCGAAGCGGTCGCTCACAGCGCCGCCCGCGAGCGCCAGGCGCAGCACGCCTCCTTTCTTGATCGTTTCGGCGCCCTCGGCGTTGGTTGCGCCCGTCATTGTTGCGATCAAGGCGCCCGATGCGCCCAAGATCGCCGCCCGGCCTACGAATTCGCGCCGCGAGATCGCGCCGATCCGCAGCCGATTTTGCCAATGGTCGAGTTCGGTCATCTTATAAGCCGCAGGGCCTTGCTTCGCGCGGCGACGAAGCAAGACGGCAATCATCGACTTTCGCCGCTTCGAACGTCAATTGCGACCAATGAGCAAAGGGCGGGCTCGGCGCGCCAGAGGCTCAAGGGGCGCGCGTTGACTCGGCCCAGCCCCGCCATTAGGGCTTCCCGCCATTTAAGGTCATTGGCGGCGCGAGGACTGGTCCGGCGGATCGTTTCGCCGGCGGGCGGCCGCCCACCCGCGACCTGGGATGATGGAGACGCGAAGCGATGAAGATTCTCGTGCCCGTGAAACGGGTGGTCGATTACAACGTCAAAATTAGGGTCAAGACCGACGGATCGGGCGTCGAACTCGCCAATGTGAAAATGTCGATGAACCCATTCGACGAGATCGCCGTCGAAGAAGCTCTGCGCCAAAAGGAGGCCGGCAAGGCGAGCGAAGTCATCATCGTGTCGATCGGCCTGGCGCAGGCGAGCGAGACGATCCGCACCGCGCTCGCCATGGGCGCCGATCGCGGCATTCTCATCAAAACCGACGCGATCGTCGAACCCTTGGCTGTCGCCAAGCTGCTCAAGGGCGTCGTCGCCGCCGTCAAGCCGGGCCTCGTCATTCTCGGCAAGCAAGCGATCGACGATGATTGCAACCAAACCGGCCAGATGCTCGCGGCGCTGACTGGCTGGGGCCAGGGCTCCTTCGCCTCCAAGGTCGTCATCGGCGAGGGCGTGGTGGATGTCACGCGCGAGGTGGACGGGGGCTTGCAAACAGTCACGCTCAAGCTTCCGGCGATCGTGACCACGGATTTGCGCCTGAATGAACCGCGTTACGCCTCCTTGCCTAACATCATGAAGGCGAAGAAGAAGCCGATCGACGAGAAGACCCCCGCGGACTTCGGCGTCGACGTGACGCCGCGGTTGAAAATCTTGAAAACAGTGGAGCCAAGCGGGCGCAAGGCGGGACTGAAAGTCAAAAGCGTCGCCGAGCTTGTCGCGAAACTCAAAGACGAAGCAGGAGTGATCTGAAAATGGCGACCCTTCTTTTGGCGGAGGTCGCCAATGGTCGCCTCGCCGACATAACCGCCAAGGCGCTGACCGCGGCGGCGCAATTGGGCGAGCCCGTCGACATTCTGATCGCCGCGCATAATGCGAGCGGAGCCGCCGAAACGGCGGCGAAGCTTGCCGGCGTCGCGCGCGTCCGCGTCGCGGATGATCCGCTTTACGAACATGGCCTCGCGGAGCCGCTGGCCGCTTTGATCGTCAGCCTGGCGGGCGACTATGGCGCGATCGTCGCCGGCGCCAGCGCCTTTACGAAGAACGTCATGCCTCGCGTCGCGGCCTTGCTCGACGTGATGCAAATCTCTGACATCATCAAAGTCATTTCGGCTGACACGTTCGAGCGGCCGATCTACGCCGGCAACGCCATCCAAACGGTGCAATCCGGCGAAGCCAAGAAAGTGATCACGGTGCGGACCGCCTCCTTTCAAGCGACCGGGGCCGGCGGCCCGGCGCCGATCGAAAAAGTAAGCGCCGCGTCCGATCCTGGCCTCTCGTCCTTCAAAGGAGAGGAATTGGCTAAGTCCGACCGGCCGGAGCTGACCTCGGCGAAAATCGTCATTTCGGGCGGCCGGGCGATGCAGAAAGCCGAGAATTTCAAAACCTATATCGAACCGGTCGCTGACAAGCTCGGCGCGGCGATGGGCGCCTCCCGCGCCGCAGTCGACGCCGGCTATGCGCCAAATGACTGGCAAGTCGGTCAGACCGGCAAGGTGGTCGCGCCGGATCTCTACATCGCAGTGGGGATTTCCGGGGCGATCCAGCATCTCGCCGGCATGAAGGATTCGAAGGTCATCGTCGCCATCAACAAGGACGAAGAAGCGCCGATCTTCCAAGTCGCCGACTACGGCCTGGTCGCCGACCTTTTTACCGCCCTGCCGGAGCTGGCCCAGGAGCTCGCCAAGATCGGGCGTTAGTCTTTAAGGTTCGTCGCCTTTGGACGCGCCGCCTCATAGGCTTATGATCCTGCTCTTGAAGGGCGGGCTCGCCCGCCGGACTTGAGAAATGACAGTCGCAATCAACCGGGTTGGCGTGATCGGCGCCGGGCAGATGGGCAACGGCATCGCGCAAGTCTGCGCCGTGGCGGGTCTTAACGTCATCCTCAATGACGTCAACGACGACCGGCTCAAGGCGGGCCTTGCGACGATCAACGGACATCTCGCCCGCGAAGTCACGCGGGGCCAAATCGATGAAGCGAAGCGACGAGAGGCGCTCTCGCGCATCGAGACTGCGACGAGCCTCGTGCAGCTCGGCGAATGCGACCTGATCATCGAGGCGGCCTCGGAAAACGAGGAGGTGAAACGGAAGATTTTCACCTCGCTCCGTCCCTATTTGAAAGACGAGGCGCTGGTCAGCTCCAACACGTCGTCGATCTCGATCACGCGCCTCGCCTCGGTGACCGCGCATCCCGAACGCTTCATCGGCATTCATTTCATGAATCCCGTGCCGCGCATGCAGCTCGTCGAGTTGATCCGCGGCATCGCCACGCAGGACGAAACCTTCGAGGCGGCCAAGGCCTTCGTCACGCGGCTCGGCAAGACCGCGACCCTTTCCGAGGATTTTCCGGCCTTCATCGTCAACCGCATTCTGCTGCCGATGATCAATGAGGCGGTCTATACGCTTTACGAGGGCGTCGGCACGGTCGAGGCGATCGATACGGCGATGCGCCTCGGCGCGAACCACCCGATGGGGCCGCTGCAGCTCGCCGATTTCATCGGGCTCGACACCTGCCTTGCCGTGATGCAGGTCCTTCACGAGGGCCTCGCCGACTCGAAATACCGTCCCTGCCCGCTGTTGGTGAAATATGTCGAAGCCGGCTGGCTCGGCCGCAAGACGCAACGCGGCTTCTACGACTATCGCGGCGAACATCCGATGCCGACGCGGTGAGACCGACGCATGTCTGGCTTGGCGGCACCCTCCACGATCCAGCTCACATCGGTCTTGACCTGTCCAGTTTGCAATCATCAGGCGATCGAAACGATGCCGACCGACGCCTGCCAGGTTTTCTATGAATGCAAAGGTTGCGGGACTTTGCTCAGGCCGAAACAAGGAGATTGCTGCGTCTTCTGTTCTTATGGTTCGGCGCCTTGTCCGCCGATCCAGGCGGAGCGGACCAAGGGCTCGGCGGCGTCCTGCTGCGGAGATGGCGGCGGGAGCTGATGAGGGACGGTTTCAGGTTATTCAGTGATCGTCGAACGCGCCGCGGCGTAAACTCTTGGTTCGTCCGCGTCGGGTTTTCGACTCTAGCCGCTTCTCCTTCGAGGCCTGGGTCGGCCGGGTCGGTCGGCGAACGGTCGGCGGCTTCTGCGCTTGCAGCAGCAACGCCGCCAGCCTCTCCCTGGCGTCGGCGCGATTGCGCTCCTGGCTGCGAAAGCGCTGCGCGAAAATCACGACCACGCCGTCCTGCGTGAGCCGCGAGCCGGCGAGGCGTTGCAGACGCGCAGCGACGTCGTCCGGCAAGCCTTTCGAGCGGCGCGCGTCAAAGCGCAATTCGACCGCCGTCGCGACCTTGTTGACGTTCTGGCCGCCGGGGCCGGAGGCGCGAACGAAGTTTTCGACGATCTCGCTCTCGTCGATGATGAGCCTGCCGGCGCGCATGATTTTCCCGCATAAGGCTCTCGGGCCCCTGGCGCAAGGCGCGCGAAATCGGCGCGATGGTTCGTTCCTGCCTTTAAAGGCCGCATGACCTCAAGACCCGCCATCGACGCCGCTCGCCTGATGGGCCCGGAAGCCAAACGCACCCCGACGCGGCGATCGCAAGCTGCCGAGTTCGGCAAGCAGCTTTCTTAACTCCGGCCGATCAGCCGTCACGGCGCTAAGCTTCTCGCGAAAGATACGGTGACAGCCGGCCGCCTTAAGGTCGGCGAATTGCGCGGCCAGGTTCTTGGCCTTTGCCAGACACGCGCGCATAGCCATAAATCGTCATAAAGGCCGCCGCGCACCGTGGCGAAAGCGCATGATGACAATCGCGTCGCCGGCAAGCCAATAGTCGAAAAAGTAGGGATGATCTTCAAGCATCGTCACCACCTCGCGCATACGCTCGCGCCCGGCCCTTTCGCCCTGTGGCGAGCGCGCCGCGATGTGGTCAAGGCTTGGTCGATCTGGCGGACGGCATGATTGGTGAAACGAACCTTCAAGGCCGAGGCTTGGTCCAGAGCGCGCGCACCTGTTCGTCGGTCGCCAAGTCGCCGCGCGCGATTTCCTCGTCGGCGGCGGCAAGGTCGGCTTCTTCTTCGGGCGTGAGCTGAATCACCGGAAGATCGGCATAGAGCATCATCATCCGGGCGATTTCGTCCTGTTGATCAGGAGCGAGCCGTCGCGTGGTTTCAACCGCCTGGTCGAGCAATTTGGTCATGGTGTCCTCGTCGGCTGGCGGGCCAGCAATTCATCGACTGGGTCCATTGCAGACGTCACGAATTTCGCAAAGTCAGCAAGCATTGCATTATAGAATTGATGGGCAAATAGTCAGAATCAAATATCGAAAGACCGCACCCGAAGTTCGAAGAACTTGGCGGCTCGCCGGCGAGACCGGTCAAAGGTCCTTCGGCCACTCGCGGGTCATTTCGAGCGATTCGCCTGTCTCAAGCAGGCTCTTGAGGCTCGAAAGAATGGCGGGCCACCCGCTGGCTACGGCCTCGATCAATTTCGAGCGGGGCTTGTCGATCTCATGGACAATAGTGAGTTTGACGGCGCCTTTCGCGGGCTCCAGTTCGAACGTGCAACGGGAATGGCCTTCTGCATGCAGGTCAGGCCGAAACTCGTTTCTCCAGGTCACGACGAGCTTGCTGGGCTGGTCGGATTCGACGATTTCCCCGGTGTCGGCGACGCGCCCGTCGGGGATGATCAGCCGCCAAGAGGCGCCGGGCGCCCAGGTCGATTCCGCCGTGACGCCCGCCCAATAGAGGCGCGTGAATTCCGGCTTGGTCAGCGCGTCCCAAAGTTTCTCCGCCGTGGTGCGAATGTACGTGACATAAACGAAGCGGTCATTGCCCATCAGACGTTCCTTCCAGGTTTTTCTTCAAATCGCTGAGCGCGCTAAGCCGCGAGCGCTCGTATTTGCCGATCCACCTTTCGGCGATCTCATTGATCGGAACGGGATTGAGGTAGTGCAGCTTCTCGCGCCCGCGCTTTCGCGTCGCGACGAGATTCGCCTCTTCGAGAACCGCCAGATGCTTCATCACCGCTTGACGCGTCATGTCGTGGCCCTGGCAAAGCGCGCTGAGCGTCTGCCCATTCCACGCATGGAGAGCGTCCAGCAAGCGCCGTCTGACCGGGTCGGCGAGCGCTCGGAAGACCGCGTCCATGCTCATGTTCCTAATATGTAACTTTTGGGTTACCTTTTCAAGAAAAATCTCTCGGCCGCGCCTACCACCATCGAAAATGCGTCCCGTCATTCCCGCGAAGGCGGGAATCAAGGGAACCTCAGCATGTGGGAGATCGTCGCCCTGGATTCCCGCTTTCGCGGGAATGACATGAGTGCGGCAGCCGTTTCACCGCCACTCGCGCACGTCAACGAAACGCCCGGCGATCGCCGCCGCGGCGGCCATGATCGGCGAAACGAGGTGGGTGCGGCCTTTGTATCCTTGCCGGCCTTCGAAATTGCGGTTCGAGGTCGAGGCGCAGCGCTCGCCGGGCGAGAGCTTATCGGGATTCATCGCCAGGCACATCGAGCAACCTGGCTCTCGCCAGTCAAAGCCCGCCGCCTTGAAAATCTTGTCGAGACCTTCCGCCTCGGCTTGCTCTTTTACGAGACCGGAGCCAGGCACCACCATCGCATTGACGCTCTCTGCGACTTTTCGGCCCTCGACGATTTTCGCCGCCGCTCGCAAATCCTCGATACGGCCGTTTGTGCATGAGCCGAGGAAAACGCGATCGAGCTTGATGTCGATGATTTTCTCGCCGCCATTGAGGCCCATATAGTCGAGCGCGCGTTTGATCGAAGCGCGCTTTTGCTCGGTGGCGCCGTCTTCGACGTGCGGAACGGCGCCGGTGATTGAGACCACATCCTGCGGACTGGTGCCCCAGGAAACGATCGGCGGCAGAGCGCCGGCGTCGAGCCTGACCTCCTTGTCGAATTGCGCGCCTTCGTCCGAACGCAGCGAGCGCCAATAGGAGACCGCCTCGTCCCAAAGCGCGCCTTTGGGCGATTTCGGGCGGTCTTTCAGGAAGGCGAAGGTCTTCTCGTCGGGCGCCACCATGCCGGCGCGCGCGCCGCCTTCGATCGACATGTTGCAGACGGTCATCCGCCCTTCCATCGACAGCGCCCGGATCGCTTCGCCGGCATATTCGATGACGTGGCCGGTGCCGCCGGCCGTGCCGATCTGGCTGATCATCGCCAGGGCGAAGTCCTTGGCCCCGACACCGGGGCCAGGCGCGCCGACAAAGGTCACGCGCATGTTCTTCGACGGCTTGGCGACCAGGGTCTGGGTCGCCAACACGTGCTCGACCTCCGAGGTGCCGATGCCGAAGGCGAGCGCGCCGAACGCGCCGTGGGTCGCCGTGTGGCTGTCGCCGCACACCACCGTCATGCCCGGCTGGGTGAAGCCCTGCTCGGGCCCGATGATGTGGACGATGCCCTGGCGCACGTCCATCACCGGGAAGTACGGCACGCCGAAGTCCTTGACGTTCTGCTCGAGCGTCTCGACCTGGATGCGC